>PBTE01000020.1 GCA_002726515.1 Planctomycetaceae bacterium | reverse complement strand
TTGATTTTCGCTGCACTGACATAACCATTATCCCGTACAGGGGTGGAAACGGGCAAGTAGAGATGGCCACGCACCATGCTACGCTGACTGACCATCAAGGAAATCCTGCTGCCCGTGTTCCCACTCACCAACTCGTTGTCAGCAACTAAAGTGCGGTCGATCAACCCTTTGACGCTTGATCAGGGATGGCCGCATTTTTCTTGGTGGTAACGTCCTCGCGAGTGTCCTCGCGACGACGCGTAGTGAGATAGAGTTTGATTGGAACTTCCCCGAATTCCAGTTGGTCACGAAGTACGCCCAAAAGATAGCGTTGGTACTGCGACGAAAATGCGCTTGGCATATTACATACCAAGACGATTGTCGGAGGCTGGATACCGACCTGCGTCGCATAATAAATTTTTGGGCGTCGATTCTGAAACATCGGAGGCGGATTGCGATCAAGTGCGAGCCGGATCAACTTGTTCAGGTCCGATGTTGCGATACGCTCTGATGAAAGTTTGAACAGGTTCTGGGCATGGTTGACCAGTGCCTTGACGTTCTTTCCCGTCTGTCCCGTCACAAACGCGATGGGAACATACCACATCGTTTGGAACGTGTCGCGCAGGTAAGAGACCCACTTGCTCGTCGGCATCTGATTCCTCATAAGATCCCATTTGTTGACCACGAAAATACAGGGCTTGTACTGATCAACGATGTAATTACAAAGATGCTTATCAACTTTACTGATGCGCTCAGAACCATCAAAAAACATGAGTGTCACATCCGCGTGGCGGATACTTCTTTTGGCGCGGTGCATACTATAAAAATCGACATCGGTTTTGACACTTTTATTGCGTTGAAGTCCGGCTGTATCGATAGCTACGAAGCCTTTTCCATCCAGTTCGAAACGCACATCAACACTATCCCGCGTGGTGCCGGCTACTTCACTCACGATCATTCGCTCGGCCCGCGCCAGCGTGTTGACAAAAGTGCTCTTGCCAACGTTTCGACGTCCCACAATAGCAATTTTCATCAGCGGATCCCCCTGCGATTCGACTTCCGTGCCGGAGGATGTGGGTAGCCGCTGAACAATCAGTTCAAACAACTCTTCGCGACGACGGTTGGCCCTGGTGCTGACCGCAATCAGTTTGCCGCGACCGAGACGGTAGAACTCGTCAGCTTGAGAGTCCAATGATTCGTTGTCCGTCTTGTTTGCTACACACAAGATCGGTTTGTCCGTGTAACGTAGCCGTTTGCTGACTTCTTCGTCAAAAGGAACCAGCCCGGATCTCGTGTCCACCACCAGCAGAATGACATCCGCCGACTCGATGGCCAGTTCAATTTGTTCCTGGATCTCCTTGGTCAGATTATCTACGTCGTTAACCCCCATGCCACCTGTGTCAACCAATTCAAAAAAAGTCTCTTCATGGTGGATCAGGTAGGTCATTCGATCCCGGGTGACTCCCGCCACATCATCGACAATGGCCAGACGTCTCCCGGCAAGCCAATTGAACACGCTTGACTTCCCGACGTTCGGGCGACCGACGATGACAACTTGAGGGGCGGGCATCATGCTTCTCGAGGGGTTCTTTATCAGCTACGATTATAGCTTGTCATCGATCAGTTTCACCACTTGAATACCTACCGGTCCTTCGCGCTGAGGACGGGGCCGGATATGTTAGAAGTGGTTGTTTTAGGCGTCCTGGGTAAACTCTGCCGAGCATAACATGGCCGAAAGCGATTTTCCTGCTTCCCTAAGCCTGCGTCGGGCGTTGTTACAGCAATTACAAAGCATGCAACGTGCTGGCATCATGCAAATCGCTCGGAATCAGTTCCGGAACACCGTTTTAGACCTGACCACACCCACGGAATCGGCGGATATGGCTTCTCCATCGAAGGACACGGACCCCGCAGTTGCTGAGGCTTCACACAAGACGTTACAGGAGGATTCCATCGCGCGTGAGGCTCGAAGTCAACAGCAACGACTGCAGGAACTCAAGGTGATTCAGCAAGAGGTCGCCAACTGCGATCGTTGTGCCGAACTGGCCGCGACGCGGACGCAAACTGTTTTTGGGGTTGGAAACCCGGCAGCCCGCCTGTGCTTTTTCGGTGAAGCGCCCGGTGCCGACGAGGACCGCCAGGGCGAACCATTCGTCGGCCGAGCAGGCCGTTTGCTTGACGACATCATCACCAAAGGGATGGGATTAAGCCGCGAAGATGTTTACATCCTGAATGTGCTCAAATGCCGACCACCAGGCAATCGCAACCCGAGTCCCGAAGAAGCCGAAAACTGTTTCCAATTCTTCGAGCGGCAACTGGAGGCCATCCAGCCGGAATTTTTGTGTTGCCTGGGTGCAGTGGCGGCCGCGAACCTGCTTCAGACCACGGAAACCATCGGTCGGTTGCGCGGTCGTTTTCACAATTATCGAGGAATTCGCGTCATCGCTACCTATCATCCAGCCTACCTGCTACGAAATCCTCCCGCCAAGAAGGAAGTGTGGAAAGATATCCAGTTGCTGATGAAAGAAATGGAAATCTCGATCAAAGGTGCCAAGTTAAACTCAGGGAAGCCTGTACACAATCCAGCCCAGCACTAGCGGCACCGGTCATCGTCGGGTCCGCCATCGGCCGACGAGTTGTCGAAGGGGCATTCGCCAAGGCACTTGTTGTCGTACGCTCGTCTAGAGTCTCATTTACCAATTGTCCCGCAGTCTCCTTTCCTCCTCCCCGCAATGCTTTACACGCCACACAGACGACTGTAACATGACTGGAAAAGGAACAGTACACTCATTCATCTCGTCTAATTTTTTCCTGCAACCTAACGGTCCAAGCTGGAAGAGGTGAGGCATGCCACAAGCTGTGGTCGATCCCGAGGAACTGAGGCAGTTCGCACGCAATCTGAAAAAGTTCAACAACGATTTACGTGAACGCTCCAATTCACTCGCCAACCAGTTGGCAGCTCTGGGAGCTACTTGGCGCGATCAGGAACATAGAAAGTTCGTCGACAAATTCGACGAACACATGCGCATCATCCGAAAATTCACGGAAGAAGCCGATCGACATGTGCCCTACCTGCTGCGTAAGGCGGAACATATCGAGGATTATCTACAGTCATAGTAGAGAAGGGGAGAGTCATGGCTCGCTCGGCGCATGTCACCTCGATAGGTGCAGTTGCACAATTCAAAGTCGCTCTACAGAACTTTGAGTCCGACGTTCGCGATGGCCTGACGACTCTCCAATTGGAGTCTCGGCGAGGAATGGAATGGGTCAACGGCCGGACGGTCTACTGGACACGTCAGGTCCGCATCGCTGGTGAGCGTCTGAATGAGGCTCGCAACGCCCTTGAGCGGGCTCAACTTAGTCTGCGTCCTGAAGACCAGGCGTCTTGTTATCAGGAAAAGAAAGAGGTGGCAAAGGCCAAGCAGCGTCTACGTTTCGCAGAGGAAAAAGTTCTGCACGCCCGGCAGTGGTGCCAGCGCCTTCACCATGAAATCGATAAATTTCAAGGAAAAATAGGGAGACTGAGTCAAATCACTGACACCGATTTGGCACGCGGGGTGGCAGCCCTGGAGCGGGTCATTGCGGCGCTTGACCGGTACACTCAACGGGGTGCCGCTGATCCGGCCCGGGCTTCAAACCAATCGCTCAAGGTGGCAGATCAAGGGGCCCCTCGTGACACGACCCCACCACATGAGGAAATCAATGAGGATTTGCGATCTCCAGAGTAGTTCCACGCGGCTTCAGCGAGCAGCGCGCGATCTGAACGAACATTGGACCAATACCAAGGAACACTGGCACGATAAGACGAGTAGTGATTTCGAAGAATCCCATGTGAAACCTTTGCTACCGGAAATCGCGATGGCCTTGTCGGCTGTTAATCGTTTGCATGAGCTTCTTGAAAAGGCAGAACGTGACTTAAAAGAGTATGAGCCAGACGTTTGACAATTCGCCGCAAATAACAACCGCTGGGCAAAGCCGCTTAGTCCGTGGACTGGCTCGCTTGATTCATGATTGCCGGCAATCCGAAGTCGTCATTGAACAGGATCACGCCAGGCTCAGATCGGAAGCCGACAACCGTTTCCAAAAGGCCAACGACCGGCTGGCAGAACAGTATGAGCAGAACAGTAAAAACACCAGCGAGGAATACACAAACCTCCTGGGTTTGGCTCGAACCCGTTATGAAACCGATCTCGAGAAACTCGAGTTGGAACAGCAAAAATTCAATAGTCGGTCCCAGCGACAGAACGAGGCCGATCTCAAAACCGTCACATCGAATTGGACACGTGCCAAACAGAACGTGAATGCGTCCAGTGCGATCGCAGCCAAACAGATCAAAAGTGAATTAGCCGACTACAGAAAGACTTGTGACAGGCGCTTGTACGCATTACAGGTCTTGCGACAAAATGTACAGAATGTGTTGCACCGCCTACGTTGTTCCTCGTTGTCATCGAGCCCCCAGCCGCTTCCCGAGGCGTCGGCCGACAGTTCCCTGGCGGAGGAACAGTTTCTTGCAGCCAAGTCAGAGGCTGATCAGAAACTTCATGATTTGACCGCACAGCCGCTGAGTCGCTATCTCGATGAAGGACTCGTGTTCTTGTTCCTCCTGCTGGGAACCCTTCCCGCTGTCCTGGTTGGTTACCGCTCCGGCTTGACAAATTGGCCGGGAATCTTAGCCACCTGGATCGGGACCGAGGTGATCATTGCCACACCGTTGGTCTGGATCTACTGCAAAATTCGCCGACGAAGCCGTCTGCTGGTCGGTCAAATTGATAACGTGATCAATCGAGCGCAGCCGTTGGTCGAGTCAATGCGCAGCAACGCTAAACAAACAGCAAGAAAAAAACGGAGAGTCTTGGACCGGCAGACAAAATCCGAACTAGATCGAGCCGACGCCGAATGGGAACGCGCATCACGTGGACTCGAGGATGACTACGAGAACCGATTCCAGGAAGCTCTCAACAACTTTAAAAATCAACGCGAAAGTATCGAGAGGACGTGGAAACAAACCGTCGATCCATACCGTGCAAAATATCCTCGCTTGTTGGAAACCATGGAAGCCGACTACCAGTCGGAAAAGAAGCGATTATCACAAGAACATCAACAACAATTGGACAGCCTGCACAATGACTACCAAGACAGATGGAATCAGTTGGTAGACCGCTGGACCACTGGATTCTCGGGGCCACAAACAGCAGTAGAGAGCATGATTCGTTATTGTAATCAGCAATTTCCTGACTGGGAGCAGATTGACTGGGACGATTGGCAACACCCCGTTGAACCCGTCCCCGCGCTTCGCTTCGGACATTACACTTTGCCCCTCGCGGACCTCGATGATGGCCTGCCCCAGGACGAACGACTGTTGGTTCCGCAGCCCGAATACTCTCTGCCCGCAGTCCTCTCGTTCCCCGAATGCCCCTCGTTGTTGATTAAGGCGGAGGACGAACTGCGCGATTCCGCTATCCGAATTATGCAAAACACGATGCTGCGCATGCTAACGGCTATGCCTCCGGGGAAGGTTCGCTACACCATCATCGATCCGACCGGTCTGGGGCAGAATTTCTCTGCCTTCATGCACCTTGCCGATTATGACGAACGCCTGGTGTCCAATCGCATCTGGACCGAGGGAACCCACATCAATCAAAGGTTGTTGGATCTGACACAGCACATGGAGGACGTGATTCAGAAGTATTTACGTAATGAGTTTGAATCGATCCAGGAATACAACCAGTACGCGGGCGAAGTGGCCGAGCCATTCCACATTCTTGTCGTCGCCAACTTCCCCTCGAACTTTTCTGATGAATCCGCCAGGCGGTTGGTGAGCATCGCCAGTAGTGGCGCTCGTTGCGGCGTTTACACCTTGATCAGCTGCGACACAAAAATGAAACTCCCGCGAAATTTTGATTTGGGTGACCTGGAAGCCAATTCCTTGTGCTTGAAACCTGAAAAAAATGCGTTCCGTGTGGAAGACGAATCACTTGGAAGCCTGCCCCTGGAAATTGATCCTCCACCAGGAAATGAAGTGTTCACTGCCGCTGTCAAGGCAGTGGGAAAGCATGCCAAGGATTTCAATCGTGTAGAAGTACCATTTGCTTCGGTGGCTCCCCCGCCAAACAAACAATGGTGCAGCGACAGTCGAGAAGGCCTGGAAGTCGCGATTGGCCGAGCGGGTGCTACCAAACTACAAACACTCCAGCTGGGACAAGGCACTTCGCAACATGTGCTCGTTGCAGGAAAAACTGGGTCTGGAAAATCGACTCTATTACACGCCTTGATCACTAACACCGCGTTACATTACGGTTTCAAGGAAGTCCATTTCTATTTAATCGACTTCAAGAAGGGTGTTGAATTCCAGCCCTATGCGACATTCGGCCTACCACAAGCTCGGGTCATCGCCATCGAAAGCGAGCGTGAGTTTGGTATGAGTGTTCTGGAGCGACTGGATCGTGAACTTCAACAACGTGGGGACCTGTTTCGTTCTGCCGGTGTTCAGGATCTCAAGGGTTTTCGTGACAGCCAGGCTGACCAGTTGATGCCACGCATTCTGTTGATCATCGACGAGTTCCAGGAGTTTTTCGTTAAGGACGACAAAATTGCACAGGATGCTTCGCTTCTTCTGGACCGACTCGTGCGTCAGGGACGTGCATTCGGCATTCATGTGATTCTCGGCTCGCAAACGCTAGCCGGAGCTTACTCACTGGCGCGCAGCACTTTGGGCCAAATGGCGGTCCGCATCGCGCTGCAATGCAGTGAAGCCGATTCGCATTTGATTCTCAGCGAAGAAAACAGTGCTGCCCGGTTACTCAGCCGCCCGGGAGATGCCATCTACAACAACGCAAACGGGCTTTTCGAAGGGAATCATCCGTTCCAGGTCGTGTGGCTGTCCGACCACGAGCGTGAAACGTATTTGCGGCAAATTGAAGAACTGGCCCGAGCAAGAAACATTCACACAACACCGCCGATCGTATTTGAAGGAAACGCCTCAGCCGATCCTGGCGAAAATCAACTGCTACGAGAACTGCTCCAGGCAACACCGGGAAAACAGGTGGATTTAGCCCCACGTGCCTGGTTGGGTGCAGCTGTGGCAATTCAGGATCCTACCTGCACTGTCTTCCAACGTCAGGCAGGAAGCAATCTTTTGATAGTAGGCCAGCAGGAAGAAGCCGCGACGGGCGTACTTGCCAACTGTCTCATCAGCTTGGCTGCAGGGATGCCTGCCTCGGGTGACCATGGCGACGCTGACCCCGCCCGCTTCTATCTGCTGGATGGGAATCGCAAAGATTCGTCCTTTGATAAGGATTGGATCGATTTGATCCAACAAGGGGGTTTCCGGTTCGAGCTGGCATCACCTCGCGAGGCAGAAAAGCTGATCCAGGAATTGGCTGATGAGCTCGATCGTCGCAGTGCTTCTGAAGATGAGATGGCCGCTCCCTGGTTTCTACTTGTCCACAATCTCGGCCGGTTTCGAGGTTTGCGACGCGCCGAAGATGACTACGGATTCTCAAGTGTTGACGAGGACCAACCTGTCAGTGCAGCGCACCAATTCACAAGAATCCTGCGTGAGGGCCCTTCCTTTGGAATTCACTGTCTCGTCTGGTGCGACACTTATACCGCCGCCAGCAGATGGTTAGATCGTCAGACGCTGCGAGACATGGAATCTCGCGTCTTGTTCCAAATGAGCGCCGCCGACTCCGCCGGCCTGATGGACTCTCCCGCAGCGAGTCGTCTCGGCATGCATCGGGCGATCTTTTACAGTGAGGAACGTGGCGAGTTCGAAAAATTCCGGCCTTATCAAGTGCCGTCCGACGGTTGGCTGGCATGGGTCAAGTCCCAGTTCAAGCTGCGGCAGCAAACCGGGACATCCGCCTGACAACGCACTGGTCCCATCCGCACCGCTAACTTTTCTCCTACTCTTGAATCTCTCCGGGTGCAACCAGTTCAAAATCGACAATTGTCCGTCCCAGATAGACATGGTCGAACCAGGCATCTGACCGATCCGCTGCAGCAAACCCAAAGCCTGTCAGAATAAATTCTCCGAAATCGGCGTACAGATCTCGCGTGACCACCACAAACTCATCTCGTGGGGCAAACTCTCCAATCTTCAGAAAGTGGGGCGAACACGGTTGTTCTGTACCAGCATGATAACCCAACGCGTTTGTCTTGTCGGAACCAAATTTTCCGTTCTTGGCCAGGCTCAAGCAAATGGTCTGTCCTGCCAACTTTCGCCATGCGAATCGCAGAAAACGGTATTGGCCGGGACGTGGCTTTTCGCAAATCTCGTATGCGAATCCATCCAGGTTCGCGTTGGATTTCTCGTTGGCAATGATTTTGATGCTCGCTTGCCCCGAATAGACCCTGTCTATCGCAAGCTTTGCTGTTCCTTCACCCTGGGTGAGTTGTGCCACGAACTCCCCTTCATCTTCAAAGACTTTCAGCGGCTGATCGGCCTCTGGTTTCTCTCCCGGGACTACTCGCAGGCTGACAGAAATTGGACGGCTGCGGGTCGTCCGAGCTGCGAAGTCACTACCGGCTGCCAGGATCGCAACCAGTTTCAAATTCTTAAATTCACCGGTTCCCACTCCATACGGAAAGCGGATGGGAAAGTTGAACCTATCGTCATCGGCCGACAGTCGCAGACGGGGTGCAGCGTAACCAGACGGCAGTCCTGACAGTGTGAGTTCCAAGTCTTGGTTAAAACCTTCGAGCCGTTCTATTCGGCCTTGAAACCTCCCGGTCTCCCCCAGGCCTGACTTGACTTCCACGTGCCTGGCACTGGTCAACTGCAGGGCACATGGCATGACAACCTCAATCCGCCGAACGGTAGAAACATTCGTTGCGAGGACCGTTTTTCCGTCTTCAGCCAACAGTTCTCCCCGGCAGGCTATCTGCCACGGTCCGGGAGGCAGGTCGGGAGGAACCATGATTTTCAATTGAGTTTCCCGCTCATCGTGTGAAATTTCGACCGGGGAAAGGAGCCGTATCGCGCGGAGGTTTCTCTGTTTTTCTTCAAGTTCTGTCGAGAGTTGCTGGTCGGTGAGGACTGTCAGCCGGATTCGTCCAGGCAATTCGTCCCACCGTGAAACGGCTAACGAAGTCACCCAGGTCGAACCTGCCACGACAGGGTCATCCTGGGAAGATTTCCAACCTAGTTGAAATCCGGCCGGAACCGTAACGGCGAATCCTAATTCACTGCGCAACTGGGGTTGATAGCGCCCCACCTGAGTTTCCGGTGACAACACCAAGGTTGTCGCCTGGCCGTCGTCCGTTTGCCAATCACCAGTCATTCGAATTAAACTGTGACACAAACCAGACTCTTCGGCCG
This sequence comes from Planctomycetaceae bacterium, assembly GCA_002726515.1. GTDB lineage: Bacteria > Planctomycetota > Planctomycetia > Pirellulales > Pirellulaceae. The sequence goes on along the minus strand of PBTE01000020.1, from coordinate 46,198 downwards.
TAAACCGAACCAAAGTTGTATTCCTGGCAGTACCAAGAAAATGGTTCTCGACGTGCACACCGGCAGGGAGTCCGTCCACAGTCAGTCGGACGGGTTTAACATTTCCCACACGGTATCCGTGGACCGGTACGATCTGGCTCCCTCCCGCAGGAACCTGAATGCGGTCTGTTTCGACCGACAACTGGACACGAGGCGCACTGGCATTCTTCACCACTAAACGATACGGAGCCGGTTTCTGCACCCGACCCCTCATGTCACGTACCGCGATTTCAAGCCGGTCTGTGTTTTCGGGAACATTGAATGTCAGACCCGGATCGCGCGTGTGGGCTTGGTCGTCAACGACTGCCAACTCGTGGCCCAAGTGATTCCGGACTATGATGACTCCATCCAGAGGCGAACCGATTCTATTTGCATAGATTTGGATTTCCAGAACTGTTCCTGTGTCGACTGACAGCCAATAAGCATCCTCCTCCTCTTGTTCATCAAGCAGGCCACTGATCCCGACGGGAATCGTCGCAATGACTTGAGGTCGCGTGGGTGCTTCAGTGATTTCCAGATGCTGGCTTACAAAATACCTCGGTAAAGCACCGGTCAGCGCAGNAGACCCCTCGTTCCAGNCGACTTGANTTCGACCNCGTGCGTCCGTTCGCAACACCAANCGGGCNGTGTCNGGTAGATTGGTCGAAAATGGTCGAAACGTGGTGGCCGNTCCCAGCCGNACACCGAGCGGCATCACGTGGTCTGCAAACCACAACTTGCCTACCTTCAAACGAAACCAGNTTGCCTNNAGTTCGGCATAAAGGGCGTCGTGCAGTTCGATAGTGTANTNNGCATCACTTGGTATTACCGTGCTGCAACGAGCGTCTCCTGCAATGGAATGAAGTCCTCCGCTCCAGGCAATTTGAGAGTCACGTTCGTCCAGCAGTCGCACGACCGGACGCAAGGCAGATCCTAGTCGTTGGGCTTCGACGTCGATCACGATCGTCTGCCCAGCCTTGGCGAAAAACTTGGTCCTCAAAACTTGTCTACCGGAAATTTGACCGCTGCAAGCCACCGGCAGCGATTGAATCGTCTTTTCAAATCGACGCTGAGGCAAAGTGTCTACACCAAAAGCCACGGGAGAAGAAATTCCCTGAGACGTAGCCACTAACAGCTGGTAAATGCCCGGAGTAATTTTCTCGGGAAGGACAACCTCCACCTGCAGGTGGCCACCGTCGTCTGAAACCGCGACGACCCTTTGTGTGAAGGCTGGAAACGGTAACACCACTTGAGCTGTGGCATTCAGGCCTGCTCCCCTGATGTCAAGGAGCGTCATTCCGCCAATTTGGATCCCGCGAGGTGCGACATCCGAGATCAACGGCCCAACCTGTGCCTTGACCGGACGGACCAATAGCAATCCCAACAGGACCAGGCGAGATAGCTGTTGCAGAAAGGAAAGCATCTCTAGGTCTTCAATTGCACCATGCGGCTAAGAACTTCTTATCCGAAGGGATCCTCTTCATCCGTTCCAAAGGGATCCGTATCGTCTTCATCATCAGAAGTGCCAAACGGGTCCGTATCGCCTTCGTCATCCGAAGTGCCAAACGGGTCTGTCTCATCCTCATCATCAGTGGTTCCAAACGGATCGTCCCCGTCACCGCCCGGATCACCGAACGGATCGTTCCCCGCACCTTCATCACCAAACGGGTCATCCTCGTTCATGTCCAGGGCTTCGTCGTCGCTGATATCTTCCAGGCCCTGATCGGTTCCTGAAGCATCCTTCGTCGACTCCTCACGACCGGGAACAGGCTGAACCGGCCCGGTTCCCACAGGACGCTCCTGGTCACCGACAAAGGGGTCTGACGCGTCTTCGCCCACATCAGGATTTCCCGGGCCATTCGGGGCGGGATCATGTATCACGGAGTCTTCGGGCACGCTAAATCGGGCTCGATTTCTTAGACGGTTTCTTCGACGGGCCTCAAAGCGACTTTTTTGGCGATACGACTCCAGCAGGTGGCGCCGCTGTCCCTGAACACGCTCCAAAGACCGGCTCACCGGAAAAACGTTGGGATCGGCTGCTTCCAATTCAGCACCCTGACGAAAATCTGTCTTCGCTTTTTCTTCGAATCCCGCGTGGTCCAAAGTCAGGGCCCGATAATAGAATACCCGTGGATCACGACTGCCTTCTTCGACGGCTTGATCCAAAAAGCTCAAAGCCTCTTCATAATTCCCAGAATAAAAAGCGTGCACACCGTTGCCATATAACTCGTTGAGTACATAATCCTGGGCGCCGGCTGGCATACTCACAAAACAACCGGCGATTGCCAGCACGATGATACAGAGTCTCTGAACACGCGACATGCTATTACCTCGAAACTCTCTTGGAAAAATCTTTATTGGTCAGGATTCCATGCAGGCTCAGCGAGGCTGTCCAACAGCTAAATCGTAAGTTCTAAGCCGGGAAGGGGCAAGGAAAAATGGGAAAGTCTTGATTACCGGATCAAGGCGCGACATGCGGCATCACCGAAATTTTTCCTGCAAACCTTACCCGTTTTACGAAAACTCGGAAAATGCCGATTTTGTGGGTTTTTGAGTGAGAGCAAAAAAACGAGCCGGATGAAGCAGAACAACCCTACCAACAAGGAGAAAAAAGAGCCGGCCACCCCAGTGCAGCCGCGAGGGAAGCGCAACCCCGCTGCCCAATTTCCTTCCCAAGCGAATTGTCCTGCTTCAGCATCCGACTCGTTCGACTGACTTGTCCGAAGAGATGACTTATGCAACTCACGTGTTCGTCAATCTGCCCGTACTTTGGAAAAACCTCCTGTTTTCCCTTCGCAGTATAGTCATCGTACAAGCAACAAACGGGTCTTATGCAAAAGGTCGACTAGATCGAAACTTCCTGCCAAGCCCGCCCAGATTCCGACACGTGTGACGAATGTAACAGCTGGGTGTCGCGCGGTGTACCTGACAAACACATTAGCGCAGCCACAACGACTGACAACTGTTTGAAATTCTGGGAAGAGAGTCGTCCTTAGCGATGACGCGATGGCCGACTAGCCAGCTGACCGGTACTTGTCACCCCTGAAGCCCCAAGGATGTCCTGCTGAATCCCTACGATGTGTCTTCGCTTGACGTTACCCGTCGCGACGAGTGTTTTTTCGTTGAAAGAATTGGCTAACCTGATCGAATCTGTGGTTCAATGTGCCTTGAACAACACAATCACGCCAGTCTTTGCTGCGTTTCCGCAAAACCCTGACGGGTCCGACAGATAGGGTGCCGCTCAACAGGTACGGTCGAAGGTCTCAAGTCGATACGCGAGGGCTTGCGGCCATCACCATGTTCGCTTCGTCGAGTTCCATGAGAGGAGCCGGGCTTATCGCCATTGCCCTAAACGGCAGCCGCCTGAACCACGCTACCCAGCAGAAGTTCCAAGATCTGCTGGGTGGCAAGCTTATCGGGGAACGGGTACCCTCGTGACAAATCCGGATCGCTGTGAATTGCTGGGCTCTGGTTCGGTAACCCGACACAACTGGGACAACCATCGGAACAGGTGCATTCGGCAATGATTTCGTGGCAAATTCGCAGCAGGGTATCGATACATTGGTAACCCTTTTCACAATATCCCAGTCCACCTGGGTAGCGGTCGTAGACGATCAACGTCGTCGTTCCCAAATTCTGACTGTCGACAACACCACTGACGTCTCGGCTGTCACACATCGCTACCATCGGCAGGGCTACCACAGCGAGATTCCTCAGGCCGCAAATAGCCTGACTCGTACGGTAGCCACCAGCGCGCATCGCCGCGCGGATTGATCGACCGGGAGTCAGCCAGAACGCGGTGGTCACCAGATTCTGGGCCGGGATATCAACGGAACCGAAACCAACATTTTCTCGTGTCTCGAATTTAATTTTCTTGAAACCGACCGTCTTCCAACTGACGTCGACATCGCCAAAGCACACATTCGCGTGAGCGAGATTTGAGGAACCGGCCATCCAGTCTTTCTCGGTTCGTTGTTGAGTGATGAGCACATTGCTTTCAAGGACCGCTTGAGTGTAATAATCCGTCTCACATCGCTCGACATAGGCCATTTTGCCGCTCAGATCCAATTCTCGTACGAAATAAGTCTCACCATGGTGCAGATAAACCGCTTCGGGATAGACTAGCTCCGGAGCGCTAATAGCATCGACGTTAGCGATGACTTGATAGTGGTCCGGCAAACGATGCTGCCTGACTGGCTCGAAGTCCGGAGAAACCGGAGTCGCAACCTCCTGATGGCGTGACACGTAATCGTTGGTCTGTTTCCGTGTCCCTGCCAATTCCGAGTCGTTAGTAGGATGTGGAATGCGTTTGTAGTGGGCAGTATAGGATTCTACGCTTACAGCTCGAAGTTCAGCAGTTTCTTTACGGGATACCAAAACAATACTGAACGTATCATCCGACATGTGTCGTAAATTGATTTCATGAGCCGGATTCTGGCCGCCCGCAAAATAGAATTTCCCATCAATTTCAGAAAGCTGGCCGGCTTCACTAAGAACCGTCGTGATTGGAGAGGCCGCGTTTCCAAAATGTTTAATTTTATCTGATTGCAAAGGTAATTCGAACGAGGCCGCACGCAAGTGGTTGGCCAGTACATAGGGATTCTCCGGATCGATTACGGCATGCTCGGGCGATTGAGAAAAAAAATACTCGGGATGTCGAGCCAAGTACTGGTCGACAGGATCATTACTAGTAATGAGAACTGCCAAGCTCTCGTCCAGTTGCCGACCAGCCCGACCCGCTTGCTGCCAGGTGCTGGCAATCGTCCCTGGATAGTGCACCAACAGCGCTACGTCCAGTGAACCAATATCCACTCCCAATTCCAAAGCATTCGTCGTGGCAACGCCCCGTAACCGTCCATGAAAAAGATCTTGTTCGATCGCTCGGCGCTGTCGAGGCAAATAGCCTCCGCGATAAGCCTGCACCGAATCGGCCAAAGACGATGAAGAGCTGTTGCGAAGTTCCTGCTGCACAAAACGGTTGACGAGTTCGGCCGCCTGACGCGTTCTGGTGAAAGCCAGAGCCTGGGAGCCCTGCTGAATAGCTGCCGCCATCAGCCAAACTGCTTCATCTGTGGGGCTACGGCGCGCCAAGCGATCCTTACCAGCGGCTGACGGATTCCAAATCGCAAAGTATTTTGGGCCCCGGGGGGCTCCGTCGTTTTCGATTACTTGGACTTCACGCCCCACAAGCTGGCTGGCCAGTTCCTTGGGGTTGGCAATGGTGGCACTGGCCGCCAAAAACTGGGGACGCGATCCATAATGTTCGCAGATCCGGACCAACCTTCTCAGAACACAAGCCACGTGAGCACCCAAGATACCCCGGTAGGTATGTATTTCATCAATCACGATGAACCGGAGTTCGCTGAAGAAGTGGGCCCACTTGGGGTGGTAGGGCATGATGGACGCGTGCAACATGTCGGGGTTACTGAGTACCACATTGGCTTCAGCTTTGATACGACGGCGTTGAGCAGTAGGTGTATCCCCGTCGTAAACGCCCGGTCGGATCTGATCGGCAGTATCTGGGTCTGCGGAAACAAGTTCCAGCAGGCCACGCAACTGGTCTTGCGCGAGAGCCTTGGTGGGGAAAAGGTACAAAGCCCGAGCTGCCGGATTGGCCAGGGATGCTTCCAGGATGGGAAGGTTGTAACACAGGGTCTTACCACTGGCAGTACCCGTAACAGCAACCCAATCCTCCTGTTGTCTGGCCCGTTCGAGAGCTTCAACCTGGTGAGTGTACAGCTGTGAGATTCCTCGCCCTTCCAGAATGCGCTGCAGGCCCTCGGGAAGTGGTGAAGAAGGTGCGGCATAGCGGGCTGGGCGTTCCGCTAAGACCTCAAGATGAGCCAGCTGACCGGCATAGTTCGGATGAGATTGAATCTGGTGAAGGAAGGATGTGACGTCCATGTCGCTGCTCCGATACCTGGAAACACGCCTGTAGCATCTTCCAAAAATCTTTTCCTGGCGGCTACAATCCGCCAACACAAATCTCCCGGATACCTAAACTAATGTATAGTATCGGTGCGAAGTGGCTCTCCGGCAAGACTAAATGGATTCGGCGATGGTGGTGGTGCAGATCCGCGACCATTTAGCTAGCAGAAAAACAGGGAGGGACAGAAAAATTCTGGGGCGGGAATGCCGATGGAAAGATTGATAATCGCGGATTTTTTTTGGCTTTGCATTTTGTGCCGACAGCAGCAATCGCAATGTTCTTACACGGTCGAACCTGATACTTTGAGCCCCCCTTTTTTCGCACCCCTTTGGATGCCGTAGCATGTTGAGTCCGGAAATCATTCGCAGAATCCGAAATTTGAATCGTCAGGATCTGCCCAAAACGGCCGGCCCGGCGAACTTCGATATTCGCAGTCCAAGTAACGGTCGACTGTTTTCCACCTCTGAATTACCTGCCGGCAGGGAAATTGAAAACAGCAGCGGGAAACATTGGCTGATCGAACAGCCACTCTCTGAACTTTGTCCAGCAACTCACGCCGGCATCACCTCCCGAAGCTTTAGATGGCAGGACAAAAAGCGTGAACTCCATGCTGAATTGGACGCTCTACAGAATGGATTCCCGCAAGCAGCGCTGTTTCTCGACTTGGAAACCTGTGGTTTTGCCGGATCCATGGTTTTTCTCGTGGGGCTTTTGCTGCACCAACATTCAGATCTCGTGATTTGCCAGTTGTTGGCCCGCAACTATTCCGAAGAAAAAGCAATGTTCCAAACGCTGTGGGAACTTCTGGAGAAGCGATCTGTGTTGGTGACATTTAACGGCAAGAGTTTCGATTGGCCGGTGGTGAAAGACCGTAGTATCCTGCACCAACTTGCAACTACCATCCAACCTCTTCAACGTCTGACTGAAATCTCGCAACTGAACCGAACTGCAAATCACGGCGTTTCAGACCCCGACCCGTTGATACACTGTGATTTACTCCACCATGCACGACGCCTCTGGAAAAACCGACTACCGAATTGCAAGCTGCAAACTCTGGAAAAGTACGTGTGTGGACGCCACCGCCGAGGAGACATCCCCGGACGCGACATTCCTGCCGCCTACCACAATTACGTACGCACGGGTGATGCCTGGCAGTTGGGCGCCGTATTGCATCACAACTCCCTCGACCTGGTAACGTTGCTCGAGTTATCGGTGGCGGTCATCGATCGGGAATCTGTCAGATCAAAGGCCTCGTGAGTTGGGGCACAAAAAAAGGCTGCCGACTTTCTCGAACAAGTCGAGCAAGCCGCAGCCTAACTTTCAAAACTTTTCAGTCGATTGCGACGTGAGGAGTCGCTGCGAGAATGGCGAAAGTCGGGCGTGCTGTGCACGGCCTCTGAAGACCTCGGCCAACGCGAAATTTCAGGTCCCTCAGCCGGAATAGTGACCGAAAAGCTTGAAGACTCTTCTGTCTAGTATTGTATTCGTTGTGTCTACGTCAAGTAATGTTTTTAACGAAAGATGAATCGGCAATTTGATCGAGCCAGATTTGCTGAAAACAAGGCAAACGGTCATAACAATTTATGTGCCAAACAGCAGAAAAGCTGGATTTTTCTGTCGGGACCCCGAAGAAAGTGGCCGGAGGCAGCCTTCCAGCGGGTGCTAACTAGAAATAGATGCCCGGCGGCTTTCAGAAATGTTCTGCAGTCTGTGGACATGTGGCCCGTTGATAACAACTATTGGAACCTACGATTTCACACAGTCGACACCCAAACTCGGAGCCCTTCATGAATTTTTAGGGCAAAGCAAGAAAAATAATGATGAAAAGCAAAGATGAACTTGAAACACTCATCGGCACCCCTGCTGCCCCGGACAGTCCTGTGGGAATCGGCGCTCTTGATGTTCATGCCCTCATGCTTTGGAACAGATCCAGACCCGCTTGGCGTCTCTGAAGTCCAAAGTTCGAGAATTAAACAACCCGTCTTAGAAAAATAGAAGCGGTTGGAGTCGAAGCATCTCAAGGCTCAGAATGGAGCCAAGTCATAACCTACGGTGAAAATTGCGGCGTCGATCAGAGCATGGCTCAGCCATGGTCCGAGTAACGAGCCGGAATACTCATACAGACAAGCCCACACGACACCGCCGATTGCGACGCCACAAGAGAACACATAAGTGACAGGAGACGTCCAACCAAAATAACTAGCTAACAAAATCACGTGATGTGCCATGAACCCCAGACTGCTGAACAAAATTGCGACTCCGAGCGGAGTGCAGCGACGCAACTGCCCGAAAACAAACCAGCGCCAGTAGTATTCTTCCAGAACTGAATGGATTGCGGCATAGAAAATTCCCAGAGCAACAAATTGCCAGGCCGAGTCGAGACCCAGGCCGGAAATTTTTTCTTGGATGGCCGGGGTGGCATCTGCAAAAAACCCACTGGGACGAAGAACCAAGTGATAGAGCAAAAGCATTATGACAGATACCACGGCTCCGAAGAGGAAGCCAGGCAGGATTCCGCTGGTCGTCATACGCTTTTGACCCAAACGTTCTTTCAGCACCAACAGCACCCAGAGCAGAGGAAAAGCAAACTGGATACTCTTACCGAGGGCGTAGGTTCCCTGCTGGAAACCGGGTGATCGCTGCGAGAAGACCACGAAGTAGGTCAAGGTCAGCAGGCTGGGAAACACCAGTGCAGCCAGGATGGCAGCAACCTGCGACAGCGGCGGGGGAGAACTCGAATTTGCTTCGGAATTCATCACTCAGTCTCTTATCAACCACTAATCTCCCCGCCAGGATTGGGGGAATCTTCGCTCCAAGTTGAAACCTTGCAACGAAAACCTGGTCACCGGTAGGGAAAGACGAGCCGGGCGTGTCACCGAGTGTTGCAATGCGGAGATCACGGATTCAAGCAATTCGATGGCCACCCGAAGTTTTCTCCCAGTTCATGACATGGAGTCCAGCATCTCGATACTTATTCAAGAATCCGGACGACGAGCTAGCCTGCCCAAAGTCCACACGAGGACCCTAACGCGAAACCAAGGTGCCGGCAAGGTAGGAAGTTCGCAGGTTGTGCACCCAAACGGGGTAGGCTGTCGCCCTGATCACCAGTGCACTAGAATGGCCGTTTCGCTAATTGATTCAGGAGGAGAAATGAAAACGCTTATTGTGAATGCCACGGTGATGCTTCCCGACGGACCTTCAGAAACGTCCGTCGTGATTGATGGCAGCCAGATCGCCGACATTGACCCCGGTAAAAACGTAAAAGTGGACGAGACGGTCTACGCAACCGGGTTGCATTTGATACCGGGAGTGATCGACGACCAGGTGCACTTTCGTGAACCAGGCATGACACACAAGGAAGATCTTGTGACGGGTAGTCGTGCCTGCGCCAAGGGCGGGGTAACAACTTTTCTGGACATGCCCAACAACGATCCATCAACTACTACCCAAAAGTTGCTTGAAGAAAAGCTAACGTTGGCAGCCGAAAAATCATTTGTCAATTACGGCTTTTACATCGGCGCCACCGACGACAATATTCAAGACTTGAAAAAAGCCAAGCGCACACCCGGTATCAAAATCTTCATGGGGTCCAGCACAGGAGACTTGCTCGTTGAAAAAGCGGAATCGCTGGAACGCATCTTCGCTGAAACGACCCTTCCCATCACGGCACATTGTGAAGATGAAGAGACAATCCGCGCTAACGCGCTTCGCATCGGCAGAACATCGAACGTCTGCAAACATTCCTTGATTCGCGATGATGAGGCGGCAATCACTGCCACGCGACGGGCCATTAAGTTGGCCTTGCAATATGAACATCGATTTCACGTGTTACATGTGACGACAGAAGCTGAGGCAACACTTCTGGCAGACTATCGTCACGTGCTGACTTCTGAAGTATGTCCGCAACACCTGCTCTTAAACACTGAAGATTACATGCGGTTGGGAACACTCGGTCAGGTCAATCCGTCGCTGAAGTCGGCGAAAGACAACGAAGGACTGTGGAATGCTTTACTGGAAGGGAACATCCAGATTATTGCAAGTGACCACGCTCCGCACACTTGGAGCGATAAATGCAAGCGGTACCCGGAATCTCCATCGGGAATGCCCGTGGTAGATAATTTACTGCCACTCATGCTCAACGAAGTCAACAATGGACGTTGCAGCTTGCAGCAAGTTGTTCAATGGATGTGCGAAGGTCCCGCGCGAGTCTGGGACATCGTGGACAAAGGAAAAATCGAAGTGGGGTACGACGCCGATCTTGTGCTGGTTGACATGAACAAGAAACAATTGGTGGAAAGCGCCAATCAGGAAACAAAGTGTAAATGGAGCGCTTGGCACGGTACCGAACTTACCGGATGGCCTGTGCGTACTTGGGTCGTGGGACACGAAGTGTATCGGCATGGTGAATTTGATGAATCACACCGCGGGGTGGAAGTGATTTTCGATCATGACCGTGGAGGATTTTGGGCGGAGGATTAAAGGCAAATGCAAGCCTGCCGGGTGCAGCCACTTACCAACAGCGGGAAGATAGGTTGCGACTCCATCCCGCAGTCTTTTTGCATGGTTCTGATTTTCGCTCCTTTCTAGGGTCGCAAGGCCACACCCTCGGGTCCGCTCTGACCAGCCAGTTGTGCGACGCTCCGGTACCTGGCAACCCAACGGAGTCAAATCCTGACTCCTAGACGACGGGCGCGCAGTGTCAGGCCACGTTCAAAGTAGGGAAAGGGGAAAGATGCATCTTTTTGTCGTGCCCATTGGAAAGTGCTCAGAACCACGGACAACGGGAGTTCGCCGCTCTTGACGAGCACAACAACACGATCAATGAAATCCAGTTCTGTGTCAAACCGAGCCCGCAATCCAAACTCCAATTCCTGACGAAGTGTAGGAATTTGTTGAGTCTTGGAAGACGTTGCAGGTGTTTCTACCCCTTCGGTGCCAGAAGGGAAAAACGTCAAGAGTCCGCAGCAGAAAGCAACTGCCAGGATGACCTGTGCAAGTTTGCTCGATGAACAATTCGCGGACAACTGAGACGGGAGCATCTTCAACCTCAGTGCTTACAGGAGCAGGAAACTTAAGGAAAGAACACTTGCCGAGCGCAGCAGAAGAAAAGTAGCGGGACTTGTAGGGGTCGATCCCTTCCAGGGCAAGAGTATTTTGTCACTTTGAGCGGGCGCAAAACTTCTGTCCAAGCCTGACAAATCAACCTATACTATTGTTAGAACTGGATTTAGGTAGTCCGGAACCATTCGACAGAAACGAGGCGTGCGGTCGACGATGCTCAGAATACCGGGACAACTTGGCGTTGATCTTCGTGCCAGCAAGCACAAGGCCACGCGACGCGACATTTTGCGGGTCGGAGGTTCGGCAGTTCTCGGGTTCAGACTGGATCAACTCCTGCGTGACGAAGCACTGCGAGCAGCGACACCCGAATCCTATCAGGCCGGATCAGGATTCGGTAAGGCGAAGAGCGTGATCATGGTTTACCTGCAAGGTGGTCCCAGCCACCTTGATTTGTGGGACCCCAAGGACAACGTCCCTGATAATGTTCGTAGCGAATTTTCGCGTATCAAAAGCAAAGTGCCTGGAATGGATCTCACCGAGAACCTTCCACGATTGGCAAACATCACGGATCGCATCACCTTGTTGCGTTCTATGAGTTACGAACCAGTCGGATTGTTCAACCACACGGCTGCAATTTACCAGATGCATACAGGTTACACCGCGGACAAGGTGAGCGCTTCGGGCCAACTAGAGCCTCCTTCACCGAAAGATTTTCCGAATTTCGGATCAAATATCTCCAAATTACTGCCTCCAACTGGCCCAATGCTGCCTTTCGTGATGATGCCCCGCCCCCTTCAGGAAAGCAATGTGATCGGCAAAGCGGGAACTGCCGGATTTCTGGGACGTGCCTACGACCCATACTATCTCTACCCTCCTGGTGATGACATGGACATGTCCAAAATGGATCGTGTCAGCGTCGAGGACCTGCAACTCCGACCGGAAGTGAGTGTTTCACGGCTACAGCGTCGTACCCGACTGCGGGAGTTGGTGAATCGCGAAATGCCCAAGGTCGAGCAGGCAGTGCGGGACTATCAGCTGGAATCCTATTATACAACCGCCCTGGGGCTGATTACATCAGACACCAGTCGTCAGGCTTTTGATTTGAAACAGGAGTCCGAGTCGCTACGGACAACCTACGGACGCAACACCTTTGGGCAAAGTTGCTTATTAGCTCGTCGGCTGGTTGAAGCCGGGACGCGCGTTGTTGAGGTCATTTGGCCTAAAAGGGCCAACTCGGACCACCATTCCTGGGACCACCATCAGGACCTCAGCAAACGGATGAAAACCCAGTCTGCTCCGATGTTTGACGCCGGTTTTTCAGGACTGATTTCCGACCTCGACGATCGAGGCCTGTTGGCAGAAACTCTCGTCGTGGCGGTGGGCGAGTTCGGAAGATCTCCACAGCGAGGAATCAGTACCTCGGGAAACTCCAACAGCGCCGATGGACGTGACCATTGGCCTTACTGCTATACCGCATGTCTGGCGGGAGCCGGGATTCGCCGGGGATTCGTGTATGGCAAGTCGGACCGGACCGCTTCGACCCCCGTCGATGATCCGGTTCATCCCCGTGATCTGTTGGCAACCATTTACCACGCCATAGGCCTCAACCCACGTCAGATGGTCGTCAACCACTTGAATCAGCCTCGCGAGATGGTAAAAGGCGATGCGGTGACACCCCTGTTCAGTTGATCTCCCCAGCCAGCCAAAAGTGGATCATTGCAAGATCTTTTCCAACGGCGCTGCAGTAATGAGTTCAACGGAAAGCGACCGTCCTACCCTCAAGTTCCAGCTGGCTGCAGGTCAGCAATCCGATGATGGCCCCGGTTTGCTGGAAACTCCGACTCGACGCCTGCAGCCACCGCGGAAAACAATCAACCGCTCAAAAACACGAAGGGCCGATTCTCGTTGTTCGCCTTCCGTTGGATTCTCCATGTGACACAGTTCCATCATCGCCTAGAGAGGAGCAATTCAAAGTCCCCGGAATTAACTTCAGGAGAATCCGAGAATTCCGACCTATTTGCGGTTCTATTGGCCTGCCAGTCGTGTTACATTTTTAAAAATAAGCTGCCGGGTGTGAATTAACCGGGTAGCACGTGTTGTAGTTGAAATTTGAAGTTACATGACGGGTTCTGGATCGCAAAACCATCGGTTGTGGTAAGCCAGTTCCCGGTCTTTTGTCCTGGTTACCATCTTTTTCATTGGTTCCTCCTATCCATGAAACAGGAGGGGCGCGTCCGTGAGCTTCGAACTCCATTTGAAAACTGAAGAGGTGATTCGCGCTCATCCGGCTGACGCTGTGTGTGTCGACCCGCATGACTCAGTGCGGTCTGTACTGCACCGTATGAAGGAAGAGCGAACGGGCAGTGTGCTGATCACATCCGAGGAAAAGCTCGTCGGAATCTTCACCGAACGTGACGCTTTAAAGTTACTGGCACGGGGTGCGGATCTAGAAACTCCGATTCGTGACGCGATGGTCGCCAATCCGGTCACCGTGTTGGTCAGTGACACGGTGAGCAAAGCAATTTCCATAATGTCGCATGGTGGATATCGCCGTTTGCCTGTCGTCGATGAAGCCGGACATGCAATCAGCATTTTGAAGGTCTCTGGCATCTTGCGTTATCTGGTCGAACACTTTCCGGACGTCGTCTACACTTTACCGCCTGAGCCACATCATCACACGAAAACAAGAGAAGGGGCATAATCCGCTCCGTTTCCATTTGATTCCCTCCTACGACCACCTGGAAACACCAACCCACTGACTGCGGATTGAATCACTACAGCGAGCTGTCTATGTCGATCTCTACACAAGAGACATTGCGGACGTCCAAAGAAGTTATCTCCGTTGATGGCGCTACCGTTCGCTTTGCCGGGGATTCCGGTGATGGTATGCAGTTGGCTGGCACACAGCTCACCAATACCTCAGCGCTGGTTGGCAACGACGTTGCAACATTTCCAGATTTCCCCGCAGAAATTCGAGCACCTCGCGGTACGCTGGCGGGTGTCAGTGGCTTTCAAATTCATTTCTCTTCTACGGAAATTTTCACACCGGGAGACAAGCTCGACGCCCTCGTCGCTATGAATCCCGCGGCCTTGAAAACGAACCTGGCAGACCTTCACGAAGACGGGACCGGCATTCTCATCGTGAACGAAGATGCGTTTGATGAAAAAGGAATGAAGCAGGCGGGTTACGATCAGAATCCTCTGGAGGATGGAAGCCTGGACCTCTACCAGACATTCAGGGTTCCCATCACCAAGCTTACCCGGGCAGCTGTCGAAGGTTCGGGGCTCAGCCAAAAAGGGGCTGACCGTTGTCGCAATTTCTTCTCCATGGGACTCGTCTATTGGCTCTATGGCCGCAGCTTGAACCCTACCTTGAAGTTTATCGATAGCAAATTCGGCGCCAAACCATCCGTGGCGGATGCCAATCGCAATTCTCTCAAAGCCGGCTGGAATTATGGCGAGACGACCGACGCCTTTGTGAGCAGTTACAAAGTTGATCGTGCCAAACTCCCGCCAGGAACCTATCGCAATATCACCGGGAATCAGGCTTTGGCACTCGGTTTGATTGCAGCGGCCCGTTTAAGTGAAAAAGAAGTCTTCTATGGTTCTTATCCCATCACCCCCGCCACTGACATTCTCCATGAACTCAGCAAGTACAAACATTTTGCGGTTCGCACGTTTCAGGCAGAAGACGAGATCGCTGCGGTGACGTCGATAATCGGAGCTGCTTTTGGAGGAGCAATGGCTGTCACTGGTTCCAGTGGTCCTGGAATCGCTCTCAAAGGCGAAGCGATGGGATTAGGAACCATGCTGGAACTCCCGATGTTGATTGTCAACATCCAACGAGGAGGTCCCAGCACGGGCTTGCCTACGAAAACAGAACAATCGGATTTATTTCAGGCCATGTTCGGTCGCAACGGGGAGTGTCCCCTGCCAATCATTGCGGCACGCAGTCCGGCAGACTGCTTTGATGTCGCTTGTGAGGCCTGGAAAATCGCTACCCGTTTCATGACGCCGGTGATTATTTTGTCAGACGGTTTCATCGCCAACGGTGCAGAACCATGGTTGATTCCCAATCCTGAACAATTGGAACCGATCCCCGTAACACACCCTGGCACCATGCCCGATGGCGAAGATTTTCTGCCATACGCAAGAGATGAGCGACTGGCCCGACCCTGGGCCCTACCCGGCACGCCCGGATTGATGCACCGAATCGGTGGCCTGGAAAAAGAAGATCTCACTGGAAACGTCAGTTACGATCCGGATAACCACCAACATATGACTGACGTGCGGGCTCAAAAGGTAGAAAACATTGCTCGGGAGATTCCCCCTCAGAAAGTCGAGGGGGTGGAAACAGGTGACCTGTTAGTGCTGAGTTGGGGCGGGACTTACGGAGCCTGCGCCACGGCCGTTGGCGAACTGTCTTCCGGAGGTGCCAGCGTGGCTCACGCGCACTTGAGGCATCTGAATCCCTTCCCCGCAAATTTAGGGGACTTGCTCCAACGCTACCAGAAAGTGCTTGTTCCGGAACTTAACATGGGCCAGTTGCGTTCCTTGATTTGTTCAAAGTACCTGATGGATACCTACGGTCTGAACAAGATGCAAGGCAAACCATTTTCCGTGAGCGAAGTGGTACATCGGATCAAAGAATTACTAGTCGATATCGGTTGACACGATGAATCCAACACGGTTTCACTTTTGTTTATCCAAGAGAGGTAATCGCAAGACCTTCGGTTGGTTATCGTCAAGCTTTGAATAATGACGATTCCTGCGACCACGACCTCCAAGCCCACAACCTGTTTTTTGCTCGATTCGACGCAGTGGATTTTTCCAAACTCATTTTTCGCACAATATTTTCATGCCCACTGAATTACCAATACTGAATGCCACCGATTTTACCAGTGACCAAGATGTCCGCTGGTGCCCTGGGTGTGGTGATTATTCCATCTTGGCCCAGATGAAAAAAGTGATGCCGACACTTGGCATTCCACGTGAAAAGTTGGTCTTCGTCTCTGGAATCGGATGTTCCAGCCGGTTTCCTTACTACATGAACACCTACGGAATGCATAGTATTCACGGGCGTGCACCTGCCATCGCCACGGGACTCAAGGCAGTCAGACCTGACTTGACGGTTTTTGTCATTACCGGAGATGGTGATGGTCTGAGCATCGGCGGCAATCATCTGATGCACACCATCCGCCGTAATATCGACATCAACATCATTCTGTTTAACAATCGCATCTATGGCTTAACTAAGGGCCAGTATTCACCCACTTCCCCCTTGGGGAAAGTCACCAAAAGTACGCCCATGGGAGCGATCGACAACCCGATTCACCCCCTGTCGATTGCGATCGGTTGCGAATCAACGTTCGTCGCTCGTTCCATCGATCGTAACATCAAGCACCTGGAAATGGTCTTGAAGCGCGCTGCCGAGCACAAAGGCGCTTCCTTCGTCGAAGTTTATCAGAACTGCAGCGTGTTCAATGATGGTGCTTTTGAATACGCAACCGATCGCACCTTGAAATCAGATACAATCATCGAACTCGAGCACGGCAAGCCTCTTAAGTTCGGTGCCCAGAATCAAAAAGGGATTCGGCTGAACGGCATGGAGCCTGAAATCGTTGAATTGGACAAGGGAGTCACGGATGATGACTTGCTGTTCCACGACGAAAAATCGCCGGAACCCAGTCTCGCTTATCTTCTTAGCCGCATGCGTCACCCCGATTTCCCAGAACCGGTTGGGGTTTTTCGCGCCGTCGACCGCCCCAGATATGACGAGGAACTGAACAATCAGGTGGAAGCAGCGCGGGCCCAAAAGGGACCAGGGAATTTGGCCGAACTTTTCGAAGCCGCTGATACTTGGAGCGTCACATGATCGCTTGCCCCAGTTGTGGTCACGAAAATATCGAAGGCACGGATGAGTGTGAACAGTGTCAGCAACCGATCGGTGATGCGTATCTGCCACCTCCAACAAGTTCGGTCGAAGAAGGGCTGCTCACTGAACGCGTGGCGGTATTGAATCCGAAGGTGCCCATTACAGTGGAAGTTTCGGACACCGTACAACAGGTTCTCGATATCCTAGTCAACAAAGGAATCGGCTGTGTTGTTGTCGTCGATCAAGGGCGGCCCGTAGGAATCTTCAGCGAACACGATGCTTTGATGCGACTCAACACCGACACCCCTGCGTCCAAAGACCGTCCGGTTGTCGATTTCATGACTCCCAACCCTCGCATGTTAGATAACGAGGCCAAAGTTGCCTTTGCCACGCAACGCATGGATTTGGATGGTTACCGTCATATTCCAATTACCGACCGTGACGGTGCCTTGCAGGGAATCGTTTCGGTACGGGACATTTTACGATACCTCACCGACAAGCTCGCCTCCGAGCAACAAGCTTCTTAGTGGCCTCGAGAAAGCTCGTGACGATACGGGCACCGTACACGCTTGTCGAAGCCCAGCAGTTACGCCACAAAATTCGTTTGAATTTCTCCAATTCTGACTGCCGGAGATACAGCTGCAACTGAATTCCGGAGGTTTCGGCTGCCATGCTGTTGCCAGTTTTTTTCTCTGCAAGTTCATCCGGGACGTCCACATCCGTCTGGATGTGAAGGCTTTCTCTCCTGATCGCTTCGCGGACTCCGATACCAAAGCCTTTCTGACGAAAGAAATAAAACACAACAAATTATCCGGCGGCACTAGGACACGCTGACAGTCGAATCCCTAAAGTCGCGTAACCGGTGCTTCCCACCAGGATCGTGGCAAGGTGACGGATAGACAGTTTCCTGCAGTCTAGCCGGGACGAGACTTCCGGTTTTCGGGGACTTTCCAATACGCACACCAAGTTATGTATTCGTCCGGGAAACGTTTCCACACCTGCCTCGTCAATCACCCCCTTTTACCCGCTGCCCAAATCGTGGATGCTTGAGGACTTGATCAACTAGTGTTTTTTCGAAGGAGAACGGCGATGGTCGAACATCTTGTGATTCTCAAGTTCAAACCGGGCACTACTTCTGAGCAACTCGAGACCTTCTTAGAAAGCGCCTGGGGATTGCGAGACAAGATCGAAGGAATTGTGGATCTAAGTGCAGGAGCCAACTACACCGAACGTTCCCAAGGATTCACGCATGGTGTCTGCGTGCGGTTTACCGACAAGGCCGCGCTGGACCACTACCTTCCGCACCCGGCACATGTGGAAGTTGTTGAGAACTGCATCAAGCCGATTGTCGACGACATCATCGTGATTGATTACGAATTCTGAACTAGCCGGAACAGCTAATGCAGAATCTGGGCGTTAGACAGCTTGCCATGCAGATCGCTGACGCCTGCCTTGGTGACTTGCGCCCCGGTGAGGTCCAACGTTTCAAGGTTACTGAGCCCCTGCAGGTGTTTCAAACCGCTATCAGTGACCTGCGTATAACGGAGGTCCAACTGTTGAAGCCTGTTTAAGCCTTTCAGATGTACCAGTCCCGCGTCAGTGACTTGGGTCCGGTAAAGGTCCAACTTGTGGAGGTTGTTCAATCCTTTGAGGTGTGCGAGTCCGGCATCCGTGATTAGAGTTTCATAGAGAATCAATGTTTCAAGGCTCGTCGACGCTTTGAGGTGCGCCAAGCCCGCGTCGGTAATTGGGGTTCTGTAAATGTCCAGGCTTTGAAGGTGCTGCAGCTGGCTGAGATGTGCCAATCCGGCGTCGGTTACCTGAGTACCGTATAGTTGGATCGACCGGAGATTGGTGACCTTTTGGAGATGTTTCAGCCCGGCGTCCGTGATCCGGGTTTTGTAGAGGTTGAGAGATTGAAGTTTATTCAGCGCCTGCAGATGGATTAAACCGGCATCCGTGATATCAGCGTAAGCCAGGTCTAAACTTTCTAACTCCGACATGCCCGCCAAGTGCGCAAGTCCTTCGTCAGTGAGGCTGATAGCGAAAGGCATGTGCAGTTGCCGAAGATTGGTCAAACCCTTCAGGTTTTCCACTCCCTCTGCAGTGATTCTTTTTGTAAACCAGAGTGTCAGCGACTCAAGCCCAGTCAACCCTTGAAGGTGAACCAAACCATCATCCGTCAAGTTGGGCGGAGCAGTAAAACGAATCGCTACAACCACTCCTCGCTGGATTTGAACCTGGCCGCCCAACTTTTCAATTTCAGAAATGGCTGCTTGCTGATCTTGAATAGCAGCATTGACTGTTTCCTGACCCACGCAAACCACTGACTTGGCGCAACTTATTCCGGCAAGCACGAGTAATGCTGTCCCACGCCACCATGGCCTTGACTCGCTCATGATTTCACTCCCCTGGAGGCACCTTCCGTTCGAGGTCGCCTGATTATAGCACGGGCTGGTTCACCCTGCAAAATCAAATCGACTGGCGGTGAGTGTGCGCAAAGTCGATCGCGTCTCCCAACTCTTACTTTTCTCCCGGCTACCGGACACCAAACGGAATCACCTCATCAAGTTTCTCTCGGCCAACGCTTATTCGTTCGCTGCCCCTTCCTTCTCACCAATTCCCAGGGCTGTTGCCGCGTTGCGCCAGAAAATGCCTTCGATCTGGTCGCCGGACAGTTCCGCCATTTGGGCCGCAAATTTCAATGCTAGGAGTTGTTCGTAAACCGCCAGGATGGGCCTTCCGTCGCAGTGAGGATACTGGAGTTGTCCTTCGTCGGCATCGTAGTGCTGCCAGGCCCGTCCTTGCGCCACGTACTGGCCGTGAAAAAATGCCGCAGCGACACCGTCGGACCCCCAAAAAATGCGCTGCGTATTCTCTTGCGTTAACAAGGTGACGTAAGGCCTGACATCCGTCACCGCCGAAGTATCGTAATGGATGTTCGGCATTTCCCGGAGTCGCTCCACTGCATGCTGGATCGGCCAGTAAGTAAAACTGCGTGCACAGTGGGCAAGCAGCCACTTGATGTTGGGATAACGTTGCGTGGTGTACTGTTCCAGATCGTCCAGATTATGCTGGTCGGCGCAGCCGTGAAAACGCGACAGGTGCATGGTCACCCACAGTCCGTGTTCGTTCGCAAATTCCATCTGTTCGTGAGGGAAAAATTCGTGGATACGGCACTCCGCAATGTCCCCGGTCACCGAAAATGTGCGGTAGGGCTTCAGTCCCGTAAACTGTGGATTTTGCAGATCACGTTCAATGTCTTCAATCTTGCAAGCGGGCGTCACAACACGATGATGACGAATTCCGGGCACACCTTCGATCTCTTGACGAACTGATTCCACATGCCGTGCAACATCAATTCCGGGATGAGGTGTTCCAAGAATCAGGTATTGCATCTTACGGGCCGGATAAAGTGTTGCGGCCCACTGATTCAACGTCTGCAGGTCGGCGTCAGCGCGCTCATGTTTTGGTGGATCCCCTGGGAAATTGGATCGCCAATAACAGTGAATATGGGCGTCCAGTATCCGCTCGGGAACAAAGTCGTCCAACTCTTCTTCCCAGATTTGTCGGTCCGTTTCGCGATACTCAATCCTGGCTTGGCTCATGTTGGCTCTTTTGTGGTTCATGGTCTTTCAGCTTCCATTCCGAGCTTCTCGATTTGTTGAAAACGAAAAACCCACGACGGCTGGCATCTCACAACCCTGTGAAAAGATGACAGGGCCACATCTCCTTTTGTCCTGCATTTTGCAGGGAAAAGTCAAGGCACCTGCCCATGACTCCTCAACCGCTTCCGGATAAACTGCCCGCATGAGCAAGCTCACCCCTATCGGGCAACAGATCACGCAAGCCCAAGCTCTTGATTTTGACTCGCCGGGTCGTCGGCGACTATTGGGTTGCGTTGGCACACGACAGCATCTGGGGCGACCACCTGATTCCATTGGCGGTACCCGTAGGACCGGAAGTGCTGACAGGGCAGGGTATTGTGGCGTTTGGTTCGAATCACGGCAATGAGTACGAAGGTCCGGTAGCGCTCAAACGATCATTGCGAGAGATTCAGCCGGACAATGTCCGCGGGCGGATCGACTCTGCACGCGTCCAAGCGGGCAAGAGTGTCGTAAAACAAACCCATGCGGCGACATGTGGGGCGGTCATTGTAATATCTACCAGAAAATACAGTCTGACATATTGAAATTTGCGTCGAATATCCCTCATCCTGGAGTTTTGGACGAAGGCCTGGCATCGAGATGGGCAGCGGTGGCGAGGTGGATTGAGCTTCGTACAAGAGGCTCTCTCATCTCGCATGAATTTGTGAACCAGATCACCTCAATGAAACTCTGCCTCCGACAACGACCGTTCTTCCCGAATGTAAAGCAACGCCTTTTCAAACTGCTCGGCCAGGTTTCGAAACCGGTCGATATCCCCTCCTCGGTCGGGATGCATTTCTTTCGCGAGACGCCGATAGGCTTTCTTCGCCTCAGTCTCCGTACAAGGTGCCCGTAATCCCAAAATTCTTAAGCAGTACGGAGTTTCACACCGCGCCCAGGCGGGTATTTCGGGAACCAGGTGTGTAGCCAGAACCAGAACACGTCGAAGAGACCGCCAGTAGGCCCTGATGTCGAGGTAGCAGCAGACGTAACCCAGCAGAGGAAGCCCCACGGCCAACAGGAGGAACAAGAAGATCGTGGAAGAGTCAATCGAGTCGGGCCACGGTGGTCTGTCTGGAAATGATTCCATCACAGTTCAACTGTCTTCACAAATGCTTGGGACTTTTTGGTCGTCGAAAGAGCGACTCGGTACTGACCAGGGATCCAAACTGCGTCAGACACCCGGCTCACTTCTTTCCTGCCACCCTCACTGCGTATAGACAATTCTACTTCTCCATAGCGTAATCTCAGGGGAGTATTCGTGCAAACGGGAAGACTTCTGCTAAGGCTTCTGGCGCTCTAATTCTCCAGACTGCTCTGCGGAATGGGACCAAGCGGGTGGCGGGGATGGCTCTTCAGCGCCAATATTGATACCTTCTCCAAAGTAATGTTTCCGTGCCTCGGGATGCTGTACCACTTCGGAAGGCGTACCCTGGCAAAGAACTTTTCCGTCACGGATCACATAGCTCCGATCAGTAATGGCCAGGGTTTCACGAACCTGGTGATCGGTGATCAGAATGGAGATGCCCTTGTCTTTTAGGTCGCGGATGATCACTTGAATACTGTCGATGGTCACCGGGTCGATACCGGTAAACGGTTCGTCCAGAAGAATAACCTCGGGATTGGAAATCAAAAGTCGTGCAATCTCAAGCCTTCTCCGTTCGCCACCGGACAACGACACCGCCTTCGACTTGCGGATATGAGTGATATTAAAATCCTCCAGCAACTCGTTACAGCGCCGCTTCCTGGCTTTGTAGCCGACACCCAGCATCTCCATCATGGCCAACAGATTCTGTTGCACGGTGAGAGATCGAAAGACACTTGATTCTTGCGCCAAATAACCCATTCCCCCATCACGAGCACGACGGTACATGGGCCACTTGGTAATGTCCAAGTCGTTCAAAATGACTCGTCCCTCTTGGGGCTCGATCATTCCACAAATGATGCGAAAGCAGGTGGTCTTGCCGGCACCGTTGGGCCCCAACAGCCCCACAATTTCTCCCGATTCCACGGCAAAGTCGACACCATCGACTACTCGGCGCCCACCATACGTTTTGCCCAGGCCGAGTGCTTCGAGAACAGGCATAATCAGAGTCCTTGTTGGCTAGGAACAAACCGGCAAACGATGATCGCTGATCGAAATAGCTCGAAGGCCATTCTGCACTCACCTGGCTACCGCACAAAACCCATCCGTGAAAAGTTGGGGCACATTGGAAAAAGGTCCGTGCGGGCATGCGGCCAATAAATGAATAATGCTTTTCCGATCAGTAATTTCCGTTCGACATAGTGCCTGTCACCAGGATTTTCTTTCCACAGTCTGCTATCTTTACTGGCAGGACTGTTGTCACCCAATACGAAGAAATGTCCATCCCCCGTTTTAAATTCAACTTGACGATTGGAGTTCCTTCTTAGTGTATCGTAGGAAACACGATAGTCGTCTTTGACAGGAAGGTAATAGACATCCCGGTGAACGCGGAGACTGTTAACCTTCAGACTCACCCCGCAGGCGCCCAAGCCAACCGGGGCCAGATCAGCTTTCTTTTGCTTGTGATTGTCCAACGGGGCATAAGCTGTCGGACCATCGAACTCGACCAGCGATCCATTGATCCACAGCACCAACTGGTCGTCTATATTGGCCAGTGTAAATTCGTACCCGCCGGGTCCCTTCATTTTCGTATCAGCGACACGTTGTACACCGTCTGGCTGCTCATCGATGTCGACAAATTGAGATTTTCCTTCATCAATACTGAGCGTCACTGACCCTGTTTCGACATTAAAGTCGCAAACAAAGAAGTGACCTCCTTCTACCAATTCACAGCGAAGTTGTCCCGCGTCGCTCAATATTTCAACACTTGCTTCCAATGCCAGATCTCCGACCCACGCCAGACCACCTACCCAGTTCAGGCCGCCGGGTGTTGGCATTGACATATTGTATTCGTAGAAATCCTCGATATTACTGGCCCTTTGATTACTGGCCCTTTGGGGGTCAATCTCACTAGCTTGACGCCAGCCCAGGTTTCCCTTTGTGTTCGGCGTGTAATGATGATAGCGAATGAAGTCAAACTTGTCGGTTTGCTTGGAGTCGATCGACCACTGCTGCCGAACTCTACCGGACTTGACATGGTCGGAAGGCAATTCGCGCTCTTTCCATTCGGAAGGTTCCTTTACTGGTTCTGTTGACCATCGTTTCGGCCAATCTTCTTCAATCAATTTTTTAGCTTCATGCTGATTGTCATGAACCAATTGCAGCATGGCTTGAATCTTTTCAGGTGGTTTGCGCGCGATTCGAAATTCGGAAGCTTTATTTCCCTCATTTGATTTAACGAACACGTCACCGTATTGCAGCTTCACCGTCTCATTTGGCAAGCCGACCAGGCGCTTGATGTAGTTCATCTTGGCATTGCCCGGATACTTGAAGACGATCACGTCCCAACGTTCTGGCTCGTCAATTTCGTAGGCGAGTTTACTGACCAGGATGCGATCACCACTATAGGTCCGTTCCATGCGGTCGTGCTGATTTCGACTCCTTTCGCTCGTACAATCCATGACGAAACCGCAGTTGGGACAAACGCACCGTAAGACAGGCGTCGGTGGGTTCTGGTCAGGATTCTCCTGGCTGGCACCCGCTCGATAATTGATTTCACATTCCGGACACTCCACATCCTTATGCCTGCCCTGCAACGTGGGTGCCATGGACCCAGTGGGAATCACAAAGGCTTCTGCTTCAAACGTCCGAAACAAGAAGGCTAAAATGAAGGCAACAACAACTGACTCAACCGTTTCCCGGGTACCTGAGTCGGAAAAAAACTTGCCTGGAAGACTGAACCATCCACCATCCCCGTGACCATCCTCGTAACAAGTCGCCTCGGGTTCACCAGTTTTTGTGGAGAAGGTTCTCGCTGCGTGATATTTCGTTTTACTTTTCTTGGAATTCATCGTTGATTTCGATCCGGGTTAACCGTCAAAGCAGCCGCGTCCCGCGTCTGGAAAAATCATGCTGTGGGTTGCTGCGACAAATCCGGGTGCGGTGGTTCTGGTTCCCCCGGGCTGCCGACCCACGAGTCCATCTGCTGATGGCCAACTCCAACCGGGACACATCTTTCTCTACGGGGCAACGGACGGAAAGGTTGAGTACTCCTGGAGCTACCCTCATCACACAGCTCGCCAGGAGACGTCCAAATATAACGAAAAATCCGGGATGCTGGTATGTAAGTGTGGCTTCATCAGACTCTGAATCGATGTCGGCGTGCGGGGCTAAGGATTGACAAAGTGACTCACAGCCATTCAATTTCCCCAAAATTGTCTCTCATTCGTCACTCCGGTTGTCCTAGCTAGCAATTTCTGGGGTTAATTTTTTTTGCCCTTCAATGCCTTTCCTAACAGGGACTTGCGGCCCGGGTGAGGACTCGCTTTCCAGTGTCGACTGTCGACCGACACTTGCGCATTATCTCCCAATAAAAAATACTCGTCGCCTGCCAACGGTCGCTCCGGGGACCAGTCTTGATTCGAACCATTAGGGGCCAAGTAGTAGACGTCACGATAAACCTTCAACGAATCGATGGTCAGCTCCGTTTGCTTGGCGGCCACCGCAAAAGGGCGAGACTGAGGTTGGAAAACACCGGATTGTCTGGGAAGCGGGATGACCAATTCCTGGTCCGCCACACTGACGAATCCTTGTCCATCACAGAATCCAACTTCAATGACGAGATCAGAACGCAGCGATTCGAGGTCAGCATGCACGGCCGAAAGATTCAGCTCCGAGCGACTGGTGGAAAGACTCAGCCCCATTCGGCCCTGATCAGGTTTCAAGGAAGCTTCCAGTTGCACCCGACCGTTATCAACCCGCAAGCGCAGGCTCCCGGTCCCCAGCATCGCAACCTGACACCGTAACCACACATCGCTGACCCAATGTCGTCGAAACGATGTCCCCTGATTGTAGGAGAAGTAGTCATCCATTCCACTTTCAACGAATCGTCGACCAGTCAGCAACGAGTCGTCGTACTGTTGAAAGACAAGCCAGTCCGGCTTTTCCCGAACCGAATCGGTGGGAGGCTTTTGTCGGACGGGCGAATCGGAAACGGCCCGGTAATACCATTTTCCTTGCTGCCTCTTCCAATCCGTGTGTGGATTCTGCGGTTGCCACGGAGTCGGCTGGCCAAGTTCAGAAGGAGCGTGTCCATTGTCATGAACCAGCATGGCCATCTCACGTCGTTGCTGTAGATTTTTGCTGACGACACGACCGTTGATAAAAACATCTCCCTTTCGAATGACTAGCCGTTCACCTGGGAGGCCAACAATCCGTTTCAGCGTGAATGAACCGGGTGGTTGGGATGTTTTTAACATGATCGGATCCCAGCGGCGGGGACCCCCGGTTTTACTGTAGGGAAGAAGTCGGATCGGGTCACCCGGCAGGATGGAAATAGCCCCGGAGACCGGAAAACGGTTACCACAGTTGGGACAGATACGGTCGTTAAGGTCGACTGAAGTATCGACACCAACAGAAAACGTAAATCGACAATCGGGGCACACCGACCGGGAGTGAGGTCCCATCACAAAGGGCGCCATCGAACCACCGGCCGCGCGAAATCGGACCGGCGTGATTGGCCCGAAGAAGTAATGACCCAGTCCACAAAACAACAACAATCCGCAAACGGCCAAGAACAGTAATCCGTATTTGTTGCCAGCAGACACGACGTTTATCTTGCAAGGAGTCCCTAAGACTTGTCACTACCCTTATCCAGAACAGCCATGAATGCTTTCTGGGGGATATCCACCTGACCGATTGACTTCATGCGTTTTTTGCCCTCTCTTTGTTTTGCCCACAGTTTTCTTTTTCGAGTGATGTCACCTCCGTAACACTTCGCGGTCACGTTCTTGCGGAGCGCAGGCACTGTTTCCCGTGCGATCACGCGTGAACCGATAGCGGCTTGCACCGCCACCTCGAACATGTGACGCTCGATTTCCTTTTTCAACTTTGTTACTACGGCCCGACCACGGCGATCCGCATCCGTTCGGTCACAGATAATAGCCAATGCATCGACACGATTTCCGTTAACGAGAATATCAAGGCGGATCAAATCCTCCGGTCGATAAGCCACAAATTCGTAATTCATGGTTCCGTAACCACGCGAAGCGCTTTTCAGCTTGTCATGCAGATCATAGATGACCTCCGCCAACGGCATCTCATAGGTCAGCATGGCGCGGAGTGGCGAAAGGTATTCGGTGTTCAACTGGTTGCCACGTCGTTCCTGGCAAAGTTTCATCACCGGACCGATATATTCCGAAGGTACCACAATGGAAACTTTTGCGATGGGATGCCGAAACTCTTCGATATCACCCACATCGGGCACTTCCTGGGGTTTGTGAATCTGCAACACTTCACCCGTTTTGAGAACGACTTCGTAGGTCACATTGGGAGCTGTCTGAACCAGGTCAACGTCCGATTCTTGCTCCAATCTTTGTTGAACAATTTCCATATGGAGTAAACCCAAAAACCCGCAGCGAAATCCAAAACCCAACGCATCGCTCGTTTCAGGCTCGAACTCGAAACTCGGATCATTGATCGCAAGTTTGTTCAAGGCATCCCGGAGTTCCTCGAAGTCCTGGCCATCGGAAGGGTAGAGTCCACAATAGACCATCCTTTGTGGTTCCTGATAACCGGCGAGTGCCTCCACGCCCAAGTCGCCGGGCACGCTGACAGTATCCCCGATGTGAACCAGGTCCAAAGACTTGATATTGCAAATGAGATATCCCACTTGGCCTGCTGCGAGTTGTTCGGTGGGCCTCGGTCCCGGAACAAATTGCCCAATCTCGTGAACCTCGTGCACGGTCCCACCCCGCAAGAAGCGGATTTTTTGACCACGCTGAACCGTACCGTTCATGATCCGGACGTAAGTGATAGCGCCCCGGTACTCGTCGTAGTGAGAGTCAAACACCATGGCTTGCAGCGGAGCCTCGGGACGGCCCTGCGGTGCAGGGATGTGGTCGATTATTGCCCGTAAGAGCTCGTCAATTCCAAACCCGGTCTTTGCACTCACTTTGACAATTTCATCCGTCGGGATAGCCAAAGCCTGTTCCACCTCTTCAGCGACTTCCACCGGGCGTGCATGGTTCAAATCGATCTTATTCATGACGGGAATGATCGTTAAGTTATTTTCCATCGCTGCGTAGGCGTTCGCCACCGTCTGAGCCTCCACACCCTGAAACGCATCGACCAGCAACAGTGCACCTTCACAGCATGTCAGAGACCGCGAGACTTCGTAATGAAAATCGACATGCCCCGGCGTGTCGATCAGATTGAGCTCATAAGTTTTTCCGTCCAGACGATGCCTGATCGCCACGGCTCGCGCTTTGATAGTGATCCCGCGCTCACGCTCCAACTCCATGTCGTCCAGTAATTGATCCTTCATCTCTCGCTTCTCGACAGCACCTGTCCCTTCCAGCAATCGATCAGCGAGGGTGCTTTTCCCATGATCGATGTGGGCAATAATCGAGAAATTACGTATCTGTTGGCAGTCCATGGGGGAGTCGCAAGTCGGAGTACAAGAGGCAGGCTTCAGGTTTCACAAGTTATGGATTGAAGACAAAAATCACATGGGAACAATCTCGCAGGCATTCCCCGCGTCTCTCCCCGGACCACGGTTGCTTCGTGCCGCATCCGATCCCTCGCAAGACGCTCAACTGGAATCGCCATTGGCACTTGCGAGAGTACTTTTTCGCGCAATTCCGGCAGCACCAATGTAACCTGCAGCTCCGCCTAAGGCAGCAAAATCAAGGTTTAGATTTTGGGCAATCGTCGGAAATACGCGTCGTTCGACTTCGGCACGTAACGTTTCCAGAAAACGTTTTCCCGTGGTCGCAGCTCTTCCTCCGAAATCCATGGCCCCTCCCAAAAACACCGCGCCCGGGTCAACCGCATACAGCACGTTTACAATTCCGATGGAAAGATAATAGGCTGTCTGCAGGATTATGTCGAGCGACAACGGGTCTCCTCGTTCAGCTTCTTCAAAGAGCATGAACGTGCTCAATGGTTCTCCCGCTGCGACGCGGTCGATCACAGAACTACTTTTCCCTGATTGCAACGCTTCGTTCACCCGATGAATGACTGAGGTCGCACTGGTATAGGCCTCCAAGTGACCACGAAGACCACATGAACAAATTCGGGCATCTTTCTGACTATCAATGATCATGTGACCACATTCGGAACCCAGGCTGTTTTCGCCATCAATCGAACCGCCATTCACGATAATCCCTGCCCCAATACCAGTTCCCAACGTAAACAGGACGATGCTGTTGTAGTCTCGCCCACTTCCAACCCAGTACTCGCCAAAGGCGGCCGCATTGGCATCGTTGGCAAACGCAATGGGTTTTTCCAGTGCATCGAACAGGCGATCACAAATGGGAAAATGGTGCCAGCCCGGCAGATTGAAAGGGGTACCAAGTCGTCCTGCCGGAATGTCAATCGGTCCCGGGGCACCCACTCCTACCGCAACAACGTCTGACATCTGAAGGTGCTTTGCCGCAACCAGTCGCTCGATAGCCAACCGAATTTCGCCAACAACCGGTTCGGGAGATACTTGTGCCTGCGTGGGAATCCTGGCATCGGCCACGGACCGGCCGAGATCGTCAACAATCCCGATCTTGATGGACGTACCACCGATGTCAACCCCGACATAAAACGGGGTTCGGTATTCATCAGCAGGTATGTTTTGTTTCAAACGCGTCATGGGTTCTCTTGTTCGCCAGTGGCTCGGAGTGCTGTGGAACAGATGTCCTGTCGAAATTCTTGCTCCGAAACTTCTTCACAGATGTCACGTAACAAAAGTGGTAAATCAAGATCACTCAAACACTGAAACCGATTTTGATCTTGGCGACCGAAGACAAGAAACCGGCATCCATGATCGACAATCCGCTGGATGGACCGCTCACATTCCTCTGGACCGTGGTAATAACGCGAATCCGCAATCCGCACGATCGTATCGGCTCCTACCACAAAGGTTGCTCGCGGAAAAAGACAGGCTTTTTCTTCAAAGGTCGCGGCTCGCGTCACCCAAACAGCCTCTGTTGTTTTAAAGAAACCTAAACGGATGGCAAGCTCCCTGTAGTCGAGCCAGGGCTTGTCAACGTTGGCCAGAGAAATCTCGAAAGTCACATCCGTTCGCAATTTCAGTCCGGCAAGTCGTGCCATCCTGTTGTGGCCTTCGTGCCGGGGGTTAAACGCCCCGGGAAACACGGCGCCGGGCATTTCCGTGCCGTGCCTCGCCGCTGGAGTCGCCGCGACCAACGTTTGATCTCCCAGGAGCAACGATCGCCAGGCAGGGTCAGCCCGAGTGTGTTGTTCGGAAAACACTTCCGTTTCCAACAGGTCCAGTTCGATACATTCCTGAATGTCACAGGCTTGAGCGATTTGGTTCAGGATCATATGAGCAGCCAACTGCTCTTCCGTTTCACACGATCGTTTGCCTTTTTGCACTTCAAGCAACATGCAGTGACTGGAACGAGACGTCTGGATGGCAGCATGAATCGCCTGCGTACCTTTCCTGCTCGGGTCCGATGCCAACTCCCTGCTGCAGGAAATTCCTATAATCTCTTGCTCGGGAAGAACGTCCGTTGCCTTGCTTGAGTCACAAGCATTCCTTCTTTCCAACGTGCGGCGGAAAGCCGCCATCGCCAAGTACCGGACTACTTTTTTCGAGCTTGAATCCTGCCATCCGCTCCCCATGAAATCCTTCAGGACATCCGTCTCCAGCACTATGCGCGACGCTCCGGGCACCGTGAGCACGACTGCAATGGTGCGTGAAACGCCACCGGTAACAGCCATCACCAATCGGTCATTGGACTGGTGAATTCGTCGGGCAAGTTCTCGGGGGGTCATGGAACCTCTTGCGACTACGAACTGGACTCGTGGCCTAATCCTTTCGGACCTTATTCTAAGACTAGTTATTAAAACCGTTAAACCTAGAAGTCGTAAGGCCGATCCCATTCCAGAAAACTCGAAAACAAAGCATGGGGTACCAGAGGTGGGTTTCCTATCTGCTATGCTACAATTTCACACAAACAACGTCTGTCTGCATTCACGGAAAAGTCCACCAGCAACCCCTCACACAACTTTAATGTAATGCAATGACCGAAGCGCGAGTACATTTCGAAGTTCCCACCCAGCGGTTTCGTTTGCCCGGCTGGTTACGTGTTGCCGGAATGATATGCATGTTGATTGCCGCTAGCACCGCATTGTGGTTCATGGAAGACATCACTCCTGACAGCAACATGCGGCAGATCGGCTACGGAGCAGCACTGGTCACCGGTGCCATGGCACTGGCAATGACCCTTTTGCAGTTCGACGAACAACGTCAAATCCGCAAATGGAATCAATGGATTTGCCCTCGCTGCCACAAAAAATATCAATTGGCTCAATTCTCGGACGTCAAGTTCTGGAGTCATAAAGATACAGGAAAACGCGCCGGTGTGATGCTCAGTTGCGGTTTATGCAATCATGAAACCGCCTTCGATGCCTCTGGCAAGGCATACTCACCGTAACGCTACTACAAACTCGCGGATTACGGGCGGTTTGCTGGAACTTCTATTGTGCCTTCCTCTTGTCACGGCTGGCCTTTTGAACCGGCAACCTTCGGATCTGGTCTGCTAGCTTCTGCCGGGGTCAAAACTGACCTTTTCAGTCAGTCGCGGTTTTGGTAGTTACGCGACTTCGACTGCGCCGGCAGTCTATCTTGTGGTTAACACGGACTTCGTTCCCCGCTGACCAGGCACTTCCCGGTCCGGGGAAACGTGCCGCGCACTTTGTTGAATGGACTCAATTGCGATTGGAATCGAATCTGATGAAACGTGTACTTCTTCGGCTTCTAGCAGCGTGCGTCATCACGGGGATGGGTGGACTCGCAATCCTTCAAGGCTTGCAGAACACACCTGCTGATGAGGAGAGTCTTCAAGTGGCTGACAGTCCCGACGGGCCTGGAGCCAATTCCGACGCGCCCAACGTTTTAATCCCGGTGGCGTCGATTGACGGTTCCGGATCACAAATTCCCGGCGATCCCGTGCAAGGAACTCGTTACGACTATCGGTCAGGGCAGCCCTCTTACGCCCAGCCAGAACATGATCAATTTCAAAGTGACGATGGATCGACCCTACCAGACTACCAGAATTCACCTTCCCGTTACGCTTCTAGCTTTGCAGAAGAAGATCCTGCAAGTTCACCGGAAACGGAAGACCTACATTCTCTGACAAACTTGTCCGAGTCATCCAGAGAAGTTCCACTTGCTCAAGATGCTGGTGATTCCGTCTTTCCCGAAGGCCAGTATCAGGAAGCAACTATTCCTCTGGAATCGAATGAAAATCGTTCCATCTCGACAACAACAATTAGTGAAGATGGTACGGGCGATCCAGGACCCGTTGCCATTGAAATACCAGAAGAGTCCGATCTTCAGTTTAGCGAATCTGCCGTGTCGCCAGGCTCGTCTTCACCGACAACCAGATCCAACCGCTTACGAGAGAACCATACCACATCAACATCTGAAGGAATTCAGCAATTTAATCCAGAGTACGCTGACACCGGCTCCGAATCGGAGTCAGAACCCTCCATCCCAGATAGCACCCTCGATTCACTTGCTGATCTGCCCCGAGATTCGGTCGGCGAACCATTCCGGAAATCCGTGGCAACCACACCCCAAGCTATCGAACTTCCTGTACAACAATCTTTCGACACAACCCCCGCGACCAGCCAGTCGGACACAAGAGATCGGTATGCCGACGTCGGTTCGAACGATCCCTATGAATCCTTCGAGGCTCGTTCGGAGAACGAGGCCCATGGTAGTTTACCTGCAGACGTGTTGAATTCGACGACAACCGAACTGGAGGCCAAAAAGTTCAGTTCTTCACAAACTCCGGGTGGATCTGACGCGCACAACTCAGCGCCGGAAAATTTTCAGGTCTTGAGTCAACCTGGTGATTCGACCCTCGAAGGACAACAAAAACCCGAAATCATGGTCGAGAAAACGGCTCCTCCTGAAATACAGATTGGAAAACCGGCCGAATTTCGCCTGACCCTGAGAAACTTGGGGAAAGTGCCAGCCCGTCAAGTGATCGTAACTGACCAGGTCCCCGAAGGAACACGTTTGATCTCGACCGATCCCCAAACGTCGGCGACCGAGGGAAATACACTTTTTTGGGATGTCGATACGCTAAATTCCGGCGAACAGTTTGTCGCGACCGTACAGGTCATGCCAGAAGCGGAAGGAGAAATTGGGAGCGTTGCCGCGGTCAGCTTTCAGACCAGTGCCTCGGCCCGGACGGTGTCCACCCGCCCTCTGCTGGAGATAGAACACACCGCATCTGAAAAGGTTCACATCGGAGAACAAGTCATTCTCAGAATCCAAGTCTCGAATCCTGGATCGGGACACGCAACCTCCGTCGTGCTGGAAGAGAATGTACCGCAGGGTTTCTCCCATCCGGCGGGATCTGCACTGGAACGTGAACTGGGGACAATCAAACGCGGTGAAAGTCGTGAAGTAGAACTGACACTCACAGCCGATAAGGCAGGGTTGGTTGAAAACGTGATAGTGGCCCGTGCTGACGCCAACCTTACTGCCGAGCATCGTATCCAGATGGAAGTCATCTCGCCGGAACTTCAAGTCAGTATGGTCGGACCGTCCAAACGATACTTGGAGCGTCAAGCAAAATACACTCTCACTGTAGCCAACCAGGGAACCGCAACCGCCAAAAACATCGAACTTGTCGCCCATCTCCCGAATGGAATGAAGTTCCTTGAAACCAACCACGCGGGCCAGTACGACCCACGTACCCATGCCGTTTATTGGAGCTTGGAAGAGTTGCACGCCAAGCAGATAGGAGACGTTCAGTTGACCACGCTGCCCGTCGAGACGGGTGAACAGAAATTTCGCTTCGAAGGCAACGCAGAATTGGGTCTGACAGATTCACTCGAGCGATCTGTGTTGGTTGAAGGTTTGGCTTCCTTGTTCTTTGAGGTAGCGGACACAGCCGATCCCATAGAAGTCGGCAATGGCACCACTTACGAGATCCATTTGGTCAATGAAGGATCCAAGGCGGCGACTGATATCATCGTGCGGGCGATCCTATCGCAAGGCATGAGACCGTTCGACGCCAGTGGTCCGACAAACTTCGAGATCGCAGACCAGCAAGTTCACTTTCAATCCTTACAGCGACTGGCACCAGGCGGCAGCCAAATCTATCAGATTCAGGTCGAAGGTGTTGCACCGGGAGACCAGCGAATTCGGGTACTGGTCAAGGATTCCGAAATGCAGTCGCCCATTTCCGAAGAAGAAGGTACGTTGGTCTACTCTGATAATTAAAAAATAGCTGGTCGCTCACAAAAACCGTGGCGGACTTGAAATAGCAGGCGGACAAACCATCAAACGGAAAAACTCCGTAGCTTCCGCACATGATCTCCGGGTACCCCGGCAGGCAAACAACAGGCTAACGAAAAACAACAGTCTGCATGAGCGCAGCGGAAAATCTTATTAGTCCACCTGCGGTGAAAATTAACCGACTGAAAAGTGAAGACCCTTTGGGGCCAACTTTTAAACATGATGTGGCAATGACTTCTGTTAATTTAGAAGTCCTCGCTGTTGTCCGCCACGTGAACTTGAAGATCGTGTGAAGCTGGGTGTTGTAAAAACACTCGTCTAAATAAGTTTTGTCGAGCGGAAGTTTCATACAGTCGGCAGGACCCTTTTTTCGACCAGCGGTCATGAGCATTCGCGTGCTGAATTCGTAGTGACATCCCAAATTAACTTGAAGTCGGGAAGCTTTCATTTACAATATTGGTATCAGTACTCGATCCCTTTCATTTCTGCGCGGGCGGTACAATCCTTGTAACCGGAACCCTGCAGCTTACAGCTAGGCACTTCCAGATATCGCTACGTTGGTCCAAACACAACGTGACCTGCAGTGCAGAACCTGAGTGCGGGTGAACCACTCGGCAGTTCAGAGTCGAGTTTGCTGTAAGCAAAGGATCCGATCATGGCAAGCACCGAACTGGATACCCAGAGCAGTGCAACAGAGAAAGGTGTCAACAAACATTCCGCCATCCAAACCTTTTCCTCTGAACATTTCATTAACCGGGAACTCAGTTCTCTGGAGTTCAATTCGCGAGTCTTGGAAGAGGCCGAGGATTGCTCGAATCCACTCCTCGAGCGACTGAAGTTCCTCGCCATTGTCAGTTCGAACCTGGATGAGTTTTTCATGATTCGGGTTTCAGGACTGCGGGAACAGGCATTCAGTGCCGGTGCCCCACAAGACAAGGCAGCCGACGGTATGGCGCCCCTGGCCCAATTGGAGGCGATTAGTCAAAGAACTCGCCAGATCGTTGCCCGCCAATACACGTGCTGGAATGATTCTGTGCGACCGGCACTGAAAGCAGCGGGAATAGAGATTCTTGAGACTGATAAACTCAAGAAGAAACAGCGACAACGATTGGACAAATTCTTTCGGGATACGGCGTCACTGGTTTTGACACCGATGGCCATCGACCCCAGCCATCCAAATCCGCAGTATCACAATCAGGGGCTTTATTTGGCGACGGAATTAAAGCGCCGCAAGGCACGCGGCCCTAAAATCCTTTTCGCGGTTGTCCAATTGCCGGCAGTTCTCCCCCGTCTTGTCCCATTAGGTAACGATAAAGAGCCTAAGTTTATTTTTCTCGAAGAAGTCGTAGCTTCACGCCTCCCAGAGCTTTTTGGCGGCTACGATGTTTTGGATTGGACGACGTTTCGCATCACACGGGACGGTGACATCGACCTGCTGGACCAGGAGGCCGATGACATGTTACATCTGATCGAAGAACGGTTACGGGCACGCCGACGTGCTGATGCCGTACGCTTAGAAGTGCCTACAGGGTCCAACAAAACATTCTTGAAAAGACTGGTCGACAAAGAGGGATTGCGCGGCGCTTCCAACAGGAATACAGAAAAATACAGCGAGGTCTATCATCTACCAGGACCACTCGATTTGCGGACATTGATGGATTTAGCAAAAATCTCAAATTTCGACCATCTGCGAGAGCCCCCATTCACACCCCGTACCCCCCGACAATTGGTCCGGAATCCGGGTGAAAACTTGTTTTCCAATATTGCCCGCCGAGACATTCTGCTGCACCATCCCTACGATTCTTTTGACCCGGTCATCCAACTTGTTCGTACTGCGGCTACGGATCAACATGTCCTGGCCATCAAACAAACGCTTTACAGGACCAGTGGCGATAGCCCGATTGTGCAGGCCCTGATTGAAGCGGCTGAGAACGGCAAGCATGTTACTGCATTGGTCGAATTGAAGGCCCGTTTTGACGAAGCAGCCAATGTAAATTGGGCGCGGGAAATGGAGCGTGCCGGTGTGCACGTTGTGTACGGCTTCATGCATTTGAAGACACACTGCAAACTGTCACTAATCGTGCGTCGCGAAGGTGAACGCTTACGTCGTTACGTACACCTCTCAACGGGCAATTACCATCCCACCACAGCAAAACTTTACACCGACATGGGACTATTCACCGCCGATGAAGACATGGCGGCCGATGCATCGGCGCTGTTCAATCTATTGACAGGTTATTCGCAGGGGCATCAATGGAGGAAAATTGTAGTCGCACCAGACGACTTGCACCGCAAGACGATCGACTTGATTCGCGAGCAATCCGACCTGGCAGAACAAGGACTGCCATCGCGTATTTTTGCTAAGCTAAATTCCTTGGTCGACCGGCATGTAATCGAAGCCCTTTATCGGGCCAGTCACGCTGGGGTACCGATCGATTTGATTGTGCGAGGCATCTGCTGTCTTCGGCCAGGAATGAAGGGACTTTCCGAGAACATTCGAGTATGCAGTATCGTCGACCGCCTTCTGGAACACAGTCGGGTATTCGTCTTTGGAACCGGTAACAACTCTCAAATTTACTTGTCGAGCGCCGATTGGATGCCCCGCAACTTTCACCGGCGAGTCGAAGCAATGTTTCCCATCGACAATGATAAACTGCGGCAGCGGGTACTGAAAGAAATCGTACCCGCCTACCTGCGAGACAACGTGAAGACAAGACTCCTTCATACGGATGCATCCTATGAACCGTGCCAACCGACAAAAGACGATGTACCCTTTCGCAGTCAACAGGAGTTGTTGCAATTGCATGAGCAAAAGGATTCCAAGAACCCTACTCCTTCTTCGGCCTAAGGCCTGGAATGCCGGGTGACGCATCTTTCTGATCCCTCATCACAATAGCGGTGCAGGTGTATCTTCCTCTGGACCGGATTTCATCTGTCGCAGCCGGGTGCACGTCTTGCTTTGTCTAAGACTGTGTTTTGAACCGTCAAGAATCCCGACTGACAGGTTGTGAAGTCTCCTCTGTCAGGGTCAGCACTTTTTCGAGCAAGTCTTTGGCCAGAATTGGATGCTGTTTTTGCCTGTTGGACTTCGCGCGCGTACGAATCCGTCGAAGTCGTTCAATGCTACGTTTCGATGCGGGCGGGCCATTGGCAAGTCGATTTCCCGCTGTCTACCGTATCGGCAGGCCACGGTTGTACAGGGCTGAGGTGAAATTGCGAGCCTACCTTTCTCACCATGCGGTCCCAACTATCTCCGCAGCTTGTTGAAATGGCACAACTAAACGACGAGGCCAGACACCCACTCAAATATCTTTCATGGATGAAACAACATGCGTTTAGGTACTGCCCAGTCGTCAGAGAAATGTTATCCTGAGTTGTTCGTCACCCGGTTGAATGTTGAGTCATGTGGCGATAGCTCCAAACCAGTGCGCCACGTTCGAGATTGTTGCCTCCACAAGATCCGTTGATTGGAGCTCTTTTTTATCACGAGGTCCTTCAACTAATTAGTTTTACTGGTAATACAAAACCACAGACAACTAGTCACTTCATGAAGACGCTTTTGGTTTTGAGACATGCGAAGTCGAGTTGGAAAGATTCCTCGATCAATGATCACGATCGGGAATTGAACCAACGTGGTCGCTACGATGCACCACGGATGGGACAATTGTTACGAGATGAAGGTCTTGTACCAGATATCATTCTCAGCTCGACCGCGATGCGCGCCCGCGAAACCACCGAAGCCGTGGTCGACACTAGTGGTTTCAATGGCGAGTTACAATTTTCATCCACCTTCTATCTGGCCACCTCGGAAGTTTGGATCGAAGCGATCGTCCTGCTGTCAGAAGAATACAAACGAGTCATGATCGTCGGACATAACCCCGGGTTGGAAATCCTGGTGGATCAATTGACCGGCTGCGAGGAGCCTTTTCCCACGGCAACACTGGCCCATATTCAACTCGTGGTCGACCATTGGACGGAACTGTCGCGTCAGCCAACAGCTCACCTTGTTGAGCTTTGGAGACCCAAAGAACTCTAAAAAGAACGCCCCTGGCCCTGGCGAAATGGAAATTTTGTTGACAAATCTCGGACGTGTGGGACTTTGGCTGGCGACCGCCGAGTCTGGGCCATCCAATGATTCACCACCTCAGATCAGACGCCACCAATGAACCATTCCGTTAAACCGGAAACACAGGATCCCAAACCAGCTGGCAGGCGCCTCAAGGCGTTCTAGGAACCCGGACTTCGCGCAGGAATGCCGCAACAGATAAGCACCCGCCATTTCGAGCCCAAAGACACTCGAATTCTGTCGTTTTACTTCAGGTGGTCGACGAACACCTCGGCAGGCGTAAAATCAGGGCACGTACCATGACGCCCTGAAACTAAGAGGATTACGATGAAAGCTGCTTACATTGAAAAGGTTGGTCCTCCTGAAAACATCATCTATGGAGAAATTCCCACACCCCAACCTCAGGCCAGCGAGGTTTTAGTGAAGGTTTCAGCCGTGGCTGTCAATCCCGTGGATACCTACGTACGCAGCGGCATGCTGTCTTTTGATCTTCCTCTACCTTTTGTCGTGGGTTGCGATCTGGCAGGTGTAGTAGAAGCGACAGGTCCTCAAGTGGACCGTTTTCAAGCAGGTGATCGAGTTTGGTGTAGTAATCAGGGACTGCTGGGGCGACAGGGAACTTTTGCGGAATACGCGGTGGTCGATGAACAATGGCTTTATTCCACCCCGGCAAACATTGACGACCAGACAGCAGCCGCTTGTGCTTTGGTGTCGATCACTGCTCACTTGGGGTTATTTCGAGATGCAAAATTGGAGGCGGGTGAAACAATATTGGTACAAGGCGGGAGTGGTGGTATCGGATCGATAGTCATTCAAATGGCCAAAGCAGTTGACGCTCGTGTTATCACGACTGCGGGAAGTCCGGAAAAGGTTGCCAAGTGCCTGGAGTTGGGAGCGGATGTTGCACTGAACTACCGGGAAGAAGACGTAGCGACAGGCATTTTGGAATCTACTGGTGGAGCAGGCGTCAATGTCTTCTGGGAAACTCAACGGGAACCTGATTTCGATCAGATTGTCGGCGCATTGTCTGAGCGGGGGCGCATCGTACTCATGGCTGGACGGGAAGCACGTCCGGAATTTCCTGTCGGCCCGTTTTATGTCAAGGGATGTGCAATGGTAGGTTTTGCCATGTTCAATGCCAGCTATCAGGAACAACAAAAGTGCGCAGACGACATCAATTCCTGGCTGGCAGACGAGAAAGTCAGGGCTCATATCGATCGCATTCTGCCACTCTCGGAAACGGCTTTTGCCCACTCGCTTCAAGAGCAAAATACTGTCGCAAAAGCAGGAACACTGGCAGGAAAAATAGTCTTGATCCCGTGACTTCGTATCGAACCGCACCACGCCAATGGAAGCACACCTTGAATTTCTTCTGTTGCTGTCGCCGGAAGGTTTCAACTAACCGGAAAAGTGTCACAGCCGGGACGTAGGCCGGACGTCGTTGCGAGAATCGTGCCTCGCTCTCACGCTAAGCCCCGGAGAGTTGCAGGCGCTGCCTCGGAAGGAGGTGCCAGGGCCTTGCACTCCGGCGACGAATTGGCGAAGATACGTAGCTCGTCCTTTCACACACTCCTTGATCTTCCCGCCTTTATTTCTTTCTTTGATATTCCAGCGTGAGCGTTACCACTCTGCCCGATCGAGACCGTCTGAAATCCCCCAAGACACACGACGAAGTCTTATACGACAGTCAGTTTGCCTTTCTCTTTGGTGGCCAGCTTTGCTTCGTACTGTCCAACATGGTGCTGGCGCATTACGCGCGCTGGGTGGAGTTCCTGGGAGGGTCTGTGGCGGACGTTGGTTGGGTCATGGGACTGGGTGCCGGATTGGCTTTATTAGCACGTCCATGGATCGGCCAACTGATCAACCACGTGGGCGCCCGCAAGGTCTGGAATATCGGCTTGGGGGTATTCGGGATGAGTATCCTGAGCAATGTCTGCCTTCATTCGATGAGTTGGCCAGTCCATTTCCTGCGAGCCAGTATGATGATCGGAAACGCGTTGGTGTTTATCAGTGCGTTGACCCATATTTCCCAGCGAGCACCTCGTCACCGTCAAACGGAAGCATTCGCAACCTTTGGATCCGCTGGATTTATCGCAATTATGAGTGGCCCTTATCTGGGGGACTTAATTCTCGGTGCTGGCCAGCGTACGCGTGCTGATTTTCTTTGCCTGTTCTTCGTTTCAGCCGGATTGACATTGTTGACCCTGTTTCTGTGGTCGTTTGTCAAACCGTTCCGGCTGAGTTCGCCCCGAACCTCGATTGGCATCAGGGAGTTTTATTTTACTTCTCAAAGCCATTGGCCAGGAGCTGTCGTTCCCGTTTGCATTGCTTTCGGAATCAGCATGACGGTACCATTCATATTTCTACCAAGTTTTGTGGACCACTCGCTGCATTCAGAAAACTTGGCCTCACCCGTAGGTTGCTTCTTTCTGATCTACGGAGGCTGGGGATTGTTCGTGCGACTTTTGTCGCGAACCCTTGCCGACAGAATTGGACGTCGAAAGATACTCTGCTTGGGGCTATTGATTATGGCCGTCGGCTTGTGGAGCTTTCTTTTGGTGACGCCTCAACGGTGGTGGCTGTTGTTTGTCCCTGCAATCCTTGCCGGAACGGGACACGCCCTTTGTTTTCCTGCGATCAACGCGCTGATTCTGGAGCCTTTTCCGAATTCAATTCGCGGCACGGGATCGGCGTTGTTCACTGTATGTGCCGACCTTGGTGCACTTGTCGGTGCTCCGCTATTGGGGACATTGGCTAATCGTTGGGGGTTTCCAGCGGTCTTCTTCGTGGCAGGTGCCGCTTCGCTGTTCGCGTTTCTCTTCTATGTCTGGTCGAGTGTTCCAATCTGGAGAAAACAATGGAATGCGACCCACTCGTAGAGCATGTAGCGTCCTGCAGTTTGACCTTTTGTCTTTCAGTCCGTGTATGGGCGGTGAAAACTTTCACCATCTAAAAGTACAGAGGTCCAACTTCCCTGCTAAGTTTTTTGAAGCGATGGTGGCAGTGACTTTGGCGTCGGGACAGTAGCCAAGAGCCCGAAATCGGTCCCCCTTTCAATGCCGAATGTCCGCTGCATCCTGCACTCTGGTAGATTCGGTACCAGCGATTCTGTCACGCTAGCGTTGACTTTAGGTTTCCAACTCTCCCCAAACGGAAGACAGACGACTCAACTGTAGAAGTCTTCTGTAGAGTCCAGCAAATGTGGAAGCTGCGCCCTGCCTCCACTGGTGTGGCGAAAGAAAAAGCAGATACCTTTCAGTCGGTGATTTCGCACTCGGTTGAAGATTTTCGAGAAATCCCCTGGCGGAAATGGAAATCTTTGGAATTTGTTTGAAACCGCTCTTGACCGTGTATTAGTTATCACCTATCCTCCCGCCCCATCTGGCAAACGACCGTGTTCAACGCAACCGGTCACCAACATGGAATCAGGAGAAACCCACGTGGGGAAGAGTCTGCATTGGGAGCACACCTAGATCGGTTGTGTTTTCGCGGACCGCGGAGCGTATCGTCGGCAAGGAGGCTGGCGCCCGCTTCGAAAAATTCGCCCACCACAGAAACTGCTGCGGCAGCGTAATTTTCATTGTCGCTTCCAATCGCTCCCGGAAAGTTTGGAGTCCTTTGCCCCCCTGGGACCCACCGCTTCCGGGGGCTTTTTTTATACCCAGCCAACTGCTTTATTGTCCGCACTTGCCGACCGTCCTGGCATGAGAACCCATATATAGAAGAACCATCGAAACGGAAAACGTTCCGCCATACCCTGCTGAGGACCTCATGATTTATCGTTGCCTGATGCCCACACGGCGTTTCAGACTCGCCTGCTTACCCTTTTAACACACCCCACTTTTCAGTAATCCAAACGTTTCTCAGGACGTCGGCGGAGTGGATAAATCGGGTTTCCAGTCCAACCAATGGTCCTCAGGTTTCTCGTGAACTTGAAACTCGTGATCCGGCGCAGCATACGCACCTGGGTTATTTGGCGTCGCCATCGATATTCCTCCCAAGACAACGGTCGAGAGCGCATTTGCAGTGAGTTGAATACCAGCCAAACCGAAACTCAACTCAATGCCGCTAGCATTCCAGAACTTCGAATCCTCTCGAACCAGCCGTTTGAAATCCGGCAGGATCAGTGCAGCAGCCTCAACACTCGCTCCGTCGTCAGACAAGCCAACTTCAATCACGTGTCCAACCTGGAGCCCACGGTACAAAATGGGTACTCCGTGCCGCAGCCCGCCCGTTTGCGATCCACGCAAGACGATTCGCAGGCCGCCTGCCACCAAATCACCCGCAGGAGCGGCCGGCAAACCGTTGAATTCTGTCATTCGCGCTCCGCCAGCCGGTCCGGGAGCTACTGCAATGAACTGTCCCGCCAGTAACGTGTCGAGTCCGCGAATTTCTGTGAGACTGATTCGGGGCCGTTCGATCCAAAACTGGCTACCCTTGCGTGCGATACCCCCTGCCGCGTGGTTAACCGAAACCCGCACATCAACACCTTGCAAGTCAGGACTTAATTCGACCGCCAGAACTTCACCCACAGTAATTCCTCGAAAACGAAGAGCGTCATCCGGCTTGATCCCTTGACCATGATCGAAGTGGATGAGAATCTCGGCATCCGTTGAACTGAACGAATAAATTGCCAGGCCGGTGGAAATCGCCAAACAAACAACGGTCGTCAGCCACATTCTAGTTGAACACAGAAAACGTTGGTACAACGGCGGTCCGACTGGACGAATGTCGGCCGTTGGAAAATCCTGGGCGGACTGTTGATGTTCTCGAGAGGAATTTTCATTCGGGTCCCAGCCATCGTTCATCTTTCTTCCTCCCAGATTGCATGGGGATCGAAACAGAGAGAAGCGAAGATGCTTAACGCGACACACAGCACAAAGGCAATAACGGCGGGTCCCAATTGAAATTCAACGAGCCTGCCAAGTTTTACCAGCATTACCAGAAATGCAAGTAACATCACATCCATCATGCTCCATTTGCCGGCGTTCTCCATCAGGCGATAAGCGAAAGCTTTGTGACGATGATGCATCACCTTGAACATACTCAGTTCCAACAGCAGTAGAATTTTTATCAGAGGAAACACAATAGAAAACAACAAGACGACAATTCCCACGAACCAATTTCCATACTGCAGCAGTTCAAACGTTCCCGCCAACAAACTGGATTCGCGATGGTGACCTAACCGCTCAATCCGCAAAATGGGAAGTAACACTGCCGGCCAATAAAGGATCAATGCTCCCCATGTGAATGCCGCAGTACGTTGTAGCACCGCTCCCCTGGGATTTGGTTTTTCAAGAATCGTGTGACAGCGCACACAAGTCGCCATCTCACCAGTCGTCAGAGGAGGCAACCGGTGTATCATTCCACAACAGTGACAGGCTTTGAATTTCGACATGATCGCACCGCTTGCCCGGTGCCCAGCAAAGCTTTCTCACCACGAAAAAGTTCACCGGCCCGTAAATGGCCCTCCAGTTCCCGCTGATCTCCTTATGTGTCTCTTGAGTCGGATCACCAGTCTACTACGTGATTTGTACAGATTGTAGCGGAGTCAGGAGGGAAACAACGAAGCTCTGATGGCCACTTGGGAACTGCCGCGCACCCATTGCTGCCGCTTGCCGAGAGTCATCGCGTCACTTATTCTTCTATATTTCTCGGTGTGGGAGTGCGCAAAGACTGCTGTCATCCTCTGAAAAATTCCGCAATCCCCTACTCGTCGCAATCCAACATCACGACTTGAGGTCCAATTCGCATGAAACGTGCCCGGCTTCTCCTATTCTCCGTCGCGTTATGTCTGACCTCAATTGTCCCTTTGGCAGTAGCTGACCGACCAAGTTGGCCCCAATGGCGGGGGCCACAACGTACGGGATTGTCAAACGAAGAGGGGCTACTCAAACAATGGCCGGAAGCGGGTCCGCAACGCCTCTGGCTGTTTCAATCGGCTGGCATTGGATTTTCCGGTCCGGCTGTCGTACACGATCAACTCTACATCATGGGATCACGTGATGGTGCCGAGCAGTTAATTGCCTTGGATTCACGTTCCGGCTCCGAGATCTGGTCAGTCGAGATTGGACCCGAATACGAAAACCGATGGGGCAATGGACCCCGAGGGACACCCACATGTGATGGAGATTTTG
Source organism: Planctomycetaceae bacterium (assembly GCA_002726515.1). Taxonomy (GTDB): domain Bacteria; phylum Planctomycetota; class Planctomycetia; order Pirellulales; family Pirellulaceae. Next base: position 2,107 of record PBTE01000020.1, on the reverse strand, counting down.
TGTATACACTAGGTGCTCAAGGAGACCTGATTGCTGTCCGGGCAACAGACGGTGTGGTCCTTTGGCGCAGGAAAATGCAAGATTTTGGTGGCTCGCTACCCAACTGGGGATATTGCGAGTCGGTTCTGGTGGATGGCCAGCAGATTGTGTGCACTCCTGGTGGAACACAAGGCGCCATCGTGGCTTTGGAAAAAGGAAATGGAGACCTGATTTGGCAGAGCTCCGAATTCACCGATGGAGCACAATACGCTTCCTTGATTGTGACTGAAATCAACGGAATCCGACAATACCTCCAAATTACCCAGCAACATCTGGTTGCGGTTTCTGCCGTGGATGGAAGTCTCGTTTGGCAAACAGACTGGCGGGGCAATGTTGCTGTCTGCACAACTCCCATCTGCGATGGAAATAGAGTCTACGTTACCTCTGGATACGGCGCCGGATGCAAACTGGTGGAGATAGGTCGGGACAATTCCGTATTGGAGGTGTTTGACAACAAATTCATGAAGAACCATCACGGAGGTGTGATCCTGTTGAACAACCACCTCTATGGCCATTCCGACGGAGTAGGCTGGTTGTGCCAGAATTTTGAATCTGGCGAAAGAGTATGGCGCAACCGGGATGAGTTCGGAAAGGGGTCAATCGCATACGCTGATGGAATGTTTTACTGCTTGGATAAAGAAGAAGGAATCGTCGCTCTGGTCGATGCATCGCCTGAACGCTGGAACGAACGAGGACGTTTTTCATTGAATCCGCAGTCGGAACGTCGTAAACCCTCCGGTCGAATTTGGACCCACCCGGTCATTGTTGATGGCCGATTGTACCTCCGCGATCAAGAACTTCTGTTTTGCTATGACGTAAAACAGCGTTGAATGACTCGTTCTTGAAGTTCGCTCGACGTAAAATGGCTTGATCGGTTTGAGTGAAACCCATCGATGCTTCGCTCATCTCGCAGTTGATAACGGGCATCCGCTAGGAGTTGTCTGCCAACTCCAGTCTTGTGGAAATGCAAAACTGAAAACGACGTTGCTCTGTGGACAGCGCCAGCAGGCTATTGGGTCCTTTGATTCGTCTACCGTTCACGCTTCACCTGGAACCTCCCAGCAATGATCGTTGTTTTTGGTTCAGCCCGGTGCTTATTCACAGAACAAGTCGCCAAACTACTATTAAATTTCACTCCGGTCGCTTGCCTCCGCGACGGCGATTGAAGTTGCGGTCCGCAATTGCAACACGGCTTTATTACTAAAGGCCTCTGTATTTTCAGTCGACAAATCTTCTGATGCACTGGGAAACCAGGTGCTGTTTCTGATCCCCTTCTGCGCTGGTAACAATCTCGTCGTCCTATGTGGTGTTTCGCCTCATTCAACGCAACAGCAAGTCATCGGACTGGCTGATCGTAGAGGGATTTTCAGAGAAAGATGCCAACTCGCCAGTGATCCGCTCTACCAGACCCGCCCACCACCGGATGCTGAAAAAGGGGCACCAGACGAATCGTGTTCATCGCTTTACAAGAGTCGACTGGCGATGTTCGGTCACCCAGAGGGCAAACGGTTTACTGTCAACAAAAAACCTGGGTAATTGTTGTGGCACCGGATGGAGACGCTCGATATGTTTCAAAGCCTGAACATTTCTAGAGAATGGGTAATTTAAGGGACTTTCTTGTGCGATTTAGCGCGGCTAACCCGGCAGGGTTTGTAGACACTCTCTCAACTAGACACTCTCTCAACTATTTGTGGGGAAAACTTAGCCTATCTCTTGTAATCGTTATTTTTGTTGTTAAACTAGTCAAATGGCTTAGGGTCGTTCCTGACCGTGGCCGTTTGTGCGTATTTAGTTGTTATGGTCAATCCGGGTAATCTGATAATGAAAAATCAGTCCCAGTTGAAGAACCACTCTTGGACTTCGGAGAAGCCGCTGGCGTTCTGTGTAGCTACTGCACAGGGTGACAGTGGCTTTTTTATGCGTCCATGAGACGTCGTCAAAGAACATTATTTTTTCATAGGGAGAATGACTATGTCGAGCTTGAAGAATTCGGGCGCTGCGAAGCTGACGCTTGTATGGGTAGTGGTCGCTCTGTTTTTGGTGAACTTCACCATCGCAGGCGGCAAAG
>PBTE01000019.1 GCA_002726515.1 Planctomycetaceae bacterium | reverse complement strand
TGGAATTTGCAGCGGGTGATGGGTCGTGAAGATAGTCGGCGGTTTCCTTGGGTGTGGGCGGCTGACCGATAAGATCGAATGTCAAACGACGTAGCAGGGTGATCCGGTCCACTGGTGGAGAGGGACGCATGGCTGCCTGCTCAAATTTGGACTGAACAAACAAGTCGACCGGTGAAATGGGCCAGCTGCTGTCAGTCACGGCGGGGGGTGAGACTTGCCGCAGCGGTTGCAGGGACCAAAGGTCCTCTCCAGAGGAGGAGTCGTCGCTGGCGTGAAGATTCGCAGCCACGAAGACCATCACAAAAAATGCTGAACCAATGGAAAACGGTCGCTCGACTTGTGAAACCGGAAGAGCCATCGTGGTACTCTCTGACAAAAGTTTTGCGGAGATGTTCACAACGAAAAGAACAAACGCGTAAAGACCGTTCGGCTCTGAATTATAACTTGTTGGCCTCCTGCTGGTCAACGATTTCAGTCGTTCGTTATCGTTCACCGTCACTGTTTGGTGATCGTTTCATCCAGGTTAAGCAGGACACGCGCCACGGTGGTCCAGGCAGCCAGTTGGTGCAGTGTGTCTCCCTGTGGAGCGTTCTCGCCGCCAGCGATTGCTAGGGCGTCCAGGTTGTCGGTTTGCAAACGTCCTGCCTGCTCTCTTAAGAAGAGCAGCAGGTCGGCGATTTCAGCTTCATCGGGTGTACGCGTCAGGCAGTGGCGAAATGCGTAGCGGATGCGACCATCGTCGTCAGGGGGCCCCTCCCTGAGAACGCGGCCCGCAAGCGTTCGGGCGGCTTCTGTGGTGCACTCGTCGTTCAATAAGACTAAAGCCTGCAAGGGCGTGTTGGAGCGACGCCTTTTGACCTGGCATATGTTCCGGGGAGGCGCGTCGAAGGTAGCCAGGGCGGGGTGGGGTGCGGACCGTTTGCGAAAGATGTAAAGGCCGCGCCGGTAGCGGTTGCCGTCCTGGTCCACTTTCCACTGTAATCCAGCAAATGCGACGTCCCCTTTGTTGAGATCGGCCCGGGGAGGAAAAAAACTGGGGCCGCCAATTTGACTGTTGAGCAAGCCACTTGCCTGCAGGGCGATGTCACGCACCGTTTCGGCGTCCACGCGTACTCGTGGACCTCGGGCCAGCCATTGGTTTTTAGGATCCCAGGGCGTGTCTTTGGAACCGAATACTGACGATTGTCGATAGACCGCCGAGCTGACGAGCGACCGGTGCATGGTCTTCAGGCTCCAGGCATTACGAATGAATTCGGTCGCCAACCAGTCCAGCAACAAGGGGTGGGTTGGAAGATCTCCCTGACTACCGAAGTCCTCGGTGGTTGTCACGATTCCCCGACCGAAAAACTGTAGCCAAGATTGATTCATGATGACACGCCCCACAAGCGGGTTCTGGGGGCTGACAAGCCAACGCGCCAGGGCCAACCGGTTGGGCGGCTCACCTTTGGGCAGGGGGTGCAGAAGGAAAGGCACTTGGCCTTTCACGAGTTCACTGGGCTGCGAGAATTCCCCCCGATGATGGAAGTGGGTGGGTCGGGCTTGCTTTCGTTCGGCGACGACCATCGTTGTGGGTAGCGGCGGCATTTGAGCGTGAAGTTCCCGGATGTTTTGGTTGCATTCAGCGAGTTCCGCTGTGACGGAAAGAAAATAACGACGTAACCGTTGCCGCTCGCCGGTCGACCAGTCTGCCGGCGCTGTCATCAAAAGATCCAGAATCTCACGTGGATGAACAGGCAGTGCCAACGGTTTGTCGTCATCGGTCACCGACAGTCGAAAACGTCCGAGCGACTGCTGGTGGATGAAATTCATCAGGTAAATGACTTGTAGCTGGTCCTCGTCCTGGAGGAGGAGAGGTTGCTTGCTGGTAAAGACTGCCCAGTGGGCTTGGCCAATTCGATCATTGACTTGCCAGTGCGTGAGTCGGTTACCATCGATCGCCAACTCGACGGTCCGTGATTTGTGCTGATGAGTTGCCACGGGGTGTTTTAAGCCCACCCGCCGCACAGCCGCACCTCCTCCGGCGTTCTTTTGTGTCGCCAGGTCCACGACCAATTCACTGAGCGCAAAACCACCATCACCCATGAAACTCCCGCGACCTGGTCCACCACGGGGAAGTGCCGGATGCGGAAGAGCTTCCATTAGAAATCCGGTGATTTTTTTATTGCCGGTCTTGTAAACTACACGATACTCGTCGATCTCAGGACGATCTCCGGTTGCCAGAATAGAATGATCTTCCAGCGCAGAAAGGGTAGCGTTCATTTGCGAGACGAATCGGACGGGTTCCAGCGTGGACCATCGATTGGCTGTGGCGGACTCCCGCTGGTGCCACGCCGCGAATTTGCGCTCGATCTGTTGCGACCGCAGGTCCTTCTCATTTTGTTCGCTGGGCCCGTTTTGCAGAGGAAAGATCTTCTCGCGGGATGCTTCCAAGCGGGCGATTGCAGCTTGCAACTCGCCGCGTTGGTGCAGGATCTCGGGGGTCGGCACGTCGAGAAACGGTTCGTCCACGTTGTTCAGCAAGGCGAAAAACTGCCAATACTCCCGCTGCGAAATGGGATCGTACTTGTGGTCGTGGCACTGGGCGCAGGCGAAGGTGAGGCCCAGAAAAATCGTCGCCGTGGTGTTGACTCGGTCGACGATCGACTCCCAGCGAAACTGTTCCCAATCGTGGCCTCCTTCCTCGTTAATGTACGTGTGCCGGTGGAACCCGGTAGCAATCCGTTGCCCAATGCTGGCATGGGGAAGCATGTCACCCGCGACTTGTTCGACGGTGAATTGATCGAAGGGCATATCAGAATTGAGAGAATCGATCACCCAGTCACGGTAGGCCCAGATAGAACGGGCCCGGTCGCTTTCGTAACCGTTTGAATCAGCGTAGCGCACCGCATCCAGCCACCAAAGGGCCCATCGCTCGCCGTAATGTGGTGAAGCGAGTAAGCGGTCAAGGAGTTTCTGATAGGCATTTGGAGAACGGTCCTGAGTCCAGGTGGTGATGGCTTGCAGCGACGGCGGTAAACCCGTCAGGTCAAGAGTTAGACGGCGAAGTAATGTCAATCGGTCCGCTTCCCGGGCCGGCTGACGCCCTTTCTCTTCGAGCCTCGCCAGGATGAATGGATCAAGCGGGTGACGAGACCATAAGCGGTCTTTCACCGCCGGGACGGACGGCCTTACCGGTGGTCGAAATGCCCAGTGGTCCTGTTGGGACACGGCGTTGTTTGCCGCTGAAGAGTAGAATCCACAAAAGATCAGGATCACGACCAGGGTGCGACCAGTGGACCCGGAACAATAACTCCCGAGACCGTTGGCGCAACTCTTTCGAAAACGGCAGAGAAACTTCTTCATATTAAAAGTTTCTCCACCACGTTGCCGCTCACGTTTGTCAGACGAGAATCCAGCCCCTGGTATTTGAATGTCAAACGTTCGTGGTCCATTCCCAGCAGGTGTAACATTGTGGCGTGCAGGTCATGCACGTGAACTGGATCTTCAACCGTGTAATATCCCATTTCGTCGGTCTGTCCGATGGTCTGCCCCGGTTGAATACCACCACCGGCCATCCACATGCTGAAAGCGTCCGGATGATGGTCGCGTCCCAGTTTGCGATTCAAGGCAGGATTATTTTCGACCATGGGCGTGCGTCCAAACTCTCCACCCCACACGACCAGTGTTTCGTCCAATAAACCGCGCTGCTTGAGATCCCTGACCAATGCCGCGGAAGGTCGATCGACTGCCGGACAGATGCCACGAAGTCCGCCCACCACATCGGCGTGATGGTCCCACCCCTTGTGGAAGAGGCAGATGAAGCGAACCCCGCGCTCGACAAGGCGACGCGCTAAAAGACAGTTTCTCGCAAACGATGGTTTCTCGGAGTCGATCCCGTACATCTCAAACGTGGACGGGCTTTCTTGGTCCAGGTTGACCAGGTCGGGTGCGCTGACTTGCAGACGGAACGCCAGCTCATAGGCATTGATCCGACTGGCAATTTGCGGGTCGTTAACCCGTTCAAGTTGCCGGCGATTGAAGCGGTTGACCAGGTCGATTGAACGCCGCTGAAGCTTCACATCGTACCCGGGCGGATTCTGGGTGTACAAAATCGGGTTGCCTTGCGAATGGAGTGAGACGCCCTGGTAGTCGGAAGGCAAAAACCCGCTGCCATAGCAAGCTGCCCCACCACTGATCCCTCCTGCGGAGTTCATCACTACAAACGCCGGCAGGTCCTGGTTCTCGCTACCCAAACCATAGGTGACCCAGGCACCCAGACTTGGCTTTCCCAGTTGCAGATGTCCCGTTTGCATGAAGATTTGAGCGGGCGCGTGATTGAAGGCGCTCGTGTGAAGTGACCGAACGATGGTCAGGTCGTCGGCAATGCCTGCCAGGTGTGGCAACAGTTCCGACAGTTCGGCACCGGAATCTCCGTGCCTTGCAAACTTCAACGGAGAAGACATCAGAGCCGCGTCTCTCTCGATAAATGGCAAGTCCTTCCCTGCGAGTACTTCAGGTGGGACCGGTTGTCCATCATGCTTACGCAAAGTTGGTTTGTAGTCAAAGAGGTCCAGATGGCTGGGCCCGCCGGCCATAAAAAGAAAAATCACCTGCTTTGCTTTAGGTCGAAAATGTGGCATTCTGGGTGCCATCGGGTCGGTTTGTTCCTCGGCAGCAGCTCGCTGACAGAGGTCTGCACCCAATAGAGAAGTGAGCGCAACTTTGCCAAGTCCGACGCCACATTGTTCGAAGAAGAAGCGGCGCGTGGTGAGAGGACAGAGCGGAGAAGTCATTTGTTTTCTAACCCGGTATGCGTCCTTTTATTGTGGATACTGCCGCTGTATTTTTCAAGTGGTGTCTGCATAATTGGTAATCTATAACTGGACCTGGCAACCCGTTCGAATGGCTTTCCAGGCGTCCTCTTTATACAGAAAGTAAAACCCATGTTGCTTAGACCGCCGCTCGTTATTGTCGTCAGTCTGTTACTTGCGCAATTGTCCGCCGCGTACTCCGCCGATGTTGTGCTCGTACAACCAGGAGTGGTTGGACTTTCCGCGACTCGCCTGGACCGCATCACTCAACAGTTGGAAAAACTCGTCGAAACTGAACAGTTGGCTGGTGGCGTGACTCTCGTGGCGAGGCGCGGACAAGTCGCACATTTGACGGCCGTCGGGTGGCAAGACAAGGAAAACCACATTCCGATGCAGCAAGACGCCATCTTTCGCATTGCTTCCATGTCGAAGGCGATCACCAGCGTGGCTGCGATGCTGCTTTATGAGGAAGGTCATTTTCGGTTGACCGACCCGGTAGCCAACTTCATTCCCGAGTTTGGCCAGATGCGAGTGCTTGCCGAATCAGAAGCTGGCCGGGACGAAGTGAACACGGTTGCCGCCAAACGGGCGATAACGATTCATGACCTGCTCACACATACCTCGGGCATTGTCTATCAGTCAAATACCGAACTGGGTGAACAGTACAATGCCGCGGGAATCACAACTGGCCTGCTGGAGGAGTCGCGAACGATCGGAGAGAACATGCGGGCTTTGGCGACCATCCCCTTGTTACATCAACCCGGGGAACGATTCACCTATGGATTGAACACGGATGTCCTGGGTCGTGTGGTTGAGGTCGTCTCCGGGTTGCCCTTGGATCAGTTTCTTCAAAAGCGACTGTTTGGGCCCCTGCAAATGGCCAGCACAGGGTTTTTTATTGATGGGAAAGATGCGTCCCGCCTGGCAACGGTGTACGCGCGTCAGGAAGGAAAGCTGCAACGCGAGACGCGCCAGAAAATTGACGATGCGGGTATGATCTACAGCCCCAGCTATCCGGTGCAGGGTTCGGGATATTTTTCAGGCGGTGCCGGACTTTGTTCTACTGCGATGGATTACTACCGATTCTGCCAGATGTTGTTGGACAACGGTCGTGCAGGTCATAGCCGTATCCTCAGCCGTAAGACGGTCGAATTGATGACGACCGAACACGTGTCCTTCGATCCCGAGGATCTGGGCACCCGTTCTGCGGGATTTGGCCTGGGGTTCCGGGTTCGCCGCCGACTGGGCTTGGCGGCCGAACTTGGTTCACAGGGTAGCTATGGATGGGGGGGATTTTTTTACACGGTGTTTCTGATTGATCCGCAAGAGGAGTTGATCATGGTCTCGATGGCCCAGCTTCATCCTTCGGGCGGTCTGGACTGGAACAGTCGTTTTTCAGCGCTCGTGTATCAGGCCATCGACGACTAGGGAGTGATACAATGGTCAGGTAGTGTAGGTCAGGTAGCGTAGAAATCTCAGTGCCGCAGTGGGTTGGCAACCTGCCCCCCGAAGACGAAACACAGTACGGAGGGATTCGCTACGCAGGGATTCGATCAAAGGACACCAGAGATGCAGTTGGCCAGAGAGCAACGACGACAATTCGATGCACAGGGATTTCTTTTCTTTCCCTCGCTCTTTTCCAGTGATGAAGTTTCACTTCTGCAAACGGCAGCTGCACGGATAATGCAGCAAAATGGACCTCACGTGGTGCGCGGTCCAGACACCGATGCGGTCCGGGTGGCTTACGGCGCCCATCTCACCGACGAGACGTTTCAGCAGTTGGGACGGCACCCGCGAATAATCGGACTGGCCGAGCAACTGCTGGAGAGTCAAGTCTACATTCATCAAAGTCGTCTAAATCCCAAAGTTGCCTTCCAGGGAGACCTGTGGACCTGGCACCAGGACTTTGCTACCTGGCACGATCGGGATGGCCTGCAAGAACCACGCGTCCTGATGATCGCCATCTTTCTGGACGACGCCACGGAATCGAACGGACCGTTGATGATGATCCCCGGCTCGCATCGTCACGGGTTGATCCACGAAGCGGTCGACAATCAGGAGTCCGAGGGCTACACGCTGTTTGTAATCTCACCCGATACAGTTTCGCGGTTGGCAGCGGAAGGTGGTATCCAGTTGCAAACGGGCGTTGCCGGTTCGGTCCTGATTTGTCACAGCAATATCGTGCACGGCTCGACAGCCAACATCACGCCCTGGCCTCGTACGATCTTTTTTCTTAACGTTGCCGCCGTCGACAATCCGCCCACCAATTTTCAGCGAGCCGAACATCATTGCGCGCGGGACTGTTCGGGAATCGTGACCCTTGCCGATGACTGTCTTCGAGAGCTTATCCGAACGCGCGGTTAAACTGGCAGATGACTGGTGGGGCAAATGAGCTCGACTGTTTCCATCGGTGAAGCACGGTCAACGTTTTCACGACGTCGGAAACGCTGGAGGAACGCGCGTGGACTGAAATCAATCCTTGACCGGTTCGGTGCCGGCAATGGAAGTGCGGTGCATCACTCGGCGCTCATTGCCATGATCGAACGGTTCTGCAACGTGTATTATCCGGCTGTCCCACATCAGAACGTCGTTGGTCGCCTGCGGTGCCGATAGATGGAACGATATCGAGAGAAAAGGTGATGCTGCGATTGGGTGGGGTTCGTCACCCCGCCGAAATATCGACGTGGGCGCGGGTTTCTGGACAATTCATGAAGGCAAATTAACGTTTTGGACGAGGTCGGGATGTCGTCATGACGAGGTCCGGACCACTATGATAGACGGTTGGGAGAATACGAATTACCAACGCGAAAGGAGCTATCAGTATGCAACGTAGAGAGTTCTTGAAGGGTGCGGCCTACACGGGCGGAGTAGCCGCTGTCACGGCTGCATCCGCTCGACGTGTCTATGGCGCCAATTCCCGTGTTAACGTTGCGCTGATCGGATGCGGGAGTCGCGGAGTCTCCGTGGCTGAGTCGATGCAAGCCGTCGCCGGTGTGGAGTATGTTGCTGTCTGTGATGTGTATCAGGCACAGGCTTTGAAAGCAAAAAAACAGTTGGGCGAAACGGCCATCGTTCAGCCAGATTTCAGGCGGGTGCTGGAAATGAAGGAGGTGGATGCTGTGCACATCGCCACACCAGATCACTGGCACGCCATACCGACGGTGATGGCACTGGCGGCTGGCAAGCATGTGTATGTTGAAAAGCCACACGGGCACAACATTCGCGAAGGTCGGGCCATGGTAAAAGCGGCGGAGGAAAATCCGCAGTTAGTCTTTTTGACCGGAACACAACATCGTTCGGCACCGCACATCGCGGAAGCTGCCGAAATGGTGCGGACCGGACAAATCAGAGATATTCACTACGTGCAGGTCTGGAACTACTACAACTTGATGCCTGCTGGCATTGGAACACTGCCGGATACTGATCCTCCCGAGGGTGCCGACTGGGATTTGTTCCTTGGTCCGGCGCCGTGGGTTCCGTTCAATGAAAACCGTTTTGTCGGCACCTACCGCCATTTTACCGACTATGCTGGTGGCTGGATTACCGACTTTGGTGTACATCGTTTCGACAGCGTGCACCAAATTATGGGGGCAGAAGCACCCATGACGATTAACTCCTCCGGAGGACGGTTTGCGATGGGGGGAATGAGTGAGCATCCCGACGTGCTGCAGGTAACCTATGAGTATCCGGAATTCATCATGTCGTACGAGACACTGAACACGAACGGATTTGGTTCGATGGGCCGCCTCACACCGGGTATTACACACCACAGTGCGAGAGCTAAGGAAAACCGCCCCAACGGGATGGCGTTCTTTGGAAGCAACGCGACCATGATCGTCGACCGGCGAGCGATCGAAATTATTCCGGAACCGTTGCCTACCCGGCGCGGGCCGGCGACCATTGCTCCCAAGTCGAATCCGCCGAAGTTAGATCGGATAGCGAAGGACGCGCAGGAGCCGAGTGCTGTTCATGCACAGCATTTTGTCCGCTGTATTCGCGGAGTCGAGAAACCGGGCTGCGACGCGCTGGTCGGGCACCAGGGTAGCAACGTTGCGCATCTGGGCAACATCTCCTACCGAGTCGGGCGCAAACTGCACTGGGATGCGGATCGGGAACTGATTTGTGACGACCCTGAAGCAACGGCACTGCTTGGCAGGAAAGCTCGGCCGCCGTGGGACATGATCACGACCTAGTTTATCGAAAAAATAATGTTCCAGCAGTGTGTGATAAGATATGATCGACCAGACGAAATGCGGGGGAAGTAGTTTCTCGATCGTGTGAATCCGACTTTGCCCGCTGGTTTGCGCAGCCGCGATTTGTCGCTCGTATGGTTCTGGTAATTCGACATCATCCGGCCTGCCGTTTGACAGGCGAGTCGGTGTCTCTGGTTTGACGACGTCTGTCTGTTGGAACTGTGCGTGCAAGCATGTCCCGAATTTCCTGGTGGTAAGCAGATATGCATCGATTCATTATCCCGAAAGTTTTTACCGTTTGTTGGTGTGTCTTTTTCTGGGCCTTGAGTGTTGGGATCGGAGCACCACGCGCCGGTGAACCTGGGGATCCCCTGGAGATTGGTTCTCGGCGAGAGATCTTTGTCGACGAATATCTGATCGATCAATTGGATGGGTGCCACCTGCAATTGCACCGTCCGCAACCGGCAGAAATTGTCCTGCGCCATGACCGCCCCTGGGAAAAGCGGCTGCACTACGCGTTGAACGTGCATTATGACGGCCAGCGGTACCGCATGTATTACAGCGCAAATAATTTGTTGTGTTACGCGGAGAGTTGGGATGGAATCCATTTCATCAAACCCCGCTTGGGACTCGTTGAGCTTGATGGCAGTCGGGAGAACAACCTTGTCGGTACGGCAGAAGGCCAACCGATCATTGACCAAACAAAGCCCCTTCCCGAAGTGTTCCTTGACAGGCGGCCCGGAGTTTCGGCGGAGGAACGTTTCAAAGCTTATTCGCTCATTTACGAAGATCGAAGCGGCGCTACGATGGGAGGGTGGGTTTCCAAAAATGGCTGGAGCTATCGTGCCGTGCAGAAGCAACCACTCCTTCAAGCCGATGTGCGCGGTGCGTATGACGGCTGGGACACGATGTTCTGGTCGGAAGTCGAGAACTGCTATGTGACATACTTCCGTTATCGTTATTTCAAACCGGTGGATGACGACGTGGGAATACGAGCGGTGGCGCGGATGACGTCGAAAGACTTTTTCCACTGGTCCGGGGTGACGCCGATGCATTTTGACGATCGAGGTCCGGAACCCCCCCACCACATCTACAACAACCAGACCGAGCCTTACTTCCGCGCGCCGCACATCTACTTGGCAACCCCGGCGCGCCTGATGGAGGGTCGTCGTGCATTGACTGGCAAACAAGTGGAAGCGGCCAATCTTGATTTGGCACACGAGTTCCCCGATGGTCGAGATGACCTCTACCGTGACATAGCGGATACGGTTCTTTTCTCGACTCGAGCCGCAACGACACGATACGATCTGACATTCAAGGAGGCACTGGTACGACCGGGACTCGGATCCCAGAATTGGGTCAACCGTTCTAATTTCTCGGTTCGCGGCATCGTCCCAACGGGTGATCGAGAGATGTCGATCTACGTCAACCGCCATGCTCAGCAAAAGTCATGTCATGTACAGCGCTATCGCATCCGTTTGGACGGGTTTGCATCAGTCCATGCCCCGTTTGCGGGTGGCGAAATGATCACCAAGCCGCTGACATTTGCGGGCAAAGCACTGGAATTGAATTACGCCACGTCGGCTGCGGGCAGCCTGCGGGTGGAAATCCAGGATGCGGCTGGGAATCCGTTGCCAGGGTACGGTTTGGGTGTCTCGGAAAACTTTGTCGGCGACAACGTGGAGCGCGTGGTCCATTGGAACAACAAGAGTGATCTGCAAATGCTTGCCGACCACCCCATCCGGTTACGGTTCGTGCTTCAAGACGCGGACCTCTACGCACTGCGCTTTCGCCCCTAACCAGAGACCGGTTCCCGGGTATCGCAGTGACACGGTCTCTGATACGGTGGTTTTCAAAATGCGAGAAAGAGGGAGTGTCGGGTCTTAACCAAGGAGCTTACAACATGGCAAAAATTTACTATGACAAAGATGTAAAGCTGACCCCGTTGCGAAAGAAGACCATCGCAATTATCGGCTATGGCAACCAGGGCCGCGCACAGGGCCTGAATATTCGTGACAGTGGGTTTGAGGTGATTGTCGGAAACCGACGCGATGCCTACTTCCGTGAGGCTGAAAAGGATGGTCTCCCGGTGTACACCATTGCCGAGGCGGTCAAGCGAGCAGACATCTTGATTTTTTCGATTCCCGATGAGATCCAGGAGCAAATCTACAAGCGTCAGATTGAACCGCATCTGCGAGCCGGCCAGGTTCTGAATTTCGCCAGCAGTTACGGAATCCGTTTCAAGAGCATTGTGCCTCCCAAGGACATTGATGTGATCATGATGTCGCCTCGTGCCATGGGTGTCTCGGTGCGGGAATCCTATGTGGACGGGAAAGGTCTTCCCGGTTTCGTCGCCGTCGACCAGGATGCTTCGGGAAAAGCGCTCCAGGTCGCGTTGGCCCTGGCGAAGGCAGTAGGCTGTACACGGGCCGGCGTTCTGGAATGCACTTTTGACGACGAGGCCTGTGTGAATTTATTTGGGGAACAAGCGCTGTGGCCTTTACTCACGCAAGCCCTGGTACTGTCCTACGAGGTCCTGGTCGAGGCAGGTATCCCGGCAGAAGTCGTTCTTCTGGAGATGTACGCTTCTGGTGAAGCATCGGAGGTGTTTCGCAAGATGGCGTTTGAGGGCATGTTCAAACAGATGCACTACCATTCACCAACTTCTCAATACGGTACGCTGACGCGGGCCGAAACCTTGCCGCTGAGAGAGATGAAAAAGCGGATGAAGCAGGTACTGCGAGGTATCCGCAGCGGCGACTTTGCCAAGGAATGGGCTCAGGAGCAGGCGCAAGGCTATCCCCAACTGAAGAAACTGAAGAAAAAAGTAAACAAACATCCTCTCAACAAAACCGAAAAGAAGGTGTCGCCGTTGTCAAGTTCGGCCGCCAATTTCAGCACCTCGTAAGTCACACCAGGCAGGCGGAAAAATCTCGGGCAAACGACGCTACCAAATCCCGGGACAGGCAGGCAAATCCCGGGACTGGCGGGTTGTCTTACCGTCGAGGCACGACCGGCAACTTCAATTGTGATGGAAACTGGCGATTGTGGTGAATGGTTTGGTGAGCAACGCGCATCCGGGTTTCCGTGACAAGATCCCCGCCCGTGTTCAGGTTTCGGTCAAAGCGGGGGAAGTTGGACGAGGAGATCTCGACGCGTAAGGAGTGGCCCCGGCGGAAGACATTGCCGACCACTCCCAAATGGATTGTATACTCCAGAACAGCGCCCGGCTCGATGAGTTGCGGTCGGGAGAGGCTCTCGCGGAAACGTGCCCGGAGGATACCGTCGCACAGGTTCATGGCATATCCGGAGGGAGAGACATCCACTAATTTGGCCGTCCAATCGGTGTCGGGGCCATCGCTGGCGGCAAAGAGTGTCAGTTGGATATGGCCCGTCACTTCGAAATCGTCGTCAAACGGTTCACTGGTGTAGCACAAGACGTCCGTCCTCATTTCGACTCCTCTTTGATCGTACGGTCCCCAGGGAACGATTTCCGGCGAGCAGCAGTTGTTGCCCCCCACCGTCTGCACTGGATGTTGTGGGTCGTAGACAAACTGGTCCGGCGACTCCTCGTCGGGAGCCTGGCGGGACAATCGACCGTCACCACGAAGTGTGTTGGCATGGCCCTGTGAGTGCAGGTACCACGACTGCCAGTCAGTGCGTGCCAGCGGCCATTCGTCTTCGTCACGCCACTGGCCACTGCCCATAATGAACAGACGCAGCGGTGGCTCAGCGGTGATGCCATTATCGATACCCTTGAGCCAGTGGTCGAACCAGCGGATTTCCCAACCCTCTAAATCGATCATCGAGTGTGCACCAAAGTCGATGTCCCCGACGCACGTGCAGCGACTCAATCGATGTGGCCAGGGACCAACGATCAGTTTGCTTTGTCGGGATTGCGGGGTGCCGCCACGCTCGCGCATGCCGACAAAATTATCAAACGTATCGGTGGCATACAGGTCGTACCAACCACCCATGATCAGCGCTGGCACGCCGATTTGTTCATATTGTTTCTCTCCGTTGATCGCTTCCCAGTACTCGTCATCGGTGCGGTGTTCCATCCAGTCCTGCCAGAAAGGCATGTTGCCACCATTTTGCTCGATCATTTCAGAGACGGGCAGGGTGCGAAACGCCTCGGTCCAATGGTGTTGCGAGATACTTTGGGCAGTGTGCGCGCTGGTGCGCATGCCCCATGTCATGAGTACATTGAGCTGGAAAGCACCGCCCGGATAGAACAGTCCACGATAGTAGTCGTTGCACATGACCTGCGGACAAATACAGGTGAGATGTTCATTGCGGTGCGGCGCACTGAGCCACTGCACACAACCGAGATAGGACCCGCCTGTCATGCCGATTTTTCCATCACTCCACGGCTGCCGGCCGATCCATTGCTGTGTGTCAAATCCATCCGCGCCTTCCTGGTGAAACGGATAGTAGGTACCATCAGAGTCCCAGCGACCGCGCACATCCTGTACAACGCAGGCGTATCCCTGATTTGCCAGGCGCCGGGACTTGGTGATCAGGTCCTCCAGGTTATTGCTGTAGGGTGTCCGTAGGAGTACCGTCGGGAACGGTCCTGTGGACTTGGGCAAATAAATGTCGGCGGATAGCTGGACACCATCACGCATGGGAGTTTTCACATCCAAGCAGACCTGGACATCGTAGTGGTTTTGCATGGCGAACTCTTTGTGATTCCAGTTGGGGCGGACAGATTCCGGAACGGATGAAAATGTATCCAGCCACTTACGGCGGTGTGATCGAATCGTTCAACCCTTGGCACGAAGTCGCCCAACAAGTGGACTTTTCCGGACTCCGCTTCGGATGAGCACAGTCGGCTGAAGCGGCAGCTACCGGACCATTGGTATCACGATACTCTGGGAATCAGATCGTGTTATCCACAGGGTGTCAAGGGATGCATTCAGTAACTCGGTTCTGCTGATATCCGGCTGAAAAATCTATGGTTTCGGAGCTGTAAACTTGTCGCCACTGAGCCAGCAGGCTACCTTGAGGGCTCTCGAGGAACACAGGGCGGGAAGTGCAATTCAGCATCTTTCTGAAAAACCCTGGTTTCTCCTGCGGTAATAGCGTTACACCGAAAGGAGCATTCAATGCTGTGGGTTCGATCTGCGTGGATTCTCTGTTTCTGTTGTTCTTGGTTGCAGGCGACCGCTGTTATAGCTGACCCGTCGGATTCATCCTTCCAACGGCCGATCTCGATTCATCCCCACAACCCGAAGTATTTTCTTTTCCGGGATCGGCCGCTGGCTTTGATCACTGCAACGGAGCACTACGGATCGGTCGTGAACGCATCGTTTGATTTCGAGCGTTACCTGAAGGATGCGGCGGACAAAAAGCAGACCCTCACACGGATTTTTCTGTTGTTTCGTGAACTCCAATCTCCCCGTAATCCTTCTTCTCCGATCAAACCGGAATCTCCGGATTATTTAAGCCCTTATCCGCGGATTGGTTCTGAGAAAGCCCTGGACGGAGAAGCAAAATACGATTTGGATCAATGGAACCCGGGCTTTTTCAAACGACTGCACCAATTTCTCAAGCGGGCTTCCGGGCTTGGCATTGTCGTGGAAGTCACCTTCTTCAGCAGCACTTACACGGACCAGGTGTGGTCCTTGAGTCCTTTGCATGCGGCCAACAATGTAAATGGTCTCCAGAAGATCGAGTGGTTTGCGTACAACACCCTGAGGGATCCACAACTGTTTCAACGACAGGCAAGTTTCACAAGGAAGATCATTCGGGAGACCAACCAGTATGACAACATCTACTACGATATCTGCAATGAGGCTGGGGTCGGTCTACAGGGTCATGTGTCACCCGCAGAAGTGGACCAGTGGCAATCTGCAATCTTTCAGGTCATGCGGGAGGAGATGGATCAGCTTCCTCATCAGCACCTGGTTTTCGGGGCGGAAGCCACCAGTCTATGGGGTTCGGGATCTCACAACCAGAGAATCGACGAAAGTTTTGAGAACAAGATTTTTGATGCCGTGAATCTACATTCCATGTCTGGCAGCAGCTACGCAGGACGTTTTTATCGCATCGGCGATTTCATGTCCAAGCAGCTTGTGCTTGCTGAGCTGCGAGATTTGTACCAGGCCATCTATCACGAGAAGAAACCGGTGGTCATGGATGAAGACAATGCAGCCAGCATGTATCGGGACCAGACAGGTTGGACAATCCACCGGAAACGGGCCTGGACAACCCTCATGAGCGGGGCTCACTATGACTACATTGATTTTTCCATCACGGTGGGCAACGAGACAGGAACCGGTCAGTCGCGTCAGATGATCCGAACGTGGATGAAGCATTTGTCCGAATTTTTTCACTCCTTCGACTTCATTCGCGCTCGGCCGTTGGTCGACTGGGTGCAAGGTGTGCCCGACAGTGTGGTCGAGTCGGTATTAGGAATTGCCGGAGAAGAGTACATCGTCTATTTGGCGGATGCTCGCGAGGTGACCGATCCTGCTGCCGGAGAAATGATTCAGGCAACGCTCGGATTGCCACTCCCACGGGCGCGCTATCAGGTCCGGCTCTTTTCACCCGTTTCGGGGAGTTACTCTCCGGCAATCTGGCTCCATGGTGGGGCCGATGCAAAACTCGATCTACCACCCTTTACAGAAGATTTAGTGATTCGTGTGAAAAAAATTGAGGACTAAAACCCGTCTGTCATGGCTGGCCCACACTTCCCCCGGGGCAGCATGTCGATGTTGTGCACGGGGGGATTTGTATCGTCCAATAGTCGCCTTTTGATCCATGACCGCTTCCCCACAAGTACCGCGACCAGATGAGTGGCGTCGACCAAAGGATCGAGTTGACGTCGCGCGAGGCGCGATCGACGAAGTTTCAACGATTCTTGCTCGCCTTGAAGTCCGGTCTCTCTTTCTTGTTGCCGACGAGACGGCGTATCGCGGTTCGGGTGCGGAGGACTTACTCCGGTCGGAATTATCGACCCGCCAGGTGGAGCGATTCACGCACTTTCAATGTGATCCCAAACTATCTGACGTCGCGCGCGGGATTCAATGTTTTCGCCAGAACCATGTGGACGCGGTTCTGGCGATTGGTGGTGGGTCTGCATTGGACATGGCAAAACTCGTCAGCAATCTGGGCATGCAACAAGAACCTCCGGAACACCTGGTTCGTGGAAAATCCCGACTGTTACACGACGGTCCACCGCTGATCGCCGTGCCGACGACCGCCGGGACAGGTAGTGAGGCGACACATTTCGCGGTCTGTTACATGGATGGAGAAAAATACTCCCTGGCGCACCGTTTCTTGTTACCCGAGTTCGCCATTGTGGATCCGCAGCTTACGCAAAATTTACCGCCGCAGTTGACCGCCTCCAGTGGATTGGATGCTCTTTGTCAAGCTGTCGAGTCGTTATGGGCCGTTGATTCAAATGAACTGTCGGTCCAGCATGCGAGTGAAGCGGCTCGGCTCGCTTTCGATCACCTCGCTGCGGCTGTCCACGAGCCGACGGCTGCGATTCGCACCGCCATGTGCCGGGCGGCTCACCTGGCAGGTCAGGCAATCAACATCAGCAAGACGACCGCTTCGCACGCCATCTCGTATGCAATCAGCATGCGGGCCGGCGTTCCTCACGGGATGGCCGTTGCGATGACACTGGCCCCCGTCCTGTTGTACAATGCGAAAACGAGTGTTACCGATTGTGTCGATCCGCGCGGCGCAGAACACGTCAGATCGCGCATCGGATTTATTCTTCAGCTCCTCGGCAGCAGTACACCGCTCGAGGCAGCGAAGAAGATCGAAAACCTGGTGGGTGGTGTCGGTGGACCCACACGATTGAGTGAGATCGGCATGGGTAGCGACGCGGAAGTCGAAATGTTGGTCCGCAGCGTGAATACTGAACGACTATCGAACAACCCGCGGCGCGTCACGCCCGATGACCTGCGACGGTTGTTGGAAAGTGTCCGTTACTAGCGTCTGCCTATTTTGACCCGGGGTCGCTTTGTTCAAGAAAATATGAACGTTGTGACAACGAATTGTCGTATGGAGTGATTCATTTTAAGTCATGAAAAAAAATAACCAGTCGTTCCAGTATCGTGGATTGTTGCGGGCTGTCATTTTTGACCTGGCCGGGACGGTAGTGGACTACGGAAGCTGTGCTCCCGCGGCCGCATTTGTTGAGGTCTTCAAGACTTTCGACGTTGAAATTACGACGGATAACGCTCGTGAGCCGATGGGCAGAGCTAAACGGGATCACATTGCGGAGATTTTGAAAATGCCCTCCGTAGCCCGGGCCTGGCGCAGCACTCATGGGGCGGTTCCCGACGAGTCCCACATCGAGCAGATCTACGAAAGATTCCTGCCCATTCAATCCGATTGCCTGAAACACAATAGCCGGTTGATCCCCGGCACCGCTGAGACGGTTGCTGCCTGCCGGACACGCAGCCTGAAAATCGGAGCCAGCACAGGTTATGACCGGGAGCTGATGCAAATCGTGGAGCCGTTGGTCCGCAGTCAGGGCTTCGAGCCGGATTGCATGCTCTGTGCTGATGACGTCGAAGTCGGACGACCGGCACCCTGGATGTGCCTCGAAAACGCTCGGCGCATGGGCGTGCATCCCATGTCAGCCATCGTCAAGGTCGATGACACACCGGTCGGAATCGAGGCGGGACGAAATGCGGGCATGTGGTCGGTCGGAATTTCCCGAAGTGGAAATCTTGTGGGGTTGAGCGCCGAAGATGTCCAAAGTATCGAGCCGACAGACTTGAAGCGGCGGGTCGAGGCGGCCGAGGAAACACTGTTTGCTGCCGGGGCGCACTGCGTGATCGACACGATTGCCGAACTGCCCGAGGTGTTGGACGATTTTCAGTCTCGTCTGGTCGCAGGAGAAGGGCCCTGAAGGTGTCGTTGCCCGTTGACGTTATGCGGTAGCCTGCCTCTGGCAGTTAAAAAAGGTTTCTAAATCAAAAAATCGAGCGAACCTCGTCATTCATCAGGAACAAAAATCTGGGCGAGTGACGAACCTCTGGAACAACATTTCACCGAAGAGACAAATCATGTCTTACCTACGAAACGCAGGCAACCTGTGCAAAGTGTCAGCAACAGTCATGGTGCTGGGTTTTTGCTGCAAGCTGGCCGCCGGAGAAGCGAAACTCGAACCTTCCCTGGCCAGGGTCGATACGGAAAAGGATCTCCTCTGGTACGACGGTCGGACCATTGGGGTCGAAGGAAAAGCGTGGAACGATACAGCCGCGTTTTACAACCGCCTGCCCGCACGGGCTGAAAAGGTCGTGCGTCCGAGGGTGTGGTCACTCAGTCAACAGTCCGCCGGACTGTGCCTGAGGTTTGTAACCGACGCTAGAACGATCCATGCGCGGTGGGTACTGACTTCAGAAAAATTGGCAATGCCGCACATGCCGGCTACCGGTGTGAGCGGAGTCGATCTTTATGTGAGGACAAATTCGCAATGGCGTTGGCTTGCAGTAGGCCGTCCAGAACGGCAAACGAATTCGGTGCAACTTGTTCGCGACTTGCCAGTTGGAAAGCGCGAGTATCTACTCTATTTGCCCTTATACAACGGGATCCAATCGGTTGAAGTGGGAGTACCCGCCGTTGCAGGCCTGTGGCGAAAGAGTCTGGAAGGAGAGGCCCGCAAGCCACTGGTATTTTGGGGGACTTCCATCACACAAGGGGGTTGTGCGTCGCGTCCCGGGATGGTGCACACCGCAATTCTAGGGCGTCGTTTCGGTCGGACCGTGGTCAATCTGGGATTCTCAGGTAACGGCAGAATGGAACCGGAAGTCGCTCAGCTGATGTCGGAAATCGACGCCGCTGTTTATGTGATCGACTGTCTTCCCAACTTGAACCATGTGGAAGTCGCCCAGCGAGTGGAGCCGCTGGTAACGATCTTGCGCCAGACTCGTGAGGAGACCCCGATTCTGCTTGTCGAAGGTCGTACCTACGCGAATGCGTTTCTTGTCGAAGATAATGCCCGGCGCAACAAGTCCGGTCGTGCTGCCCTGCGAGAAGCTTACCAACGCATGCGATCCACGGGGATCTCGGGTCTGCATTATCTGGAGGGCAATTTCCTGCTCGGCCAGGACGGTGAGGACACAGTCGATGGTTCACATCCCACAGATCTTGGATTTGTCCGACAGGCCGACACATTTGAACTGGCCCTTCGGCAGATTCTTGATCCCACTCACCCTCCGCTGCGCTGGTGGAAAGGAAATCTGCACACCCATACGCTGTGGAGTGATGGCAACGATTTTCCCGAAATGATTGCCGATTGGTATCTCCGGCACGGATATAATTTTCTGGCCTTGTCGGACCACAACCTACTCAGCCAGGGTGTTCGCTGGATGAACATCGAGGAGGTTGAGAAACGTAACGGACAGACGGCACTTGAGAAATACATCCGACGTTTTGGAAAAGACTGGGTGGAAACACGGGGTAAACGCGAGCAAGGTACGTTCGAAGTGCGATTGAAGCCGCTGGAGGAGGTTCAGGCGCTGGTCGAGAGCCGGGGCCAGTTCCTCATGATTCAATCGGAAGAGATCACCGACCGGGGCGCTCATATCAATGCCACCAACATTGCTGAAGCCATTCAGCCACAAGGTGGTGACAGTGTACGGGAGACGATTCAAAATAATTTACGGGCCGTGGCGGCACAATCGAAAAGATTGGGCCGCACGATCATTCCGCACCTGAACCACCCCAACCTGGGAGATCAGGGGATCTCGGCCGAAGAGTTGGCAGCGCTCATTCAGGACGAGTTTTTCGAGGTTTTCAATGGAGTTTCAGGGGATGGTGATTTGGGAAGTGACCGACGAGTTGGCCTGGAGACGTTGTGGGACATCACCAGTTCGCTGCGGCTGAGTCAGTTTCATGCACCACCACTGTTCGGCCTGGCGACAGATGACAGCCACCACTATCACGGAGGAACGACCGCATCTCCAGGTCGAGGATGGATCATGTTGCGAGCCCGACGTCTGACACCCGAAGCAATTGTTCGCGCTTTGCAACGCGGCGACTTTTATGCTTCGTCCGGTGTTTTTCTCAACACCGTCGATTACGATCCAGGGCAGCGAAAACTCCGTATCGTGATCGATCCCGACGGCAATGCAGAATTTACCACGCGATTCATTGGCACACCGATTGATTTCGATGCGAGCTCATCGGCCCGGATCGACAAACTGACCGGAGAACCCGTCGCGGGTACACGAGATTATTCACAAGACGTGGGTAAAGTGTTGGCGACGGTGCAGGGGGAACAGGCAGTCTACCAACTGACGGGCGACGAACTTTACGTTCGAGCGACGGTCACCAGTAACCAGGTTCCCGACAATCCGACCACGGAGAGTCCTTTCGAGAAAGCATGGACACAGCCATTTGGTTGGCGAGTTCACCTGGAAAAGAATCGTGAGAAGTCAGTATCGGACTGAAATCTGTGGCGCCATATTTTTGAATGCGGATTGGCAACACCAGCAGAAATTAGGTTCGCTTCCTGAGCCCTGTCGACAACGAATGCTTCCTGGATTCAGCAGTTTCAAGAGGTTCCAGGACGTCTTCGAAAATAGCGGAAAGTTCTCGCAAGTGGTCACCCGTTGCCGTGTGAATAATCAATGCCCGGTCTTTGCCGGCACTTTCGACCTTTCGCACGCCCAACCCGACTTTTCGCAGCCGTTTTCTCACCTGCGATGCACCCAGTGCCACGTACAGCTTGTTGCCTTTCATTTCACGACGAAACCGGTCCATGTTGATAGTCAACCGAGTTGCTGTCCGTCCGCGTCTCATTGGCCACCAGCGCGAACATTTGCTAGCGTGAACGGAGTATTGGTTTACGGGATTCTTTAAGGACGTATGACGAAGTTTCCCCGGTCGTTGTGCTCAACGCCGGGCCTTTTCTCGGAGCGACGTTGCTGAAAACGTCTTGCCACGAACTGGCAGCTCGCGCTGCGTACTGTTGTCGGGTTGTCATTTCCTTTTAGAGTAAAACACGGCTAGCCAAATCGTTGGTTCGTCGGGAGTTGTCCATTCGATCCGGTGCCGTTGGTGTGCCGGAATGTTAACGAAATCTCCCGGCCCCATTTCCAGTGGAACATTTTCTCCGGCGAACAGAATCTTGGCCCTTCCCTGGATGACGACTACCCATTCATTTTGTTCCTGGTCGTACCAGAAATCCTTGGGTGAAACATGATTGAATGAAACGATTCGTTCAATTCGAACGGATGTAGTTTCCACGAGCGTGTCAGACAGTTCCGCAAAACTTGTATCGGGAATCTTATCAAATAAGTTGTTCACAGATGGTGGTTCTCCTGCAACCACTCTCCAAGTGCTTCCAGCTCCTGGTTGTTCAATCGACTCAGGATTTCCTGGTGATGCGTTCCGTGAACGATCAGAATATGATCCTGGTGGAAGTACAGCGTGTCACCCCGGTTCAAATCGTGCAGGCGTGATTCGTAGAGCAGATTGTCGATGTCACCGGCTAACCAGACTCCCTGCCGCTCCCTGATTCGCACCCAGAACTGTTCGCCCCATCCTCGAGAAGGTACCGATTGTTTAGCAATGGGCAGCAAGCTGGCTGGTTCGTCATGGCAAAGAATGGGTTTTTCAGCAGGTTCGTTGCAGTGGGGGCAGGTGCAATTGACCGGAGCGTCAGGGTGGGCTGAAAATCGCAGCGAATCAATTCTTAACTCGACAAAATGACCGTTGTCCACGTGACTTCTGAACCAGGGGTTGCTGATCTTGAACCGATTGCCCCTTTCAGCGTTCATCTTAACGCCGTCGACCAGAGTGTAGTCATTGGAAAGCTGCTGGCTGTCGAAGTGCTGCTGAAGAGTCATCATGGGATCATCTTGCCCCTTGCCTCGGGTGACCCTTTACATCCTGTCGACCACTTGAATTCCCAATAGGGATAGCCCCTGCTTCAGCGTCCGGGCCGTGATGTCGCACAGGAGAAGTCGGCTTTGCTGTTGCGGTTGCGTATCTGCCTTGAGGACGGGACAGTCTTCAAAAAATGTGGAAAAGCGGTTTGCCAACTCAAACAGGTAGTTGGTCAGTTGATTCGGTCGATAGTCGTCGACAACGGCTGACAACCCTTCGGCAAAGCGAAGCAATTGCAGGGCCAGGAATCTTTCGGCCGGCCGGTCGATCATGATTGGAATCGGATCGTTACGCAAGGTCTCAATGTCCACATTGCCCCGAGCGAAAATGCTCTGAATTCTCGCGTAGGCATACTGACAGTAGGTCGCAGTATTTCCCCGCAGTGACAACATCTTGTCATAACTGAACACGTAGTCGCTGGTTCGATTGTGGGACAAATCAGCATATTTGAGGGCCGCCACACCGATCACTTGTGCCACGTGTCTGCGTCGTTTTTCGTCCAGATCTATTGCCAATTCATTATCGCGTACCACTTCGAACGCCTTCCGTTCGGCCTCGTCGAGCAACCCCTCGAGGCCCACCGTGTCTCCGGAACGGGTTTTGTAAGGTTTGTTGTCCTCCCCCAGTACGGTGCCAAAACTGATATGTTGAAATTCGATGTTACGGTAACCCCACCCGCGGGCGACGGCGAACAGCTTGTCAAAGTGTTCGCTCTGTCGATGATCAACCACGTAAAGCATGGCCGCGGGGTTCCAGGTTTCAGACCGGTAGGCAATGGTGGCCAGGTCGGTCGTCGCATATAAAAACGCACCATCTCGTTTGCGGACAATCATGGGTGCCTCGAATCCGTCCAGAAAGACACAGATGGCTCCGTCACTTTCACGCGCCAAGCCGTTCTTTTCCAGTGAATCCACGACATCTGCCAACCGGTCATGATAAAAGCTTTCGCCATATTCCACATCAAAGCCGATATCCAGGCGATCATAAATACGCTGTATGTCAGTTCGGCAATGAGGTAAAAATTGTTCCCAGAGCCGAATGTTTTCAGCGTCTCCTGCGTGGAGCTTAGCGGTCTCGAGCTGAACGGCTGTGCCGATGTCCGCATGCTGGCGAGCGGTTTCACAGAAGGCGGTGTCTGCCTCACATTGGTCAACCAGTCCACAAAGATTCTTCTCCTGCGATTCCAAGTCCGCGAGTTTTTCGCGCAGACCCCGAAGTGCCTTCTTCAGTTTCTTATCGACTTTTGCATCACCGGAAGGCTGTTTCTCCTCGATGCTTGCTCGCTGGCGCCCAATGCTTTGTCGTAATTCGGGTAGACGATCTTGTGCTTCAAAAAAGTCAATCAGGCGACGGACCAACTTGTAGAGCCGGCTTAATTCTTCGATTGGCAAACGGTCGTAAGCCGCGTCGTCACGAAAGTGTTTGTAGCCATAGATGATCATGCCGAACTGGGTGCCCCAGTCGCCCAAGTGATTGTCGCTGATGACCCGATGGCCCAAGAACTTTAGGGTCCGGCAAAGCGCATCTCCAATCACCGTGGAACGGATGTGCCCCACGTGCATGGGTTTGGCTACGTTGGGAGACGAGTAGTCGATCACGTAAGTGAGCGGTTGATTTGATTCCTGGATTCCCAGCCGCTCGTCTGTTTTGAGCGTGTTCAGTTGGTTGACGAGCCACTCGTCGCGCAGGCGTAAATTGATAAAACCAGGGCCAGCAATCTGGAGATCGTGGCAGAGATCTGAAACATTCACCTGGTTGACGATTGACTGCGCGATCTCGCGCGGGGGTTGCCCCAGTTGTTTTCCCAGAGGCATTGCACAGTTCGCCTGGTAATCTCCGAATTTGGGGTCCTGCGAAGGCAGAATCATCGCGGCCAGTGGCGCCGGATCGTCAATAAGGTCAGCGAGAACCAGGCTGAAACGACTACGTAACTCGGCGAGAACATTCATGAGAGTGACGAGCGACCCGCCTTGGGGACTCCCGGAGCAGGCTCATTCCCAGGCATGGGAAAGACGATCCAGTCAGGTCTCTTTATTCTGCATTCTGATTCCCGCATTCCCGGCTCCAGGGGACTCTTTCAGATTCTGCCCACAGGTTTTCCAACGCATAATAATCGCGCGATTGATTGTCAAAAAGGTGGATGACAACGGAGCCGTAATCCAAGAGGATCCACTGACTGGTGTCGTATCCCTCGATGCTCATGCGGCGATCGTTTAGATCGTCTTCCAACTTATGATCGATTTCTTCACTCATNGCNTGCATCTGCCGCCGGCTGGAACCCGTGGCAATNACGAAGTAATCGAAAAGCGGGGACAGCTTGCGCACGTCAAGAACAACGATNTCCTGACCCAANTTCTCNTCNGCCGTGCGTGCGGCTGCGAGGGCCAGCTGCAAACTACGATGGGTTCCCGCCACATTTGTTTCGGTCGAGTCGTTCACTAGAGAAATAGCTAACAAAGCCTCCCGAGAAAAGAAAGAATCTTCGTGTCAGTTGAGTCCGTCGAAGTGGAAAATCAGGGGTCGGACGTTTTTTGTCAAAAGCATCGGGATTTGTTGAGCACAACGGACGAAAGACTGTAGATCTTAAACCGCGATATCTTCAACACCGACAAACATTGCCAGAGCCCCCGCGAACTTTCCAACAGGAGTCAGTATACCGGACCAGGACGCAAGTACCAGATGCCAGGTTCTGTTTCAGCGGAGAGTCCTCCAGCTGAGCGCCGTTCCCGCAGACATCTGTTGTGTATTCTAAGAGAGTAAAACGACCCTCAGCAGCCTGCTCAAAACAAATTCTGCAGCCTCCAAATGCGAGTCGGGGGTTCCGGAGGTGAATCGCTCACACCCGGCGCTCATCTCCCGTGATGCCGGGAAGTCGAAGGCGAAAAAAACCCCCTGAAACCGAATCACAATTCGCTCTCAGGGGGTTGATGACCGCTTGAGGCCAGCCCGGGTGTTTAGAAGATCCCGAGTGCCATAAGGCTGTAACGCACAATAAGCCCCGCCACCACGACGCTGACCATGCTCATCAGCTTGATCAGGATGTTCAAACTCGGGCCACTGGTGTCCTTGAACGGATCGCCGACCGTATCTCCGACGACCCCCGCCTTGTGAGCTTCTGAACCTTTGCCACCATGCTTGCCACCCTCAATGTACTTCTTGGCGTTGTCCCAGGCACCACCGGCGTTGGCCATAAAGATGGCAACGCAGAAACCGCTGGTCAACGTGCCGACCAGCAGGCCCAGAACTCCACCGACTCCCAGCAGTAGGCCAACGGCCACCGGAGTGATCAGACCGAGAATCGAAGGAATTACCATTTCGCGTTGTGCCGCTTTCGTGCTGATAGCGACAGGCGCTGCGTAGTCGGGTTGATCCGTACCTTCCATGATGCCCGGTTTCTCACGGAACTGCCGTCGAACTTCTTCGACCATTCCTTTGGCGGCCCGTCCGACAGCCTTCATCGTCATGGCACAAAACACAAAGGTCGACATGGCTCCCAGGAAGACACCCACGAGCACTTTGGGGTTCATTAGGGAGGCATCATAATAAGTTGTAAAGTCGGGCAGCGTTGCTTCGTGAACACTCACTAAGCTCGCCCCCGTGGCGGCCAGTGTGACCGATCCATGCTCTGATCCAGGTTCATGGTTGATTATCCCATCAGGAATCTTCTCATTGAACGCGATTTCTTCCCATTGGACTCGAATGTCTTTGTCACGAATGTCTTTGGGCATCGCGAGGTACTTGTGAGTATCCTCGCCGTGTTTCCCAACGACAAATCCATTGGACAGCTTATAGAATCCATCTTCTTCTTCGGAGAGTTGTGTTTGCACGACCGAGTCACCCCAGCGTTCAAAACCTACGCGGACTTCTTCGACGTAGGCGGCCAAGAGGGCCAGGGCCGTGAGGGCCGCCGACCCGATGGCAAAGCCCTTTCCGGTCGCTGCCGTTGTGTTGCCCAGACTATCTAACGCGTCGGTGCGTTCACGTACAATCGGCTCCAGGCCGGCCATTTCGGCGTTGCCACCCGCATTGTCTGCGATGGGGCCATAGGCGTCGGTCGCCAGCGTGATGCCCAGGGTCGACAACATTCCCACGGCGGCAATTCCCACACCGTATAATCCCAAGGCAAAGTAGCTCACATCGGCGAATTGCCATCCACTGGCAAATCCAAATGCCAACAGCGTAGCTGCACAGACGGTGATGACCGGAACCCAGACACTCATCATGCCGTCGGCAATTCCGCCGATGATCAACGTGGCAGGACCGGTGACCGCTTGTTCGGCCAGGTTTTTTGTAGGTGCGAACTCGTCGCTGGTGGCGTACTCGGTCCATTTGCCGATTAACCAACCTGCTACCAGACCCACAATGATACTGAACGCAACGCCCGGGACCGGACCGATCAGGGTCCCCGGGGATTTTGGCATCAGGTACCATGCCAATCCGATAGCGGCCAGAGCGATCAACGTACAGGATATGTTAATGCCCTTTGCCAACGCGGCGAGCAAATTCTTCTGGGTGGCGTCCTCTTTGGTTTTGACCAGATAGATACCGATGATCGAAAGGATGATTCCCACACCGGCGATCGCCATGGGCAGGAACAGGGCCTGCAACTGGGCGGTTGTCTGTGCGGCGTCACCGGTTTGGCCCTCAGGAAGCAGTGCGTTGGTGGAGAAGGCCGCCACTCCCAAGGCGGCCGTGGCTAAAATCGAGCCACAATAGGACTCGTAAAGATCCGCCCCCATGCCGGCGACGTCACCCACGTTATCGCCCACGTTATCCGCAATCGTGGCCGGATTGCGTGGATCGTCTTCCGGAATGCCTTGTTCCACTTTTCCTACCAGGTCCGCCCCGACATCAGCAGCTTTTGTGAAGATACCACCACCGACCCGGGCGAAGAGCGCCTGACTGCTGGCTCCCATGCCGAAACAGAGCATGGTGACGGTGATTTCAACCAAGCTCAGTTCTGTCATGCCCAAATAATTGGGCCAAATCCAATACAAGAATCCGAACCACAACGTAATGTCGAGCAAGCCTAGGCCCACAACCGTCAGACCCATCACGGCCCCGGATCGAAAGGCGACTTGCAGTCCCTGGTTCAAACTAACTCGGGCACCGGCCGACGTGCGACTGCTGGCGCAGGTAGCCGTTTTCATACCGCACCAGCCGGCGAGTCCCGAAAAGAAACCGCCGGTCAGAAATGCAAACGGTACGAATGGACTTTGAACTTCGAGCTTAACCGAGATGGCAAGCAAGACCACGATCACGGCAAAGAATGCGGCAACAACTATGTACTGTTGTCTCAGGTAAGCATTGGCACCCTGACGGACATAGCCGGCAATCTCGACCATGCGTTCGTTACCTTCATCGGCCGCCATCATCGACTTATAAAACAAGTAGGCCTGAATCAGGGCGAGGATTGAAGCCACAAAGGCCATCAACCAGATCCCAAAAACAAATCCGTCGGCACCTCCCGCTGCGGAGGCCGCAGTCTCCTGACCGTCAGCGCCGGCGGCCAGCGCCGGATGAGCCATCGTAAACACGACCGCCGCTAATAAAACCACGATGAACGGGCCCAAATTTTTTCCAGCCGTTTTAAACATATGTTGGTTACTCATAGTCCCTTCAACCTGCAAAATAGGATGTAAAAAAATTCCGCCACACCAAATCGCCCGGACATTCAGAATTTCATGGACGAGCCAAGTTTTTTGTACAACGAGGTGAATCCGTGACCGGAGTGTCCCCAGCAGACCCCTCCGTTTCACGCCCAGCGGGGATGGATAAGTAAACCTCTTCAGAATCAGACTTTGCGACGTTCCGGGCGACTGGAGCCGCCGTTCC
>PBTE01000018.1 GCA_002726515.1 Planctomycetaceae bacterium | reverse complement strand
CATCGTGATTGCGCGGGGCAATCTGATTAAAAAGGTGATAGGACTCAGCATCTTCCAGGTTTCGGTCTTTTTGTTGTACATCACCATGGGCAAAGTCGAAGGTGGAACTACTCCGATCAAGCCGGCAAAAAACTTTTACACGGGTGAGGATTTCACTGTTTTCAGCAACCCCCTGCCGAGCGTCCTGATGCTGACGGCAATCGTCGTCGGAGTGGCTACGACCGCTTTGGCACTGGCCTTGATCGTGCGGATTCGCGAGGCCTACGGAACGATTGAAGAAGACGAGATATTGGCTGCGGATCGGGAGTCGCCGTGTTAGCACACCTACCCGTTTTGCCGATCATCGTACCCCTGCTGGCTGCACCACTGTGTGTTTTGCTGCGGCAACGTCGATTAGCGCTGGCCCTTGCCCTGACGGTCTGCTGGGCCACCTTCGCGATGACACTGATGTTGCTGGGACGGGTGCTGGCTGAAGGAACACAAACTTACGTGTTGGGCGGCTGGGTTGCCCCCTGGGGCATTGAATACCGCATCGACACACTGAGCGCATTTGTACTGCTGATCGTCTCGGGAATCGGTGCCACCGTGCTGACCTATGCTCCCCTGAGTATCGAGCGTGAAATTCGACGAGATCAGCACTACCTGTTTTACACGGCCTATTTGCTTTGCTTGACGGGACTGTTGGGGATTGTGATCACGGGTGACTTGTTCAACCTGTTTGTTTTTCTGGAGATTTCCTCGCTCTCCTCCTACGCTCTGATCAGCCTGGGGGCACAACAGACCCGCAAAGCATTGACCGCCGCATTTCAATATCTGGTCATGGGTACGATCGGCGCAACTTTCATCCTGATCGGAATTGGCCTGATGTACCAGATGACGGGCACCCTGAACATGGCCGACATGGCCGCTCGTCTGAACACCAGCGACGGACCACGCACCGTGCTCGTTGCCTTTGCATTTCTGACGGTGGGGATCAGCCTGAAGATGGCGTTGTTCCCACTCCATTCGTGGTTGCCCGGTGCGTACACATTCGCTCCTTCCGTGGTCACAGCCTTTCTGGCGGCAACGTCCACTAAAGTTTCCATCTACGTCCTGCTGCGGTTTATCTTCACCATCTTCAAACCCAGTTTCGCCTTCGAGGTTCTGCCGCTCGACGTCGAGTTAATGGTCCTGTCACTTGTTGGGATTTTTGTTGCTTCGACCGTTGCGATCTTTCAGACCAACATCAAACGGATGCTGGCCTACTCAAGCATCGCCCAGGTGGGTTACATGGTCCTGGGAATCAGTTTTGCATCCGTGACTGGCTTGACTGCGGGTATTGTTCATTTGATGAACCATGCCCTGATCAAGGGTGGCCTGTTTTTGGCCATGGGCTGCTTTGCCTTGCGGCTTGGTTCCACCGAACTGGCCGACATGCGTGGTGTTGGGAGGCGGATGCCGATCACCATGTTCGCCTGGGTCCTGGGCGGACTCGGTTTGATAGGGGTGCCCCTGACAGCGGGATTCGTCAGCAAGTGGTACCTGATCACCGCCGCCCTGGAACAAGGTTGGTGGCAGGTGGCCGCGCTGCTGTTAATCAGTTCGCTGCTGGCAGCCATCTACGTCTGGCGCGTGGTCGAGGTGGCCTATTTCCAGAGCCCTGCAGAAGAACATGCAGCAGTCCAGGAGGCTCCTACGCTGATGCTGATCCCGACCTACGCGCTGATTGGTGCCAGCATTGTCTTCGGTCTCTGGACGTCCGTTTCAGCCGGAGTCGCGCACGAGGCGGCCCAGCGCTTGCTGGAGATGACGCCTTGACGGACGACAGACTCATTCTGATGGCGCTCGCCTTACCGCTCGTCGCGGCCCTGCTGACGGGACTGACCGGAAAGCGACCCAATCTGCGCGAGTTCTGCACACTAGTCTGCGCTTTGGCGCTGTTTCTGGTCGTTGCCTCACTGGCACCTCGCGTGTTTGCCGGCAATCGGCCAGCGGTGGACCTCTTCGAAGTGCTACCGGGACTGGCGATCGCGTTTGAAATTGAACCGCTGGGAATGCTGTTCGCACTGGTCTCCTCCGGCTTATGGGTGGTCACCACGTGCTACTCGATCGGTTATATGCGGGCCCACCAGGAAACCCATCAGACGCGGTTTTTTTCCTGTTTCGCGATCGCCATTTTCGCCGTGATCGGAGCGGCTTTTGCGAAGAACCTGTTCGCCTTGTTCCTGTTCTACGAAGTGCTCACTTTTTCGACCTATCCCCTGGTGACACACCACGGTGACGAAAAGGCCCGCCTCGGCGGGCGCAGCTACCTGGGAATTCTGTTGTTCACTTCGGTGACCTTTTTGCTGCTGGCGATAGCCTGGACCTGGACCATCGCGGGTACCCTCGATTTTCAACCGGGAGGTATTCTGACCGGAAAGACAAGCCGTGGTGTGCTCGCTGTCCTGTTGGCGTTATACGTGTTTGGAACAGGGAAAGCGGCCCTGATGCCTTTCCACCGTTGGCTGCCCGCGGCCATGGTCGCTCCCACGCCGGTCAGCGCCCTGCTGCACGCAGTCGCCGTCGTCAAAGTCGGTGTGTTCACCGTGATGAAAATCTGCGTCTACACCTTCGGAACAACCTTGTTGAAGGAGACAGGTATCTCCACCTGGCTGATGTACGTGGCCGCAGCCACGATCCTCAGTGCCTCGTTGGTAGCACTTACCAAGGACAACCTGAAGGCCCGTCTCGCCTATTCCACCATCAGCCAGTTGTCCTACATCGTGCTGGGAGCCCTGCTGGCCAACCGCTGGGGCGTGATCGGCGGAAGCATGCATATCGCCATGCACGCTTTTGGAAAAATCACGTTGTTCTTTTGCGCTGGCGCGATCTACGTGGCCACGCACAAGACCCAGATCAGCGACATGCGGGGTATCGGGCGGCAGATGCCGGTGACACTGAGCGCTTTTCTGCTCGGGTCACTGAGCGTGATTGGACTGCCCCCGTTTGGTGGTTCCTGGAGCAAGTGGTTCCTGGGCCTCGGGGCCGCCGAGGCTCAGCAGCCACTGCTGGTGGCCGTGCTGATGATCAGTTCGCTGCTCAATATCGCCTACCTGATGCCAATCGTTGTACGCGGTTTCTTTTTCACCCCGCAAGATTCCGCTGAGCGTCCCGGGATCCAGGAAGCCCCCCTGTTCTGCCTGGTTCCTCTCTGCATCACAGCCGCCGGTGGTATTGCACTTTTTCTCTGCGCGGATCGTGTTTACCACTGGCTGACGCCAATTGCCCCGCTGCTTCCCCATTGACAACTGCCATGCCCTCCAAAAATCGCCAATCACTTGACGACCGCAGTAATGTGAACAAGTTGGTTTACGGCTTGTACATCCTCTGCGGACTTCTGGTACCCATCCAGTTTCTCTTCGAACAACATCCACACTTCGCTGTCGAAAAGTTCCCCGGATTTTACGGAATCTTTGGTTTCGTGGTCTTCGTGGCCATCGTCCTGGCCGGCAAGCTTCTGCGCAGAGCAATCATGCGGGAGGAAGACTACTATGATCGCTAGCCTCCCGCCGGGGATGATTCTACTGATCGGCAGCCTCCTGCTCCCGCTGCTAAGGGGACGGATACAGGCAGCTTGGTTGCTGCTGCTGCCTGCTCTCAGCCTGCTACACCTGGTCTCTTTACCACAGGGAAACACGGGGGAATGGTCCCTGTTTTCCTATCAGTTGACGCTCGTTCGAATCGATTCACTCAGCCAGATCTTCGGCTTCGTATTTCACCTGGCCGCGTTCCTGAGTGCCCTGTACGCCCTGCACGTACGTGATACCACACAACACGTTGCGGCCATGATCTACGCCGGCAGCGCGATGGGCGCGGTGTTTGCTGGTGACCTGCTGACCCTGTTCGTCTACTGGGAAATCACGGCCGTTTCGTCGGTGTTTTTGATTTGGAGCAGTCGCACCGAGTCGGCTTACCACGCAGGCATGCGTTACCTGGTAATCCAAGTCGGCTCGGGAGTACTCCTGCTCTCGGGTATCTTGCTGCACTTCCATGAAACTGGCTCCCTGGTTTTCAACCGGTTGATCGGCTCCGACGGGCAACTGCTCTCAGCAAGTCCAGCTGTTTTCCTGATCTTCCTGGCCTTCGGCATCAAGTGTGCCTTTCCACTGCTGCATAACTGGCTGCAGGACGGTTATCCGCAAGCCACGGTTACCGGAACCGTTTTCTTAAGTGCGTTTACCACAAAACTGGCGGTGTACGCTCTGGCCCGGGGCTTTGCCGGCACCCACCTGCTGATCTGGATCGGGCTGTTGATGACACTGTTCCCGATTTTCTTTGCCGTGATCGAGAACGATCTGCGCCGTGTGCTGGCCTATAGCCTGAACAATCAGTTGGGTTTCATGGTTGTGGGAATCGGAGTCGGCACTGCCATGTCCCTTAACGGCACCGCCGCCCACGCTTTTGCCCATATCCTCTATAAAGGACTGTTGTTCATGTCGATGGGGGCGGTACTTTACCGCACGGGGACAATCAAAGCGTCGGAGCTGGGCGGTCTCTACAAATCGATGCCCTTCACAACCGTGTTTTGTATGATCGGTGCCGCTTCCATCTCCGCCTTTCCACTGTTCAGTGGTTTTGTCAGCAAATCACTGATCCTCTCTGCCGTAGCCGACAATCACCAACTCGTGATCTGGTTGGGTTTGTTGGTCGCGTCCGCCGGCGTGATGGAACATTCCGGCATCAAGATCCCCTACTTTGCTTTCTTTGCACACGACGCGGGCATCCGCTGTAAAGAGGCACCGTGGAACATGTTACTGGCAATGGGGATCACCGCCGCACTGTGCGTGCTCATCGGCTGCCTCCCGCAAGCCCTCCTGTATGATTGGCTCCCTTTTATCGATACCGGCACTGGTGTACAGGTCCGTGCAGCAAGCGTCACACCCGAACTCAATTTCCAACCCTATACGAGTCATCATGTCGTCACCCAGTTGCAACTGTTGCTCTTTGCCACAATGGCCTTTGCCATCCTGGTCCGCAGTGGCATCTACCCGCCCGAAATCCGTTCCGTGAACCTGGACAGCGATTGGTTTTATCGGCGCCCGTTCCTGGGAACACCCAACGGCGGTCCCTCCCCGGTAGAACGACTTTCCACCTGGGCTCAAACCCTACGGCAAAAAACCGACACACATGTCCTGACACGACTGCGTCAAACCGAACATCTTGTCCGTGGTTTCTGCAGCGCCTGTGGCAGGCAAACCAATTCGATTCGGGCAATGGTCGTCTGGGTCTCCGTTTTACTGACAGCGTATTTACTGTTTTATTACCTCTACGTGTGATCGACTTCCTTCTTTGCCCGGAAACCTGTCAGGGGGCTTTCTGCTCGCGTTTCCAAATCAAGATCTTTCCGCACCTGTCTGATGACCCGTTCCTCAACCTGTGATCATGGTCCACAGACGTCAAAACATGCCCTACCGGTGATGTTCAACCGCCATTGCCCGGGGCAACCTGGCCAGAAGGCGTATTCGGACAGCGGGGAAACCACCGCTTGACACCACGCGGCCCTCAGCGGTAAGTTGGCAACCTTCCAGGGTGTCTGGAGCTTCTGACCACTTTTCTTGCGTTAATGACGTTGTGTTAAAAATCACATCGGGCCCGCGAGAAGCGCAGGTAGCCTGCTTCCAGAGATCCCCCCACCATACAGCAGGAAGAAGTTTGTATTGGTGCACTAAAATTACGACCCGCAACGCAAATCGTAAGGCGTTGTGACTGTTCATGAGCCGTTGATTTAGAATAGGAGAGAAGAAAAAGTGAACAAGTTGGTTATCTTCGCGATGACGTGTTTCATCTTGACACTCTTGGCCTCGCCAGCACTGGCACAGGAGTCCAGTTCCGACACAGGACTTGCTGCCGCTGGTGCAGCTATTGGCGCTGGTATCGTGCTGATCGGTGGAGGATTAGGCATCGGTCGCATTGGAGGGTCGGCGGTAGAGAGTATTGCTCGCCAGCCAGAGGCTGGAGCAAGAGTTCAAACGGCTATGATCATTGCGGCAGCCTTGATCGAAGGTGCCACGTTTTTTGGATTGATCGTTTGTCTATTGACAATACTCCTGTAGGATTGGGCCCGTTGTACGACTAGCCCGACCTGGTCAGTTTTTCCCGAGGTCCCGGATGTTGGGAAAAACACACCGGGTACGTCCGACCGTTGGTTGACCAGTAATTTAGCTTGGTCTAGACTGTTTGACTTAAACGATTTGGAAAATTGTTCGCCTCCCAGAAAGTGTCGTGCCCTGACGCGTTCAACAGGTAGGACAAGGACAGCCATGACGTTGAGGTCAGGTACGACTTAGATCCAATTGCCATTGGAAAACACGCCATCGCCCACCCCTTGAGAGTCGGGACGAGATCGTGACCAACCGCCCGGACGAACGCTCATCGATTGCAGTTGCCTTCGGTTGGGCGTCGCGAATAACGACAACTGCCGTGGGAATGGTGATTCCGGGTCTGGTGGGATTCTGGTTGGACCAACGCCTGGGGACTTTGGTGCTGTTTACTCTCCTGGGTTTCGGTTCAGGTGTAACGATTGGTATCTGGCAACTCGTTCGCATGACGAGTTCTACTAACAGTGAAACGAGTAATGAAGAAGGCGACCCGGGTGAGTGCTCCATCAAATGATTTGTCTTCCAGGTTACCGGGATTTCGCCTGATTCATGGCACACTGTTGCTGGTCGCGCTCATGGTCGTTTCATTCCTGCTGGCCAGCCCGGTTGCCTACATGACTGCCGGCAGTGCGGGTCTGGTCGCCAGTGGAATTGCGGCGGCAGTTTGCACGCTGGCCGGCATTGCCGGCTTTGTGATCAGCCAAATGTGTCTACATAAGATCGACGTTTTTTCCGGGCTGTTACTTGGTGTTGGCGTACGCATGTTCCTGCCATTAGCTTCGGTCTTCCTGGTCCTGTGGCATCGTCCGCTTCTGGACAACGGCATGATCTACTACTTACTGTTGTACTATTTGATCATGTTGTTCGCCGACATCGCCATCATATTGCCATCCATTGCAGCTTCTCATGAAGTACAGAGGACAACAGGTTAATGGCAGACTCTGCACTTTCCTCGGAACACATTTTCGGCCACGTGAAAGACGCGGACTACTTTCACTTCCCCCGGGCCTTCCCGGTGGGCGATGACGACGGTCATCTTTATCTGCCTCAACCGCTTCAGTTGGAGGAACCGATCGCACTGGTCAAAATCCCCGGGATGGAAGCGGTGAACAACATGGTCGAACCCGTCGATCTCAAACTCACAAAATTCATGGTCCTGGAGGTGGCAGTCGCCATTCTGGCCGCCGTGATTTTCATCCGTCTGGCGGGACAAATTGCCAACGGCAGTCGTCCACGGGGGCGGTGGTGGAATCTGTTGGAAACATTCCTGTTGTTCATTCGCAACGAAGTGGCGCGACCGGCGATCGGGCATGATGCCGACAAGTTTCTGCCCTTTTTGTGGACAATGTTTTTTTTCATACTGGGCTGCAATTTAATGGGTATGGTGCCGTGGTTGGGCGCACCCTCGGGGTCTCTCGCGGTGACAGGCGTCTTAGCCCTGGCGACTTTCTTGACAGTCATTGGTGCGGGGATGGCAAAAATGGGGCCCATTGGGTTCTGGATCGGCCAAGTACCTCACATGGAATTGCCATTGGCACTCTCCATACTGCTCAAGCCGATGATTTTTTGTATCGAAATCATGGGCCTGTTAATTAAACATTTTGTATTGGCCGTTCGACTTCTGGCCAACATGTTCGCGGGGCACATTGTGCTGGTCGTGCTGATTGCCTTCATCGGAGCCGTGGGTGGCGCGGTACACCAGTACTACCACCCCCTCTTCGTCGGAGTTTCGCTCGCCAGTATTTTTGGTGCCACGGCACTGAGCTTGTTGGAACTGTTTGTGGCCTTTTTGCAAGCGTATATTTTTACTTTCCTATCGGCTCTGTTTATTGGAATGGCGGTACATCCCCACTAGTCGGGATGCACACACCTGTCTTGGCTGAGGATGACGATGATCATGCTGAAATCTCAACCCATCGCACTGCTGTTCATGGGACTGTTCGTTTTTTCGTTGCTTGCGACGTGTCAAGCGGCTGATGACGCTGCTACGACCGTCAAGGCAGACGGTACACATGCTCACGAACACGCAGCCTCCCATGCGGGTCATGCTGAAGACCATGCTGCAGCCCACGGCCACGCACCCGTGGACCCCAACCCGCTGACCATCAATCCCGATTTGTCGATTGTCACGGCGGTCATTTTCGTATTGCTGTTGCTGATACTGGGCAAGTTTGCCTGGCAGCCGATCATCGCGGGACTCGACGCCCGCGAACAATCGATTGCGAATAACATCGAAGAGGCTCAGCGCGTGAACGAGAACGCCAAAAAGATAACCCAGCAGTACGAAGCCAAGCTGGCAGCGGCGGCCGACGAAGTCCGTGAGATGCTGGAGGAAGCCCGTCGCGACGCGGATTCGACCAAACAACGAGTCATTGCTGAAGCTCAAGAGGCTGCCAAGGCCGAACAGGACCGAGCGTTGCGTGAAATTGAGTTGGCCAAGTACGAAGCGTTGCATGAATTGTCCAATAAGGGTGTCGATCTGGCCATTGATCTGGCGGGACAAGTCATCCATAAGGAAATCCAGGTGGGTGACCACCAGAACCTGATCAAAGATGCTTTGCAGAACTTCCCCCAAACTGACTCCTTGAATTAAGGCCGAGGGGTACCGTGAGATGAGCGATACAACAGAAAACACATCTGGACTGGACGTGGACCAGGAGCGCATTGGCTCGGTCTACGGCAAGGCCCTGCTGGACGCCACGACCAGTTCCGGCACGACGGCCCAGGTGATCGATGAGTTGGATTCGCTGGTCAGCGACATCCTGGCCCAGTTACCCGACTTCGAGCGGTTGCTCACATCTCCACGCGTACCGACAGAAGAGAAAATTCGGATACTTGACAGCGTTCTGGAGTCACGACTTTCGGAGGATCTACTCACCTTCCTGAAAGTCGTCTGCCGACGTGACCGCTTGGATTGCCTGCGCGAGATATCCCGTGAAGCCCGCAAGCAGTTTAACGAAATGCTCGGCGTGATTCGGGTCCATATCACCAGTGCCACTCCCATTGACGAATCTCTGACCGGACTGATTGAAAACGTTTTGCGAGGTGTCCTGCGGTCCGAAATCTCTTTGGGTTACAGCATCGACCCCAAATTGATCGGTGGAATAGTCATTCGAGCGGGCGATGCCGTGTTCGACGGCAGCGTCATCAACCAACTGGAAAGACTTCGAAACCGGGCCCTGGAGCAATCATTCCGGGCAACCGTGGGAGTCCTGGACAAGTTCGTAGAGGAAACCACATAGGCATAAAATCGCCCGCCAAGCAAACCACTGGAAAATCAACACCAGGAAGTGCCCTCCGTTCGCTGAACCGCCACCATGTGAGGAGGTGGCAAGGCGTTCTAAAGGGTTCGACGGCCTGGAAAGGCCATCGTACAGGTAAATAAACACTTTGTTTTTATTGATCAACAGGTAGTTCCAACATGAAATTCAGAGCTGATGAAATCGCTTCGGTCATCCAGAAGGAAATCGAAACCTATAAGACAGAGGTCGACGTCCGCGAAGTCGGTACAGTACTTGAAGTCGGCGATGGCATCGCGCGCGTCTACGGCCTTTCGGGAGTGATGGCCGGTGAAATGGTCGAGTTCCCGGGTGGCGTGATGGGGTTGGCCTTCAATCTGGAGGAAAACAGCGTCGGTATCATCATTCTGGGCAATTACCTGAAGATCAAGGAAAACGACGAGGTCCGTAGTGTGGGACGCTTACTGTCGGTACCTGTAGGAGATGCTGTGGTCGGCCGGGTGCTCGATCCGCTCGGTAACCCGATGGATGGCAAGGGTCCGGTGGAAACCACGGAGCGTCGTCCGGTCGAGTTCATGGCTCCCGGCGTAGCCGGCAGGCAACCTGTTACCGAGCCATTGCAGACGGGTATCAAAGCTGTGGATGCCATGACTCCCATCGGCCGGGGCCAGCGCGAGCTGATCATTGGTGACCGAAAGACCGGCAAGACCGCGGTTGCGATCGACGCGATCCTGAATCAGAAAGGTTCGGGGGTCAAATGTTTCTACGTGGCGGTGGGACAAAAGGATTCGTCGGTGGCCAACGTCGTCGAATCCCTGCGTCAACACGGAGCCATGGATTACACCACCGTCATCGTCTCGGGTGCCAGCACGCCCGCTCCGCTGCAATACATCGCGCCTTATTCTGGTACAGCGATGGCCGAATTTTTCACCTATAACGGTGGACACGCATTGATCGTCTACGATGATCTCTCAAGACAAGCCCAAGCGTATCGACAGCTCTCTTTGTTGATGCGGCGGCCCCCCGGGCGTGAAGCCTATCCGGGCGACGTGTTCTATTGTCACAGCCGCTTACTCGAGCGGTCTGCCAAATTGTCGGACGAATTGGGTGGTGGTTCCTTGACGTCCTTGCCAATCGTGGAAACACTCGAAGGTGAAGTTTCGGCTTACATTCCAACCAATGTGATTTCGATCACCGATGGTCAGATTTATTTGCAACCCGACCTCTTTTTCGCCGGTCAACGCCCGGCGATGAACGTGGGTATTTCGGTATCTCGTGTAGGAGGTGCTGCCCAGGTCAAAGCCATGAAAAGTGTCGCCGGTGGCCTGCGATTGGACCTGGCTGCTTTCCGTGAATTGGAAGCCTTTGCCCAACTTGGAACCGACCTGGACACTGCCACCCAGTCCCAGTTGGACCGCGGATACCGGATGGTCGAATTACTCAAACAAGGCCAGTATCAACCAATGA
This sequence comes from Planctomycetaceae bacterium, assembly GCA_002726515.1. GTDB lineage: Bacteria > Planctomycetota > Planctomycetia > Pirellulales > Pirellulaceae. The sequence goes on along the minus strand of PBTE01000018.1, from coordinate 20,789 downwards.
ACATCGTCGACCAAATCTTGAGTATTTATGCGGGGACCCAAGGTTATCTGGACAAAGTTCCTATCAATGAAGTCTCAAAATGGGAAACCGGCTTCATTCAATTCATGCACGATCAGAAACCCGAGGTGCACGCACGCGTGACACAATTGCAGAAAGTGGGCGACGAAGTCGCCCAGGAGATCGAAGCTTGTATTAAAGAATTTCGCCAGCAGTACGCGAGCTCAGAAGCAGGGGAAGCCGCAACGGTAACTGTTTAAAGTTTTCTTTTCTGCCCGGCAATGTCACAAGGCGCCAAAAGGTTTTTGGGACTGACACCTTTCCCCCGATTCACTTCATGAAATAAGATGGCCAAAGCTCGAGCACTCGATAAACGTCGCAAGTCTGTCAGAAACATCCGCAAGATCACGCGTACGATGGAATTGATCGCTACGGCGCGTTTCAAAAAGGCAATGGACCGCGCAACCGCGGCAACTGCCTACACCGCTCGCATCACCCAGTTGGTCAAAGACCTGGCGACAACGGGATTGGAAGTGAGCCACCCTTTACTCGAAGGTCGCGAGCAAACCAAACGTTCGGTTCTGCTGGTGTTGACCGCCAATCGCGGGCTATGTGGTGGTTACAATTCGGCGGCACTTCGCCTCGCCATCGAAAAACGACAGGAACTTTTGGAACTCTCGGAGTCACTGCAATTGTACGTCTCCGGAAAACGTGGCATCAACGGGTTTAGATTTCGAAAAATTGAGATCGCCGAATCCTTCACCCATTTTGATGACCAGCCCCGCTTTGACGAAGTCGAGTTGCTTGCCAACCGCTACATGAACGCATACGTCACCGGCCAAATCGACCGTCTGGACGTTGTTCATACCCAATTCATCAGTACGGCTCGTCAGCAGGCAGTCGCTGAAACCCTGCTTCCCCTGGATTCTCTGGGAGGCGACGACGACGGGGATTCCGATAACACTGCAAGGGAATCCATGTACGAATTCCTGCCCTCGGCCGAAAGCATCTTGCAGGAAGTCGTACCGACCAGTTTCAAAGTCAAACTGTTCAAGTGTTTTCTGGACGCCGCTGTCAGCGAGCAGATTTCACGCATGGTCGCGATGAAGTCCGCTACGGAAAATGCGGATAAAATGATCAAGGATCTTTCCATGCAATACAATCGAGCACGCCAGGGTCAGATTACCGGCGAGCTATTGGAATTGATGGGAGGAGTAGAAGCGTTGGATGGATAGATGGGTGATAAACTAATCGAGGGTGCAGGGGCGCAATCAAAGGCTTAAGAAAAAGCCCGACTTGGTAAATCAGTGACGTGTAAAACTAGAGAATAAGGAATCGTATCGATGGCAACCGTAACGGCCCATAATGTCGGTAAAATCACGCAGGTGATCGGCTCAACATTTGACGCCAAGTTTCCCGAGGACCAGCTTCCGAACATCTACAACGCTGTGAAGGTCTCCAGCGATCAAAAGGGAGTGAAGATCGATTTAACGGGAGAAATTCAACAGCACCTGGGTGGTGGTCGTGTCCGCTGCGTGGCGTTGGGCAGTACCGATGGGATGATTCGTGGTCTGGACTGTGTCGATACCGGCGCTCCCGTTTCGGTACCCGTGGGTGAAAACACCCTGGGCCGCGTGTTCAATCTTTTGGGCGAGCCGATTGACGGCCGGGGACCTGTGGAATCTGCCGAGAAATGGCCCATCCACCGCGAGTCCCCGGCTCTGGAAGATCTGTCAACGAAAACTGAGCTGTTCGAGACTGGTATTAAGGTCGTCGACTTACTGACCCCCTTCGTGCGTGGCGGAAAAGCCGGTTTGTTTGGTGGTGCAGGCCTCGGAAAAACCGTCATTCTCACCGAGTTAATCGCTCGTATCGCCAGCGCACACGGTGGTAACTCGGTCTTTGCCGGAGTTGGCGAACGAACACGTGAAGGCACCGACTTGTGGCTGGAAATGCAGGAAGCCAAGATCGGTGATACGGGGCGAAGCGTGATCGAACAAACCTGTATGGTCTTCGGCCAGATGAATGAACCGCCAGGTGCTCGACTCCGCGTGGCGTTGACCGGCCTGACCATGGCTGAGTACTTCCGTGACACAACAGGCACCGATACCCTGCTTTTTATTGATAACATCTTCCGTTTCTCCCAGGCAGGCAGCGAGGTCTCTGCTCTTCTCGGTCGCATGCCCTCGGCCGTGGGCTACCAGCCTACCCTGGGTACTGAAATGGGTGAACTGCAGGAACGCATTGCGTCAACGAGTAAAGGCGCCATCACTTCGGTGCAAGCCGTCTATGTACCGGCAGACGATCCCACCGATCCGGCTCCGGCAACTGCTTTCGGCCAGTTAGATGCGTTCATCTATTTAGAACGGTCCATTACGGAAAAAGGGATTTATCCAGCCATGGATCCTTTGGCCTCGAACAGTCGAATCCTCGATCCCCAGTATGTCGGTGACCGACATTACACCATCGCTCGACGAGTCCAGACCACCTTGCAGCGTTACCAGGAATTGCAGGACATCATCGCCATTTTAGGAGTAGATGAACTGAGTGAAGAAGACAAGATGGTGGTACATCGTGCCCGACGCCTGGAACGGTTCCTGTCTCAACCCTTCCTGGTCGCCGAAGTCTTCACGGGCAAGCCCGGAGAAATCACTTCGCTTCAGGATACAATTCGCAGTTTCGAGGAAATTTGCGACGGCAAGTGGGATCACCTGCCAGAGCAAGCGTTCATGTATGTGGGCGCCGTGGAACAGGCCGAGGAACAGGCGAAAAAGATGCAAAAATAACAATCGGCCCACGTCTGCAATGAAGTAGTTGATTAGCCACGATTCACGAGCCCCCCCGCACTATGGCCAACCTGCACTGTATTGTCGTTACCCCCGAAGAAACAGCGATTGAAGAAGAAATCGATTTCGTCACGCTGCCGCTTGACGACGGTGAAATCGGTATCGCGCCCCAGCACAGCCCCTTGATCGGCCGGCTTGGATTTGGAGAAATGCGCCTGGGAACGGGCGACAGTGCACAACGCTACTACGTTGATGGAGGTTTCGTACAGGTGTCGGATGACGTGGTCTCGATCCTTACAAATCGATTCCTCGCTGCCGCTGATCTGGACGCCAAACTGATTGCCGAACAACTCGAAACAGCACGGTCGGAACCGGCAAACACCGTCGAAATGATGGAGATTCGTGACCGCGCCGTGTCACAAGCCCGAGCACAGTTGAGAATGGCCCAGCGAACTTAGGCTTTGTCTCCAGGGAAGAACAATAAGGACTGGCCAGCCTGTGATCCCATCTCTCCAGGTTGAAGGATTACGGGCCCATGGGTTCAGGACGAGGATCAACAGCAATCAGCGCTAGTTAAAGCAATCCGGTCGGCTTGCAACTTCAAACATTTTCGCTCAACTCTCTGAACCACCATGAGCTGGCCTATCCTACTGACGTTCATCTACTGCCTGGCCATTGTTCTCGGTTCGCTCGCCGGGGGCTGTCTTCCCGGCTGGTTGCGTTTGACCCACACACGGATGCAACTATTACTCAGCTTCGTGGGGGGGCTGATGCTGGGGGTTGGTATGTTCCATTTACTTCCTCACGGTATCGCGGAAGCGGGCAATGTGGACCTCGTCATACTCTGGGCCATGGCAGGTCTGTTGGTCATGTTTTTTCTGATTCGCCTGTTTGACTTTCACCAGCATACGGTTGCCACAGGAGAGGGCGAAAACACTGATTCAACACATACCCACCATCCGCAGCATGGACACACCCATAAGTCCAAACACCCAATGAGCTGGATTGGCGTCGCACTGGGGCTATCACTACACACATTGATTGACGGAGTCGCATTAGGAGCTGCGGTGGTCGTGGATGCGAGTCATGGTGGACAACAACCCTTTTACGGTTTTGCCATTTTTCTGGCTATTTTCCTGCATAAACCGTTGGATGCCATGTCCATCACATCCTTGATGGCCGTCGGCAGTTGGTCCGCGACAACCCGTCAATTGGTCAATCTGGGATTCGCCGCGATGTGCCCCCTGGGAGCAGCTTTGGTTTTTGCGGGATTTGACAATTCGAGTGCAAATGGCCACAACTGGATCGGCTGTGCACTGGGATTTTCAGCCGGTACATTTCTTTGTATCTCTCTTTCCGATCTATTGCCCGAACTCCAGTTCCACCGGCATGACCGACTCAAGCTCTCTGTAGCCCTGCTGTTAGGTGTGTGCCTGGCGTATGGAATCGGATTGATCGAACCTGACCGTCTTCATGAGCACTCCCACCCAACTCACCATCATCATGACGCAGGAGATGTAGAGGATCACGACCATGAACATCACTGACTGCCCATCGGCAATCGTGCACGGATCACTTCCTGTTGCTTGACTGCCCTCACCCGGCATTGTGGCGACGGCAATTGCCACATTGTAAAAGACGGCACCTGAAAAAATCAACTTGACGTACCATTCCGTGGCGGTCAACGTATAGGTGTGTAAATCGCCCATGGGAGTGAGCGATCCTCACATCCGCGTTGGAACACATGGACGAAGTGACCGAATTTTCGAGAAGTGGCATCTAACCCAGAGTCCCTGCAGACACTTTCGCTCGTCTAACAAGAAAGCAAAAATCATGGATTCCTCCACTCGCGTCTGTGCTCGGCAGCGACTGAGCTTCAAACTCTTGCTCACTTTCGCTTTGGGAATAACAACTGCTGACCAAGTTCGTGCTGAATGGTTCCAAGATACCATCAAAACGGAAACATCCAATTCAGCAATGCAAGAGGCCGAATTCTTAACAAAAACCAGGCAATTAACTTTCGAAGGCCGCCGCGCTGGAGAGGGCTATTTCAGTCGTGACGGGAAACAATTGGTTTTTCAAAGTGAACGGGAACCGGGCAATCCATTCTTTCAGATCTACGTCATGGACCTGGAAACCGGTGATACTGAACAAGTTTCACCGGGCCACGGGAAAACGACCTGTGCCTGGATTCATCCCGACGGGAAGCGAGTTTTGTTTGCTTCAACTCATGAAGATGCTGCCGCCCGGGCTAAACAGGCCCAGGAAATCAAAGCCCGCCAGGAAGGGAAGAAAAAACGTTACTCATGGGACTACGACGAACACTTCGACCTGTTTGCTTACAGTTTGGATGGTGGGGGTTACCAGAGGATTACGTCAGCCCGCGGGTACGATGCCGAAGGTTCCTATTCGCCTGACGGAAAATTGATTGCCTTTGCCTCGAATCGTCGCGCCTACTCAGATGAAATGACTGAAGACCAACGTGAGCTCTTCGAACACGATCCGTCTACGATGATGGAAATTTACGTGATGCACGCCGATGGATCGCAGATTCAACAGTTGACGAATACCTCCGGCTACGACGGGGGACCGTTTTTCTCGCCGGACGGGAAACGGATCTGTTGGCGACGTTTTTCAGAGAACGGTGCGATCGCCGAGGTCATGACGATGAACGTCGACGGAAGTGACAAGCGTCAACTGACTCGTTTAGGTTGCATGTCCTGGGCTCCGTTCTATCACCCGTCAGGAAAGTACTTGATTTTCGCAACCAATCGGCATGGCTTCTCTAATTTCGAACTCTATCTGGTTGACACCGAGGGTAAGTCAAACCCGGTACGCATCACGTATACCGATCGATTCGATGGCCTGGCGGTCTTTACTCCGGATGGAAATCAGTTGGCCTGGACCAGCTCCCGAACCGATTCGAAGCGATCGCATCTCTTCATTGCCAATTGGAATCACGCCCAGGCCCTGCGGCGGCTTGGCTTGGCTTCCAATGAGATTGCCACCGATGCAGCAGATCAAGCAGCAACATCTTCCCAGACCAGAAGCAGTCCCGAGTTTTCCCCTACCGACATGATGCGGCACGTTGACTACCTTTGCCGGGACGAACTCANTGGCCGACTGACCGGAACTCGNGGNGAGGCGNTGGCGACTGCCTATGTGGCCGCGTACTTCGACCNTTTNGGTCTNGTACCGGCAGGCCGTGANGGATTTTTCCAGAACTTTGAATTCACTTCAGGAGTCGCTCTGGGGCCTAATAACCGACTGACACTGGCAGCGGACAATTTTCCGGTTGACGACAGTTGGCGACCAGTCTCTTTCTCGGAAACCGGAACCTTTTCTCCAACGCCGGTCGTTTTTGCCGGATACGGTATTGTGGCGCCCGCAGCCGAAGGACATCCCGAGTACGACTCGTTCGTGCACCTCGATGTGAAAGACAAGTGGATCCTCGTTTTTCGTTACTTGCCTGGGCAAATCACTCCTGAACAGCGTCAGCAATGGGCACGTTATTCCAGTTTGCGTTTCAAAACCATGGTGGCAAGAGACAAAGGGGCCAGGGGTTTGATTGTGGTCAGCGGTCCCAACAGTGAATTCAAACATCAACTTGTCAAACTGCAAATCGATGGAACCCTCTCCGGCTCCAGCTTACCCGTCATCAGCATCACCGACGAAGTGGCAGAGAAGCTTTTGGCCTCCAGCGGACAGACTCTGCAAAAGCTACAGGATCGCCTGGACACGGGTGAGCCCATGATGGGGTTTCCCTTGACGGACGTTGAACTGTCAGTATCTGTCGACATTCAACAAATTAAAATGGAAGGGCGGAATGTTTTGGGTCGTTTGCACGCGAGTGACCAACCTTCCGATCAAGTTGTGGTCGTGGGCGCTCACATCGATCACCTGGGGAAAGGCCCCGGAGGTTCTTCACTGGCTCGAGAAAATGAGCAGGAGATGATCCACTATGGTGCCGATGACAATGCATCGGGGGTAGCCGCCTTGTTGGAAGTGGCAGAGTATTTGTCAGACCAAAGGGCCAGTGGCAAACTCCAGTTGAAGCGGGACGTGTTGTTTGCCGCCTGGTCAGGCGAGGAACTGGGGCTGCTCGGTTCGAGTCATTTCGTCAAGTCACTGATACCGGTGGTGAACTCGGGACCTCATGATCCGGAAAGTCCAACCGCAGATCATGCCGGTTCAGGTCACGGACCCGATAATTCGATTTATCCTGGTATCGCCGCCTGCATCAATATGGACATGGTAGGCCGCCTCCAAAACAATCTGGTGCTGCATGGAGTCGGATCTTCCAGCATCTGGCCTGCTGAAATCGAGCGACGTAACGCTCCGATTGGACTTTCGATTTCGGCTCAAAATGATAGCTACATCCCCACCGATGCCAGTGTTTTCTTCATGCGGGGCGTGCCCATCCTGTCCGCATTTACCGGTTCGCACGAGGACTACCACACTCCGCGGGATACTCCTGAAAAACTGAATTACGAAGGCGCAGCTCGAATCGCAAGATTTATGGGATTGGTCACACGCAGCCTGGCTTTACGTGATCAGGCACCCGATTACATTTCCCAAGCAGGTCCGGAACAGGAACAGCGACGTGCCAATTTAAGGGCCTACCTGGGAACGATACCGGACTATTCGGAAGAGGCGGAGGGAGTGAAATTGTCTGGCGTCGCCAAAGGCGGCCCGGCAGCCAAATCAGGACTCCTGGGAGGTGATGTGATCGTCGAGCTGGCGGGGAAAAAGATTGAAAACATCTACGACTACACCTACGCGATCGAAGCGCTGAAGGCCGGTGAATCAGTCAAAATTTCCGTTACACGAAAAGGGGAACGTTTAGAAATGGAAATCACACCGGGGTCGCGTGACTGATCTGGACTGATCTGGACTGAACCACTTCACTTGGTACTCCGGAACGGATGCGATCAAGATCCTCTGAAGTTCAGATAAGCTGCAACCCACGGGTTTCAACGGCCTCGTTTTCTCGCTTGACCTGGAAGAGTGACCACGTCCGGAACCCATTCATCCGATTGGAAACAAGCTCACACCTGTGGAAAGCCCGCATGGGCAAGAACGGCAGGTCCTGGCGACATCTCTGGCCATCACAGGGGTGCCTGAGAAATTAGAAACAAAAAGGGAGCGTGTCTTTGCTCTCAACTACCAGATTTCTAGAGAATCCTGAAAGAGATTCGCGAGCTCTTGTTCGCCAGCAGGGATAGGCGAAAGTTTTGTCACTCGATGTTGAGGAAGAGTCCCCTGAACCAGAGCCGGTATGTCCAGCGGGCCATACCCAACGGCCGACAAACCGTTGGGAATATTCAATTCTCGCAAGAATCCAATCACCCGCTGCGCCAAAATTTCGCCAGCTTCCTTCAAAGGCGCATTGGTCGTATCCACGCCCAATGCCTGCGCGGCCCGCAAATGACGTTCGGGACAGGCAGGTGCAGTAAAGCGAACCACGGCAGGAGTGTGCAGGATCACCGCAATCCCATGAGGAACCAACGCATGGTCAACGTGATAACCGGCCGGATGAAATTCGCGCACCATGCTGGACACCGGATACGACATCCCGTGCGGCAAATGAACCCCGGCATTGCCAAAACCAATGCCTGCCATCGCCGCTGCAAGCAACATCTGCCCCCGTGCTTCATCATCCGTCACGTCTGCCACGGCGCGTGGCAGGAATTCACTGACGATCTCCAAAGCACGCAACGACCAGATATCACTGATTGGATTGGAACCTTGATAGGCCGGACGTTCGAGGGGACGAGTCGGCTTGGGACGCTGATCGAAGGGAATAGCCGTGTAGGATTCCAACGCGTGACTCAGAACATCCAATCCTGCGGAGGCGGCAACTTCAGGTGGTAATGTCCGTGTGTTGTCTGCATCCACGATCCCCAGGGTTGGTTTCATGTACCGGTGGGCAATCCCTGTTTTGGACCGCATCTCGTGAAAGTCAAAGATGGCCACACCCGTCGTTTCACTTCCAGTTCCTGCCGTTGTGGGAATGGCGATCAACGGCTTCAGTGGCCCCGGGACAGGCTTGCCTTTTCCAATGGGTGCATTGACGTATTCAAAAAAATCGGCCGGATGGGTGGAATAGAGATTGGCGGCCTTGGCAGTGTCGATGGTGCTCCCCCCACCTACGGCGACGAATGTATCAAATTGCCCCTCTTTTGCCACTTCTGTGGCATGCTGAAAGCTCTTGTCGGTCGGTTCCACGTGGATTTCATCAAAGACAACAAAATCAATGCCTGCCTGTCTTAGCGAGGTTGTCACCGAATCACCGGCAGGAAGATCTACGAGTGCCGGGTCCATCAGAACAAGGGTTCGCCGCGCCTCGACTTCAAGCAGGTCCATCCCCACCTCGGCAGTGACACCCTGTCCCACACGAATGTTCGATGCTGCCATCTGGAAGGCAGTGTCTGTCGTCATCTTTTCGGCCTTTCAAACTCGGAAAACATATGAGGTGCCTAACCCCTGCACGTGGCCAGCAGATCAGCTCGTACCCGCATCAAGTCGTCGCAACATTATAGGGAAAAATCCGGCGTTGATGCAGGTGCCTGAAGACTGGTGCAGGCAGGACTTCCTCGTTAACAAACCTGCATTACCAACCGGGACATTCCCGCGAGAATCGGCGTTCACCGGCGGAAAGCAGAATCTAAACCGCACCCACTACACCCGGCCAACGTGCAAGTGACGCATCACGCGCTGCCGGCGAACGGGTAGTGAATGTTAATCCCATCCGAGTGATCACACATGTTGTCAAAACGATGATGGCGTCCAAATTATAAAACCGCCTCCATTCGCGGTCGAAAACGCTTTTCAATTCGAAACCTCGGGATCCCGCCACCCGGCCTGGCACGCACGTACGGTCAGAACAACACGGTCGGCGGTAACCACGACGTGCACTCGACTGCCGAATGCAATGTACCAGATAGAAAAAGGAGACAAACATGAGCCGTTTATTCTACGTACTCGCAGTTGTCATTTTAATTGCCGCTTGCTCCAACAACACATCGGCCCGGTGTTATCGCGACGGTCATTGCCCGATTTTCGAAAATTCTTTTGGACAGGTTCCAACACAGATGACCTGGGATTACTGTGTTGCGCCGAAAACCTATTATCAACCGATCGATTGCAACACGGCAACTAGTCGTGCATATAGTAACCCTTCCGTTGGCCGGTCTTACCGGCGACCAGTGCTTTTTCCGCGTCTCAGGCGATTGATTCGCACTCTGATTCCTCCCTATGACCCCGGGGCCTGGGATTTGTTTCAAACTTCAACTGGCTCCTTTGCCATGACTGAAAGGGAGGCATGGCCAGCCTCCTGGTTTATTGCTCGACATGTTTTACCTAATCAGTAATACCATGTTGTTACGGGACACTGCTTGATCCCGGTTGCCTTGTATGCCGAAAAAAGACTTTGGTGTGATCTCGAGCCATGTTGCTCAAACCTTCGGTTTCCGGCCAACGTTGCTGTTTTCCTGAGACCGCGACAGGCTCAGAAGCACGCGTTCAGTGGAGCCTTCTTCCTCTCCAACGCCTTGGTCATCGACATGCAGAAAAAGAAGGCGATTTTCGTCGTATCGATTCTGGTGGTAGGACTTTTAGCCTCCTGGCCGTTCCGGAAACAGACTGGCGGGAACGCTCCGTTTGAGCCACAGGATTCTCCTTCCATTTTCAAGTTACGCGCACCCGTGCCGTTGCAGGTTTCCCCGATCAAGGAGGTTTCACCGGCAGCAGAACTGCACTGGAATTCACAAGAACGGCTGACCGGAAAACTTGAAAACCATGTCGAGATCCGTGCGCAATCGGGTTCAACACCATCCAGTTCAAATCACCTGGATCGAACATTGCCAGTCCCCGACCTGTCAGCCCACTACCAACCTCACTTCACAGATGGGCAGTTTCAAAACGAGACGGTCACTGAACATTTCAACAGGCCGGACGGTGACGAAACGATACCGCGATTCCACCGAATACGCGACGGGGACACATTGGACGCCATTGCCAGGGAACATTTCGGAAATCCGGATCGAGCCACCGAAATCTTCGACGCAAACCAAACTCTTTTGAAGCATCCCGATCTGTTACCCGTGGGAACTGAAATTGCCATCCCTCGCGATCCCACGGTGCAGTGAACCGGGCAGGACAACAAGGCGCCTCTATAGAACACGACTGCGGATCGCGACTGTACTTTGATGCAGGCGCGACCGCCTGACGCAACAACATCGCTCAGAGCGTCCCGACGACAGTTGTGGCAAAGAGGCGTCAAGTGCATCCGCGGCGTTCGTTCAGCCTCGTTTGCGCCAAGGATGCTCATCTTGCTTGTTCTGCAAACGTAGTTGAATGAAACCCGCAATCCAATCATGCGGGCCAAGATTTTTGTTGGACACCGGCGCGTCCAACAGCTTCGTACCCTTCAGACTGGTACCAAAGTCCACGAGAAACAAACTTTTTGTGCCAGCTTTTTCCTCCGAGTCGCCGGGGGCGGGAAGATGAAAACGCTTCAGGGATGAATTCAATTGACGTGCCTGTTTTAACCCCTTCCGGTCTTTCTCGCCCACCAGGATCATGGTCGAGAGTCTACGCACTTTTGAATGGTTGAGCGCGGGTTGCATCCTAATCCCCTTAAAAGCCTGAACCGGCGACACCAACACGAAAGCTTTCACGTCCTGTCCCTGTTTAATTCCTGTCAAAGCGGGCCAACTCCAATCAAGGACAGCCCAATTCATTCCCACAATCGCTCCCATTTGCACGCCTACAATGCAGAGTAAATCTACATTAAGTTTTTCTTCATTGTTTTTTCTGACCAGAAATTTCTTCACAGTTTCCAAATCAAATTGAAACATACCCGCCAGTTCCTTGCGGTTCATGCGTTTGGGATCGATCAGCTTTTCCTCACCGTTGAGATTCGTGTACCGAACACTGTCTCCATGTCCCCGTAAGTCCGGGACAATCACTGCGTGTCCGAAGTCTTGTTGAAGTGTTCGTGCCAAATTTGTGAATTCCCCGCGCACACCACCCCACCCATGAACCATGAGGATGGGAACCGTTTCCTTTCCGTTGTTTCCAGGGTAATAATCGCACACAAGGGCAACGCCGTCCTTCGTCTTTAACGTTTTTTTCTCGGGCCCCGGCAGGTCCTGGTCCTCATCTCCTGCTCCTACAGTACACAGCAAGCTCAACAAGATGACCACACTGCAAAGGGAGACAACAGGCTGGGCTTTCAAGTCAGTAAGTTTGAACATCTCTTCAACCCTCCGCCGTTCTAGATGACACAAAATACCATGCGTGATTCCCCGCTGGGCAACAAACTGGTTGGTTCAAACTGGTTGGTTCAGCCAACTGCTGAAAAGCAGGAAAACTCCGCTAAAGCTGACAGTTCTTGCGATTGCAGGAACCAGTGTAATCTCGCCCAAACATGTGCTGCGCGGACCCGACACAAGGCCTTCCTCAATCTATCCTAAATGTCCTTCTCGAACAGGTCAACGAAAGGCGGTGGGAAATGATTCCAGATGATTCGCTTGCATTGCAAGCAAAATCCCCCGAGAATAGGGGTTATACTGGGTTCGCTTCCGGAGCTATCCTGACGTTTCGACACTTGTCGAATCGATACTACTGGGTCTAATGAGATAGACGTCGTGGCGGGTAGCGACGCGGGCTTGCGCCAGTCCAGTTCGCATCCAACGCTTTCATTCACATCGACCGGAACAAAAGAAGCGAGTCGCAGGCCATGAGTTCTTCGACCGTCTCCTCTGACGAAAGATCGCCCGTTAACGATCCGGGATGGAAGCGAGAAAGTTCTTCCTGGCTCATCAGTCTGACTTTTCATTTGTTTGTCTTGGTGGTCGTTACACTCATCGCTATTCCCGCACAAGTTGACTCGAACAATTTGACCATGTTGCTCCCGTTGGAAGAGGAACCCGAACTTCTCGAAGAAGCGCAACATTTCAAATACGACCAGAAAATTCCGGACGAGATTGGCGCAGGCAATCTGCGCGGGGACGAAGAGGCCCGCAGCGAATCTCGGGAGATTGCGGACGAGTCGCTGGTCCCGCAACCTGATCTGTTAGTCGAATCCGAAGTCAGCGTCGTTTCATTAACAAATGAAGTCGAATCCGCCGTCGGTAAACATCTCAACGAAAATCTGAACATGCCCGGTGCTTCCGGAGTGGGAACGACAGGTACCATGGGAGCCATCGATCACGTCACCCATGAAATCCTATTGGCTCTGCAGGAGCGAAAAGTACTGGTGGTGTGGATGTTCGACCGATCCTGGAGTCTCCAGCAACAACGGGATGAAATAACTGCTCGCTTCGATCGCGTGTACGAAGAACTGGGAGTGATCGCCGCGAGCAATAATCGCACCATACAACAGCACAGAAACAAACCGCTTTTGACTTCGGTTGTCTCTTTCGGAGAACAGGTTGAATTGCTAACCGAAAAGCCGACAGATGACCTGGAACTGTTAAAAACGAAGATTGCCGATATCCAGGGTGACGATTCCGGTGTCGAACGCGTTTTTTCTGCAGTCCATATGGCGGCCAACGAATACAAGGTCTATCGACGACGAGATTCCCGGACCGGAGAACCGATGCGCAACATATTGTTTGTGGTTTTCACAGACGAGGTGGGAGACGACTCTCACTTACTGGAACCGTCCATCACACTTTGCCGCCGATATGCCATTCCCGTCTATGTGGTCGGAGTTCCCGCTCCATTCGGACGCAAACACACACTCGTCAAGTGGGTCGACCCCGATCCTCAATATGATCAAACACCCCAGTTGGGGCGCGTGACACAGGGTCCGGAATCACTCTTGGTTGAACGGATTAAACTTCATTTTTCCGGGTCCAACGAAGAAACAACACCCATCGATTCGGGGTTCGGACCATTCGGCCTCACCCGATTGTGCCACGAGACGGGCGGAATCTATTTTGCCGTGCATCCTAACAGGACTTCACAACGGAGCGTTAGTCTTGACGAAACCTCAGTTTCTTCAGCACACCTGAAATATTTCTTTGATCCCGTTGTGATGCGAAAATACCGCCCCGATTACATCTCGTACGACGAGTACCAGCGGCGTGTCACATCCAGCGCCTCGCGAACCGCGCTGGTCAAATCGGCCCAGATGAGTTGGATTGAGCCCCTGGAGAGTCCCCGCTTGATTTTTCCAAAACGCAATGAAGCGGACCTTGCCAACCAACTGAAAGAATCTCAAAAACAAGCCGCCAAGCTGGAACCGAAGGTCAACATGCTTTATCAGACTTTGAAATTGGGTGAAAAATCCCGGGAACAGGAGGAGAGCCTCCGGTGGTGTGCCGGCTACGATCTGGCCCTTGGACGTTTGCTGGCAGTAAAAGTCCGTACAGAGACTTACAACGTAATGCTGGCCCAAGCCAAACAAAGTATGAAATTCAAAGACCCCAAGAGTGATACCTGGGTGCTCCAGGCCTCACAAGAAATCTCAGCGGGAAGCCAACTGAAGAAACAGGCCGACTCTGCTCGAATGTATCTTAACCGGGTGATCCAAGAACACCCCGGAACACCGTGGGAACTCCTTGCCCGGCGCGAACTACGCGAGCCCATGGGTTGGAAATGGACAGAGCGTTACACAGGAGTCAACCAGCCCCGACAAACCGACAATGGCAACGGGTCACCGAGGCCTCCTCGTGACGATCAGCGGCGAATGCTGCCAGCTCCCAAACCAAAGCGGTCAGTGCCTCTCTTATAATCACTGCCTGGAGGACCGTCGCAAGCTACGACAGGCTTGAAGTCCAACGCTTTGCACATATCTGAGAAAACAGCACAAGTGGCACGGCCCACTTACGGTGCCACCAGTGTCCGGTCCGCCGCAAACTGTTCCTGTACGTCGAAAGCGTAAAAGTTTCTGCTGATTGCCTGGGCCAGACTCAGAATAAATTGCTTGCGGAATCTGTCTTCGGACATATCCGTGGTTGCGTAAGCCGCATTGATGGGAAAAATGTGTTCTGTTGGCAGCGATGAGAACACGACTTTTCCATCCTCAGCCACGTCATGAACCGACAGGGAAACGTGAGCGCGCCCCTTGTACATCGTCTGTCCTTCATACAGGCGGAACGAGTCCAATTCGATCGCCAAAATCATGTCCGCACCAACACCTTCACCCAACGTTTGGTATTCCAACTCCTCCCACTCATTTGAATCCAGCCACTCGTAAATTTTCGATTGTGGAATTACTTCGATGTCAGGGACCTTTTGCGCCAAAATCACTGATACGCCTGTCGCCAACTCCGACGTGTACATATTGGTGTCCGATACACATACCACTGCCACTTTCTTTTCAACGAGATTCTCAAATTTTGCCGGGACTGTATTCCCCTTCCAAGCATAGAGAAGGAAGGAAGCCATTCCCACACAACCGGAAGACGGTACCAGCAAAGCGACCCATAGAAGAGCCAACCGAATGAATCGATGTAAGATGCGTTCCATCGCCCTACCTCTCTAGGAAAGTCTTCGAATTCGAAGTTGCAGACACCGCCACGTCTTCTCGTAAAGCCGTCATTCGGGAGTCCGACGTCGACAATGAATCCGTCCGCTACACAAAATAGCGCCAAACTGCCGTCAAGCCATACAGGAGACAGGAAATTCTGGCAAGATCTGGAAGTGTACACGGGACAAATCTTCACCACCGACAGGTTCCCCGCTCACGAGGATCGGCATTCAAACAGCCTGCTTCACCAGCAATGCCAGCAGCAAGAGCACTGATCCCAAAAGGCCAAGCGGTTAACAGCAGATAAGCTTTGGTTGATGTGCCTGCCGGGAACTCATGATCGACAGCAGGGAAGAAGAATAACGCTTGGGTATGGTGGGGGCAACATCATTTCAGCCACTCGTCGACTTCGTCCTGCCGAATGACCAAACGGCGAATGCCAGTCGCTTTCCCCGTCGACGGGTCGACTTCCAATATCGCTCCACTCAAACGCACATCTCCGGATGCCACGTCAAAGGTGGTAGGACAAAAACTGCGAGTTGTCTCTAAGACCGGTTCAATCTTGCGGCCCAAGATACTGTCATAAGGCCCTGTCATTCCCAGATCACATTGGAATGCTGTTCCCCCGGAGAATACACATTCGTCTGCCGTCGGCACATGCGTGTGAGTCCCTAACACGGCCGTTACTCGCCCATCCAGATAACGTCCCATCAATTGCTTATCGCTGGTTGCTTCCGCGTGAAAATCGACCAGTATCACCTTGATTTCGGTCGGTAATTCTCCGAGTATGCGATCGATCGCCTGCCAGGGGCAGTCGACGGGCTTCATGAAAACACGTCCCATCAGACTCACCACCGCGACCTTCCGGCCTCCCGGAGTGTTGATGACCGTCCAACCTTTTCCAGGAGAGGATTCCGGATAATTCGCGGGTTTTAAAATATTGCTCTCCTTCTGGAGGACGTGGATGATCTCGGAACGGCGATAAATGTGATCTCCCAGCGTGACACAATCCACACCCGCATCAATCAGTTCCCGATAAATGGCTTTTGTGATCCCCGAGCCGGCAGCTGCATTCTCGGCATTCGCCACCACGACGTCGACACCTTCACGCTGTCGCACATGAGCCAGAGATTTCACCACGATCTGCCGGCCTGGCTTGCCCACAATGTCACCGATCATGAGAATTCGCACAACTTACCTCGCCAACTCCATGAAGCGGGATTCTCGAACCACGGTAATCTTGATCTCTCCTGGATAGGTCAACTGTTCCTCAAAAGCCTGGGCAATATCACGAGCAATCTTGGCAGCAGAGTTGTCATCGGTCTGCTTCGAACTGGCAATAACGCGCAGTTCGCGTCCGGCTTGAATGGCAAAGGCTTGGTCGACGCCTCCAAACCCCTTCGCGATCGTCTCCAACTCTTCCATGCGTTTGATGTATCGCTCAAGTGTTTCACGCCGGGCGCCGGGGCGTGATGCACTGCAGGCATCGGCTGTCGCCACTAACATCGTGTAGGGATGTTCGGTCAGGATCTCGTCATGATGCCCCAGCGCTGCATGTACGACTTCCGGCCCTTCCCCATGACGCTTCAACAGATCCGCTCCAATCTTCGGATGGCCGCCTTCAATTTCGTGGTCGGCCGCTTTACCAATATCGTGCAACAGGCCGCAACGTCGGCCCAGCATTCCATCCAACCCGATGATCTCGGCCAGCATCCCCGTCATGTAAGCAACCTCAATGGAATGACGCAAGACATTCTGGCTGTAACTGGTTCGAAAATGGAGGCGCCCCAACATGTAGTGAACACGCGAATGCAGGCCATGAACTTCTGTTTCCTGAGCCGCCCCTTCTCCTTGTTTCTGAATGGTCTGTTCCATCTCTTCGAGCGTTTCAGCGACAATTTCCTCGATTCGCGATGGATGAATCCTTCCATCAGCGATGAGTTTATTGAGAGACATCCGCGCCACTTCGCGACGTACCGGATCAAATCCGCTCACGATGACGACTCCAGGCGTGTCGTCAATGATCACTTCCACTCCCGTCGCTTTTTCAAATGACCGGATGTTGCGACCCTCACGTCCAATGATACGACCCTTCATTTCATCATTAGGAATGTCCACCGTGCTGGTCGTGTGCTCAGCCGTATGAGCCGCAGCGTAGCGTTGCATGGACACCAGTAACGCCTCACGTGCCTTGACATCAGTGACTTCGGCAATCTTCTTTTCATGCTTGGAAATGACCGCTCCCGTTTCCTGCGTCAATTCTTGTTCCAACAATTCCAGAAGTCGTGATGTGGCTTCCTCTTTGCTAAGCCCGGTCACCTCATGCAAAGTTTGCCGCTGAATGTCGAGCAATTTACTCAATTCTTCATTGCGCCGATTCGTGTCTTCGATCCTCTCCGCAAGACGTCTCTGCGTGCTCTCAACCATCCGCTCCTGTTTACCTAAGTGTTCCGCCTGCTGCTCCATTGTCTCCTGGCGTTTGTGTACCAGTCTTTCTCGTTCGCGCAATTCGTCACGGCTCTTGGTGAGTTCCTTTTCCGTCTCAGACCTCTGACGCAACATCTCCTCCTTGGCTTCCAACTCCGACTCTTTCCGTCGGTTTTCAGCCTCCCGTTCAGCCCGCTCCAAGATCACGCGAGCTTCGGTCTCAGCATCTTTCCGCCGCAACCGGTCGAGATATTTCACCAGCAATCCCGCCAATACGGCCGACGCCGCGGCGGTGATGATTAGAATCGTAACATCATTCACGGATCACACTCCCTCCACATTTCCGGCACCAACAGAATCCAGACGGTCCGTCCAGGCGACTGGCGGAAACGCGACGAGATGACCGAACAGAAGGGAGGCACCCCTCCGCACCGTCCGTTTCGAGAAGTTCTTATCGCTCAGAGAGTGAAAGCGTCTTTCCATTGACGCCCAGCGAGACCCTGGCCAAGCTCAGTCGATGCCGCGTGAAATGACGTTTCTCTAAAACGTCCGTGCTGTACAACGCTTGCATACAACCGCCAATTGACATCGCTCAACCTGCGGTCACCCGGGAGTTCCCAACAAACCCCAGACAACCAAGCCTCGCATTCTTCAGAATGCAGCCCAAATAAAGCCATTCAAACCTGCTGGCCACCACCCAACTCCGTTGACAACGACCTAAGCTGGTGCCAACTGTCTGGACAGGTACCGGTTGCAGGAGTTGCAACGCAGCAGGGTGGATTTTGAGCAAATACCGAATAAGGATAGCCAACAGACGTTGAACCAGCCCTTCGTTTCCCGGTAGGGCGTACAATTCTGACTCACATTTTGCGATTTGATCTTTTTCTCTCATCGAACGAACTCTCGAAAAAAACGACTTCGTCGATTCATCTCGCCGCAGATTCTCATCTGCAACCGTATAACGTGGGGGCTGGGACCGGGGTAGCAAAGGTCCTACTCCCTACCCGACTGCCCCCACAACATCCTCAAGGCTAATATAGTAGCAGAGTCTGGCCAAACTGCAACGGATATCTGCCTGCAGGAGTTCGCCCTCACAGCCCTTCGAGTGGTAATTGGGGAAGAACGGGCGAGTGATGTGAAACTGCAGCAAATTGGAAGACTTTGCGTTTCTCAACCCATCAGTCAGACCGTGGACCATAGGACGACGAAAACAAACAGATAAATTCACAATTTTGAAGCGACTTGTTGTCTTGTATTGGCACCTGCGTGAATGGCACCCGCTTCCCCGCTCCTACCAGCAAACAGTCCTAAAGTCCTACAGAGTCTCCATCCATGGCAAACTGGCACCCTTTTGAAAGCAGACTGTCCCACAGTTGGCCCCGGGAAGATTGGCAAGATATCTCCGTGGTGATTGCCGTATCCGGTGGTGCCGATAGCGTGGCTTTGCTCCGTGGACTCGTCGCTTTGAAACAGGACGGAACAGGCACGCTGCACGTTGTGCACATCAATCATCAATTACGTGGAACTGCTGCAGATGCGGACCAGAAATTCGTCGAGCAACTGTCTGACTCCATAAATCTTCCCGTTCACACGCTCCGGGCGGATGTCAGAACAATGGCTCAAGAGCGTGGAGACGGAATTGAGGAAGCCGCTCGTCAGGCCCGATACGACCTGCTCCAGGCAACTGCCGAAAAGCTTGGCGCCCGTTTTGTTGTTACAGCCCACACGGCAGACGACCAGGTCGAAACCATTCTCTACCGCATTTTCCGGGGCACGGGAATCTCCGGCTTGCGAGGCATCCCCCGCGTGCGTCGTCTGGGACCGGCCGTCTCTCTCCTGCGACCTCTGCTCGACGTCCGGCGGAGCGAAGTCGAGACCTACCTGGAATCTCTGGAACAGCCCTACTGCCATGACTCAAGTAACGATGAGGTGCATTATCAACGCAACAAAATTCGTCACCATTTGTTACCAGAGTTGGCTGGGCAATATAACTCTCAGGTCAGCCAGGCTTTACTGCGACTGGGCCAGCTATCGGGAGAAACCTGGAGCGTCATCGAAGACACGGTCACCCGGCTATTCGAACAGTGCCAGGTAGAAGCCGGGAAAAACTCCTGTCAGATCAATGTGTCCCCTTTAAAAATTGCTCATCCGCTATTGGTGCGTGAGTTATTTCACTACCTCTGGCGCGAACAGAGTTGGCCACTGCAATCGATGGGCTTCGAGCAGTGGCATCAACTCGCAGCCCTGGTCACCGTAGAGGCTGGCCCACCCACACAAATCACGTTGCCCGGTCCGGTCATTGCTCGTCGAGATGGCGACTGGATTCGATTGTCTCGGACACAACCTGACGACTAACACTTTCCGCCGGGAGCGGCCATGGCTCAAGTGGCTCTTTCAGCAATCTTTCCGCCCGGAAAGCGAACTTGGTACAAACGACCTGGCCCACAGCGATCAACGATCGGCCAACTGTTCGAGGCAGTACAGCCTCTCTCTTCGCTCTTGATCCACCAGGCTGGCCACCCGCAAAAAAATCTGTCCGCCACAAATGGTGGGTGAGGCAAACACCATCGTACCTAACTGGTTGACGGCGAGCTGTTCGTATCCTCGAGGGGTCGCGCGATAGACCCAGGTCGTCCCCAGCTCGTTGCAAAGGTAGATCCTGTCGCCAACGAGGGTAGGCGAGGCACTGAACGGCCCCTTCAAACGCTGCTTCCAGACCTCCCGTCCCGTGCGCGATTCCCAACACAGCGCAATCCCCGAATCGTTGACGGCGTAGACATGTCCCTGGTAGACCAACAGGGACTGTTCGAAGATTCGGTGGTTATTCGTCCAGGCGATTGTGCCCGACCCATCCGCTTGAACCCCCGCCGCGTTTCCGACAGGGTAACCGCCCGCGGCAAATACCAGGTCCCCTTCCCAAACCGGAGTGCCCGAAGTCTGCATCGAAATGGCCGGTGCATCCCAGAATGGCTTGCCGCTTGCCGGGTCATAACTCGCCAGCATGTCGAGCCCACTGATCAGCAACTGGTCACGACCCGCCACGTGCCCCACCACCGGCGAGGCGTAATTGGACCTCCCAACCCGGCTCGTCTTCC
>PBTE01000225.1 GCA_002726515.1 Planctomycetaceae bacterium | reverse complement strand
TTGGACAGGAAGAACGTTTGTGGGAATATTGGGAACGCTACTCGAAAGACCGGGTGATCGCCATAATGGCTGCCTTGGTGTCTTTGGATAGATCAGCCCAGGTTTCGATGATCACCTGTAGATCGGGGTCAGCCGGTGCATTTGCAAGACCAACTGCTGCGCCAGAAGCTGCGCTGTTTTCAGAATGCGTGTTTTTGTCGGGGTTTTCGGGGGTCACCCGCGGAATCATAATCCTCGTGTCGGGCCTTCGAGTCCCGGTTCCGCTACTTGTTAAACCCTGGCGGCACCGACAAAGGAAGATGATTCTTGTCTTAGCCACTTGCGGAAAAACATCGCTACTTCGATTTGGGGTTGGTGCGATTAGAATTCCTATCAGAATCAGAAAAATTGATGCCGAATAACGGGAGCACGTCGGTCCATCGAGGCGATTCGGTATCCATCGGTGAGACACCTGTGGGCAAGGGCGTTTTTTCGGAACGCAGTTATCCGGCTACCGCGGTCATCGGTGAGATCACCGGCGACGTCGTCAAAAATTGCCCGAGCGGGTCCAGGTATTCATTTGAAATTGACGACCGAACTCAGTTGGAACCGTATGCACCGTTCCGATATTTGAACCATAGTTGCGAACCGAATTGTGAGTTCGACCGGTTCGACGATGACGGGATGAATGGAGATGTGGCCCCGATGTACTTGATCGCGCTACGCGACATCTGGCCCGGCGAAGAGTTGACAATCGACTACAACTGGCCCGCAATCTCTGCCGTTCCCTGCCATTGTGCCACGGCGTCGTGTCGCGGCTGGATTGTCGGTGTCGACGAATTGGATTCGCTCGTTAGGACGCGCGAAGACCAGCGATCAAATGACCGATGATGACGGGTCGCATCTGACGCTCGACTGGGTCGCTTGCAGGATTACTTACGGAGACCACTCCTGGTAGGGCCTCTCCAGTTTCCAGAAGACTCCCCGGATCGCTGCCTTGTCACCGACCCAGTGCCAGACGGCGCCGGTCGCAACATCGCTGCTGTCGGAATCGAACCGGTCAGCGTAGGCCTGTTGCTGGCCGGCAAGAACCTTTGTGGTAATGTCGGGTGGGCTCGTCGGCGCTACTCGAAAGACCGGGTGATCGCCATGATGGCTGCCTTGGTATCGTCGTTTGCGAATCACAGCTGCTCCGCCCGAATTATCCCCCGTGAATCCCCAGCAATTGCAAGAGTGTACGTTTTTCCCCGGAAATTCACACCTGCTTCGAGTCCCTCCTCCGCTACTGCACCCGTTGCACAAGTAGCACCGGTGAACAACAAACCCCGTGTTTCGCGGGGTTTGTTCGTTTTTGCACTGTTTATCGCCAGCGCCTGTTCCTGCTGATTCGGTGCATTTCCACCCCCTTCGGCTGCCTTCTGCACCTGTTTTTGCACCATCGTGATGGCACGGTCATAGTGGTCCTCGGTGACTTGTAAATAATTCTTCCGTGCAACGGATTCGCTGTTTCCCATCCAACTGCAAACCACGTGAGTCGGGAATTCTTCCTCAAGTTCTGTTTGCCTGGTGCTTCGTAAATTCTGAAAGAGCTTTGGCCAAGACTTCAATCCTGCTCGTTTGATAATCTTGAGCATTCGCGTACGAAAATTCTTCGAAGGACTACGATAACTTGGCAGTGCAAACACCGCTCCCTCTTCAGCGATTTCAAACGCATCACGCAGTAGGTCCCGTAGTTCCGGAAACAGGGGAACAATTTGAGTCGCTCCATTTGGATGGTGTTCTGTTTTCTGGGAATGAACCAATATGCGACTTGTCTCCCAGTCAATATGCTCCCACTGAAGCAAGACAAGCTCAGAAGGACAGCGTAGTCCACCGTATCGGCAAAGGGCAAAGATGAGTTTCCACTCTAGATCAGGGCAATAGTTCATTAAGCGACTAGCGTCTTCACGCGACACAAAATACTGTCGCTTGGGATTTGGCCGTCCTGTGGCAGGTTGGTCAGCGAACGGGTTCTCATCAATCAACCGATGACGGACTGCGTCAGTAAAAAACTGCTTGCAGATTTGAGAGTGTTTTCGGACAGTGTTATCGGAAAGTCCTTCACCTATTAACTGGAGACGAAAGTCATCCGCCATACCTTGGGTAATAGCACCAAGGGGTAACGTCTTCCCGAAATGCGCTACCAGATATTTCTTTGTTGTTTGGAGTTTTCTTTTCGTCAGCTCCTTCAGGTCGGAGCGTTTGTGGATGTAGTCGGACAGGAACTGTCCCAGGCTCAACGATTGAGGAGCCTCAACAAGTCCGAGTTGAGAGAGACGACAGATCAAATTCGTGTTGGACGACAATTGAGCGCGGACCCACTCTTGCGTGTCAGGGTCCACTGGAAACCCCGTGCGACATGCGGCGATCAACTGTTCCACGTGTATTTTTATCGACAATGCCTGTTTTCGTGTCATCTTTCCCAAAGAAATTTCGGTCGTTTTGAATCGTCAATTGGACAGTTGTATTGAATCGTTTTGTAGCCCTTGGATGTACAAATCAAACTTGCCATCGTTATATCCTCCGTTAAACAGTTTGCGCAACGATCCATTCGTGCTCTACAACAAAAACTAGACTATTGGCGAGTTTCTCTGTTCCGCCAGCCACGCGTCGATTTCTTTCCGAAGAAACCTAATGACTCCACCTTGCTGATACGTTGGCAACCCTTTTTGTCGCCACTTGTATAAGGTCCGATCCGAAATTTTCAGGTAATCGGCAGCCTCCCGAATGGAAAGATATGCATCTCCGTTGCCAGAAGGGCATCGAGTTGCTTCTCTGGGGGGAGTTTGAGCCATACCTCATCGGCAGTTACTTTCACGGGAAAGATTTTGACGCAGAGGTCCTCGCCCGAGAGGCATTTTCCGGATTGGAGCGAGAATGTTTTTTTGTGCATCGGACAAGCCACCTTGGGTGTTTTTGCGGCGGTGCCGATGATTCCTTGCGAGAGAATGAATGTGTTTTTGTGGGGGCACATGTTCTGGCAGGCGTACCACTCTCCACGACTTTCAAAATTGTAAACGGCAATCTGTACGTTCCCGTATTTGANCGTNGCGCCACCGTCGCTTGGAAAGTCGGCCACCAGGCCGACCTTGACCCACCGCGTNCCNAGGNGGCNGTTTCCGTTTNTCTTCTGTTTCCCATTGGTCTTTTGACCATTGCTGCTTCCAGNCGAGGCGCCCATGCCGTNGTCGCATTGNCCGNTTGAGGAGGATATTCGGAACTTCTGGGATTCNTGNGCCGCTGNGCNANNTTTCGGCCAATNNGCGGGGCGGTGCTGGCCGCGTTCGTCGATNATTTCGATCGTCGGTTCACTTTCATCGGTGTTGACAAATTGCCGGAACATGCGGCGACGGAGAGGATCGTTGACAACTTCTTTCCACTCGCATTTATAGGTGGCGACCAANNGCTGCATCCGCNGCTCCAATTCNTCGCAAATACCGAGNTTGTCCTCGAGGATGACTTCTTTCAAATGNGCGATGCCNCCTTCCATCCTCTCAAGCCACGCCGCGGTGCGGGTGAGCTTNTCNGCNGTGAAGATGTAGTACATCAAAAAGCGGTCGATGTAACGAATTGCAGTCGGTTCATCGANATCGGCGGCTAAAAGATTGGCGTGTCGTGGCCTCGCCCCCCCGTTGCCACAGATGTAGAGGTTGTAGCCGTTGTCCGTAGCGATCAGGCCGACATCTTTGCATTGCGCTTCGGCACACTCGCGGATACAACCGCTGACAGCAAATTTGATCTTGTGCGGTGCGCGGATGCCGCGATAGCGTTCTTCGATACGGATGGCAAAGCCGACGCTATCCTGAACGCCATAACGGCACCATGTCGCGCCGACACAACTNTTNACGGTCCGNACCGANTTGCCATATGCGTGNCCNCTCTCGAAGCCNGCTTCGATNAGNTCTTCCCAGATATCTGGCAGNTGATGCAATTGCGCGCCGAAAAGATCGATCCGCTGTCCGCCAGTAATTTTNGTNTAGAGNCTGTATTTCCTGCCGACACGGCCGATCGTTATCAGTTTGTCCGGTGTGATTTCACCNCCCGGNATACGTGGGACCACNCTGTAGAGTCCCCCACGCTGTGTNTTGGCTAANAAACGGTCGTTCGTATCCTGTAGNGTATGATGTTCCGGATCNGAAATCATTTCGTTCCACAGGCTGGCGAAAATAGAGCTGACTGTCGGNTTGCAGATTTCGCAACCACTGCCCGTGCCATGCGAAGCAATCAGAGCACCAAACGTTTTGATCTTGTTGATTTTGACAATTTCAAAGAGTTGTTGCCGCGTATAGGAGAAGTGTTCGCAGAGGTGGTTGTTGATCACAACGCCCGCTTTGGTCATTTCTTTGCGAAAGATATCGCCGACCAATGGCANNCANCCGCTGCAGCCCGTACCTGCCTTGGTACNTGACTGGACGTCGCGAAGCGATGTAAGGTTTCCTTCTGTAATNGCTGCACAGATTGTTCCTTTGCTCACGTTGTTGCAGGAGCAGACCTGGGCATCGTCACAGATTGCATCGGCNCCACCCAATGCCGCGGAGATGGAGCCGCCGATCCCGATCAGCTCACTTGGTGAACAGGGTAGCGGTAGTNCCCCCTTGGCCAGCATTGCGAGCGTACTGTAATCAGTGGCGTCGCCAACGAGAATGCCTCCGAGTAAATGCGTGCCCTCAAGATCAAACAGGAGCNTTTTGTAAATGTTGGCGAAGGGGTCTTCAAGAANCAGCGATTGGGNCTGCGAGGCATCCGCTTCGTAGTTGCCGAAGCTGGCAACATCGACACCCATCAGCTTTAGCTTGGCCGACAAGTCCGTTCCCGTGAACTGGCGGTCGTCGCCGCAAAGATTCGCTGCAACGATTTGAGCCATTTCATAGCCCGGGCCGACAAGCCCATAGANCANGCCGTTGTGCAGTGCCACCTCGCCGATGGCGTAGATATCGTCGTCGGAGGTCTGTAGATAATCATTCACCGCCACACCACCACGCTCGCCNACCGCAATTCCGCAGTCGCGTGCGAGTTCATCGCGGGGTCGAATGCCNGNCGAAACGATAATCATATCGACTTCGAGCGACTGNCCATCGGCAAAAGTTATCCCNTCGACGCNTGTCTTNCCGATNACTTGCTGGGCGGATTTGTTGAGGTGGACCTGGACGCCGAGTGCTTCAATTCTCTTCACNAGAATTTTGGANCCGGCATCGTCCACCTGACGNGGNAGCAGCCGGGAGGCAAATTCAATCACATGCGTTTCGAGGCCGAGGTCGTACGCCGCTTTGGCCGCTTCGAGTCCGAGCAAGCCGCCACCCATAACGGCGCAACGCCCGACATCCGCACCGTAGGCGATGATCTTTTCCAGATCCTCGATGGTGCGATAGACGAAGACGCCAGGCCTCCCAATGCCCTCGATCGGTGGTACAAATGGGTATGAACCGGTGGAAAATATGACATAATCGTATTGGATCGAGGCCCCATTGTCTGACGTTACGATCCGTCGTTTTCGATCAATCTCGTTTGCTCGATCGCCGATGTGAATCTCGACGGCGTGTTTTTGATACCAGTCGAGACGGGCCATCATCAGCTTTTCGGCATTGCGATGGGCAAAGAAGGACGTGAGTCCAACGCGATCATACGCCGCCCGCGACTCTTCGCAGAACGTGACGATGTTATATTGATTAGCCCGGTCGTANTCGATCAACTTTTCGACAAAGCGGTGGCCCACCATGCCGTTGCCAATAACCACGACTGTTTGTTTGGCTGCATTCGTCATGTTTTTGTCTTCCTTATACGTCGTCCCAGGGCTCGTACCGGCGGACGCAGACCGCACAATCTTTATACGAAGGTTGTTTTGAATAGGGATCGAAGTGAGCGTGGGTGAGTTTATTGGTGGTGGCGTAATGCATGGGGATAAACACCTGTCCCGGCTGCACGGTGGGCGTTACGAGTGCCTTCGCGCGGAGGCGGCCGCGCTGCGACTCGACAATCACCTCTTGATCTGGCCGGATCCCCTCGCGACGGGCATCTAGCGGATTGATTTCCACATACACTTTCCGGGGTCCGAGCTGGCGGAGGACTGCCGATTTGGCCGTGCGCGTTTGTGTGTGCCACTGTGCTGCAGTACCCCGACCGGTGAGCAACAGATACCGATAGCGGTTGCTCGGACGTTCCGGCATCTCGCGCGGCATCTCAAAGAGGAATCTTGCCCGGCCATCGGGGTGGTAAAACTTGCCGTCGACAAACAATCGCCGTTGGCTGTTCAACGGGCCGTCACTCATCGCATCAGGATTCCCCTCAGGAAATGGCCACTGGATCCCGCCCTGTTCGTGAATCATTTGGTAATCGCGTATGCCGGTGATGTCGCATGGCTGAGTACGGGAAAGTTGCTTCAACTTGTGAAAGACCGCTTCCGGGTCGCTCCAAGTGGCAAACATCGCACCGCAGCCCCAAGAGTCCGCGATCAGGCGAAAGATGGCAAAATCGCTCAGGGCCTGCCCGGGTGCCGAGGCGACTTTCTTAACCAGCCCGATGCGCCGCTCGGAATTGATAAAGGTTCCCTCCTTTTCGCCCCAACCCGCCGCAGGTAGATAGAGGTCGGCGCGCTGCGCGGTTTCGGTCGTCGAGTACATGTCCTGAACCACAAGAAAGTCCAACCGGTCAAGAATTTCGTGGCACGTATTCTGATTGATCCAGGAGTGGGCCGTATTTGTGCCGATGATCCAGAGGCCCTTGATCTTGTCACTCAGGATGCCTTCGATGATTTCGTTGTAGGACCAGCTAGGCCGGTCAGGGATCCGCGCCGCATCCATGCCGAGGATGTCAGCAACTTTTCGGCGATGCATTTCGCTTGTAAACTCAAACCCGCCAAGCAGGTTGGTAGTGTTGCTGAACAGTCGCGAACCCATCGCATTGCACTGACCGGTGAGAGAATTTGCGCCGGTACCGGGCCGACCGATGTTGCCAGTCATGAGGGCCAGATTGATGATCGCCTCGGCGGTGCGGACCCCTTCGTAGCTCTGGTTGACGCCCATGGTCCACCAAAACGACACCCGCGCACCCTCATGGATGATCTTGGCAACTTCGTGCAACGTCTCAGCGTCAATACCAGTGAGAGAAGCGACGCTTTCGGGTCCGAATCGGGCGAGGTGTCCGCGAAAATCGTCGAAGCCGTTGGTGTGCTCCTCGATGTACTCCCGGTCGATCCAATCTTCCCGGATGAGGATGTGCGCAAGGCCATAGAGCAGTGCCAGATCAGATTTTGGCTGAAGCGCAAGATGTTGCGTTGCTGCCATCGCCGTTTCGGTCCGCCGCGGATCAAGAACGATAATTTGTGGCCGGTGTGGATTGCTCAGCACCCACTGCCAGAGGATCGGGTGGGCGATGCAGAGATTGGAGCCGACCAACACAATCACGTCCGACTCTTTAAAATCGCAGTAGGTATACGGGGGGGCATCAAAACCAAATGCCTCTTTGTAGGCAACGACGGACGATGCCATGCATTGGCGGGTGTTGCCGTCCCCATGCACCATGCCGATGCCGAACTTGGCCACCGCACCGAGCAACGCCATCTCTTCGGTCGTGATCTGGCCGGTGCTCAGGAAGGCAACCGACTCTCGGCCATGACGGGCCTGGATTTCCCGAATGCGGTGGCAAAACGATTCTGTCGCCTCCGGCCAACTGATCGGTTTGTATCCTCTTCCACCTCGCATGAGTGGTGTTGTGCCACGCTCGGCCGACTTGAGTACCGACAGCGCCTGCCAGCCCTTGGGACAGGCCATGCCAAAATTCACGAGAGAATCGGCCGCAGGAGTAAGATGGATTGCCTCGCCGCTGCGGAGGTGAATGTTGAGGCTACAGCCGATCGAGCAAAATCCGCACACCGTTCCGGTCGTGGCATCGGGCTGTAGCGCGGCGGGCACCTGCGAGAGCCCGAACGTACTTGGCTGGAGTACCAGTTCCCGCGTTAGAGGTCCGTCGAATGCTCGCCAGACCGTATTGGTCCGGGTCGGTCGCTGGCGAGTCTTTGTGCTCATGTCGTGAAGGCCCCCGGCATCCTGGTGGACACGGAAGTGGCGAAGAATAAATGCCTTTCATGCAACTCGCCAACTGTCAGCAGGCCGAGCATCAGGAGCGTCATCAGGCCAACAAACAGCGGATGATACGCATCGGAGAAGTTTCCCTCGGTCGCCAGCAGGAGTGGCATAATGATGCCACCGACAATCCCGAAGAAAAATCGGCGCAAGGCGACGATACCGAGCGGCCCGACCATCAACAGGGCGCTTCGCTTTTGGGGCGTGTATTGCCGGGTCTTGAGGTACATCAATATACCCCCCTCCAGGCAAAATTTTGCCAAAACAGCAAACAGCAGGATGTGACAGAGTGTCCACCCGTATTGGCGCATGACAAAATGTACCGTCACCTCGTTTGAGGTGGCCGCTCCCACCAACAAGATCAGAAGCGAGATTGGTATGCCGAGGATCAAGGCGGTCAATGAGAACTTTGCGGCAGTGAGAGACAAACTCCAACAGGGTCGTCGTGTGTCGACGTAGATCATGACGGAACAGAAAATGGCCACAATGCCGGTTGCAGAGGCAGCCACTCCAAGACCTGCCTCCCAATTTTTGGAAAACGATGGGGGGAAGAAATCAACAAATGCACAAACCACGTACGCCACTGAAAAAGCGGCAAAAATACCGAAGGCGAGTATTTCGCGACTCAACCAGGATGTCCTCAGGCCAAGCAGGGCCCGAAACGCATACATCGGACGCCCCAAATGAAATACAGAGGCCCCAATACCCAACAATCCCAAGACGAGTACGGCACTCAAATGCAGCGGACGAACCGATGTGGCGATGTTTTCGCGAAACAACGAAAAGTAGGAATACATCACCTGCTCCACAAGGAATGCCCCCACCGACATCTGCGTGAACACAAGCATGAAGACGAGTGGCAGGTGGGCGTGCGCCCGCTGGACCGAGAAATAATCTGCCGGCAGCGCGTTACGAGGGAGCGGACGGCTCGATTTGTAAATCGTAGTGGGGACGGTGTAACCGGGTTCCGGTGCCGCGGGCAGAAACTGGGTTGCCTCGCTCTCGTCTAGAAGAGTTTGCTTGTCTACGAGCCGAATGCGAATTGCCTGATTAGGACAACCTTGAACGCAGGCAGGTGCTTCGCCAACCTCCAATCGTTGATGGCACATGTCGCATTTACGGACAATCCCTTTCGACTTGCTGTACACGGGTACATCGTAAGGACATTTAAGTGTGCAGTATTGACAGCCAATACATTGATCGCTCAAGTGCTGCACAATACCGGTGGAGAGATCTTTTTCGTAAGCCTCAGCAGGGCAACCTACAAGACACGCAGGCTCAATGCAGTGATGACATGCAGTCGTGACATGCTGCAGGAACGGCGACTCGCTCGTTCCACCGATAAGTTGACCGACGTTGCGCCATAGCTCCGTTTCCTCCAAGGCATTGAGCGAATGGCATGCGGCAACACATGTCTTGCACCCGGAACAGATTTCGAGGTCGACTTCAAAAGCGTATTGTTGCCCCGCCGGAGGTGCAGTAAGTGGAAGGAGGTCGCGATAGTATTTTGCCTCCGCTGGCACGCTGTTGGTCTGGTGCGTTTGTGCAAACCGACCAGCGGCCGAAAGGGACTGCTGCTCGTCGAGCAAGTCATCGGCAAATCGACTTAGTGCATCGTTGTGACCATCTGTGATTGTCGGCATCATCCACTTCCGTCCGATCGCGTTACTGTGGGTCAGGCAGCTAGAAGTCCAGCAGCGTCCTTGTTCTGTTCCCGTTTGGCGAGAGCGCGGGAATATTCTTTACGGGCGGCGGTTTCGGCTTCCGGTGAGAAAGTGACTGCGAAGACGCAGAACGAAGCGGCAGTGACCAAGCCACCCAGAATCAACAGCGCTGTGGGCCAAGCCGTAGTGCCTGTAAACAGCAGGCCGGCAGCGACCGCTCCGACATTGCCGCCAGCGCCAACGATGCCTGCAACCGTGCCCAAGGATTTGTTGTTGACAAAGGGCACAACAGAAAACGTCGCCCCATTGGACATCTGTACAAATAGCCCAAACAGCATCAGTGCCGGAATGGCGAGCGTTAATACCCGCATCTGTGAGAAGAACATCAGCGTCAGCCCCTCACAAAACAGGACCATAAATAGCCACATCACTCGGCCACGTAGCCCCACCCTGCCGCTGAAAGTATCGCTGATCATGCCTCCGAGCGGTCGCGCAAAAACATTCATGCCACCGTACAAGAACGCCATGGCGCCTGCCAAAAACAGGCTCAACTCGAAATAATCGGCGAAGTAAAGCGCAGCGATGTTGCAAATCGTAAGCTCAATACCAAAACAGCAGCCATAGATTAGCGAAAGCGCCCAGACGCGATGATCTTTGCATACCTCAACGAATGCGCCTTTGGCTATTTTTGTCTTGGGTAACTTGCCGACAGCGCGAAGCTCTTTAAAATTGCCATCCGGGGTATCTTGCGTGAGAAAGAAATAGGCAATCCCCATCAGCAAACAGACGATGCCAACCGCTAACATCGACAGCCTCCATCCCAGGGCACTACCGAATCCAAACCCTGCAACAAACAGTGTGAAAATCAGCGGCATCATGAGCTGCGTTATGCCGCCACCCATATTCCCCCAACCGGCAGTGGTGGCGTTTGCCGTTCCGACAACATTCGGCGCGAACATTACCGAGGTGTGATACTGTGTAATCACAAACGATGCTCCGATGACACCGATCAAGAGGCGAAGAAAAATAAACGTCAGGGGATCTTGCGCAAGGCCGATGGCCATTACGGGAACCGAACCGAGGATCAGGAGCCAGGTGTACGAGAGTCGCGGTCCAATGCGGTCGCAGAGCCAGCCGAAGAACACCCGCGCGATGACGGTCGCTGCTACTGACGCAATGATGCTCAGGCCGATTTGCGAGCGGGTCAGCCCCAACTCGTCGCGGACCACGGACATCAAGGGTGCAATGCCAAACCATGCAAAAAAGCAGACAAAGAACGCAAACCACGTCATGTGGAACGCTCGAATTTGGGGCATTGCCACCTTAAAAAAGTTGCTCCAGAGCGAGGTCATCTTGTTTTGAAGTTCCATGCATCACGTCCCTGGATATGTCTGGCCGACCACGTTTCAATAGCGACTGAATCATGGCGACGCAAGCGCGCAGCCCTATCGCAGTTGTTTGCCAAAGGCCGCCTGCGAAAAGACCGATAACCGGTTCGGAAAGAGAGGCGAATCTCGCCGCGCGTTGCCGATCTCCCTTACACCCTTGCACCGTATACATTGGGACCCGCTTTTTATGCGAGTCCGCAACGAGTCCGCTAGGAAGATATGATCCGCAAAACTCGTGCCAAAAGTTTTATCGATCGGTGCATTACGATCGCGTGGCAGTAGAAACAATCGAATTTTTTGGAAGACGGGGGGGCATCATTTTCCTGGATACATAGAATGGAAGTGATGATTTTAAAAAATAGAAAAGCGGGGACTTTCAACAGCTGAATCCATTTTCATCACCATGTCTTTTGTGAAAAGGCTGCCTCATTTTGGGGCAGCGGATGCTTACACAAAGTGCAACCGGCCAATTCGGGGGTTGTCTCCATGCAGGGGTCGAGATAAGAATAAAAGATAGACAGACATAGCCAGCCAGTCGGGAAGCAACCCGCACCATACGTCCCACCAACCGGCCCTCTAGGGGTCTTAGCCGCCAAGATGGATCTGGAAACGAGATGATGCCAAAGAACTCTTGTCGTCACTTATAAGCTAGATTCGAGAGAGTGGTGGGAGCTATTTCTCTACGCCATCTTAAGCAGCCCCTGGTGGTCTAATAATGTGATGATTTGCCAGAAGAATCGTTTTTCGGCCCTTTAAAACCCGTTCTCACAAGTGCGACAACGGCCTCTCGAATTTCGCTTTCCAGGTGAGGCCAGGCTTGGATGATCCCAAGCAGATCGTCCGGCACTGCACCCGATTTTGCACCATCGTGATGGAAAAGGGGTGCTTTTACCGAAGAAAACCGGGCCCCTTCGAGTCCCTCCTCCGCTACTTGTGCAAGGCGATGCATTACGTCGCACACTGTCGTCCAAGTCTGCAACCCGCAAAGGCTTGGGCGTTTTCTTTTG
>PBTE01000017.1 GCA_002726515.1 Planctomycetaceae bacterium | reverse complement strand
TACAGCCCGATGTGATGTGGATGGGGGGCCCCACGGAATTTGCCCAGGTGGTGGCCCTGGCCAGCGCGCAGGCGGTCTCCGTGGTGCCGCACGGCTGCGGTGTCTACGGTTACTACATGGCGATGGCTTTCAGCCACATCAACTTTGCCGAGTTCATGATGATGAGCGAACAAGCCGACAAGATTGAACCCAACTTCGGTTCCATGTTCAAAAACGAGCCCTTACCGGATCGTGGCTACATCGAACTTCCGACGACCCCGGGCTTTGGACTGGAACTTAACCGGGAGGCGCTGAACCTGGTCCGTCCCTACGACCGAAGTTGATGCAGCAAATCTCTCTGCTGAAACGTCAGGCACCGAGTGCGACCGCTGAAAACCGGTTCCGTTTGCCAACAGTCGAGGTTCCCACACCAACGGCAAACTCAAAACCAGCCTTTTTTCTGGTTGATGTATAATTCGACAAAATCCTCATCTGACTTGGTCAGGTAGATGATTCCCTCAATTAAGCCAATGATGCTTCCGGCCCCGCAAGTGACAAGGGTAATAAGGATGCGCAGAATTCCACCCTTGGTGTCACCAAGAATAAAACGATGTATCCCTAAGGCACCTAACAAAATTCCACAAATTCCGGCACTGATTTTTTTGTCAGCGCCAGGGAGTTTGTCATTCATGTTGTTTTTCCTTTTCAAAAGAGGTTTACCACTGGAGGCTTGACCGACTGCGGGCGATTGTCGGGTTTGTGGCAGCATTTTCCAACCCGACTTAGCAAAAAATAGACCCGGAGTTCGATTTCAAGTTTTAAAAAGGAGCCTTGTCCGCAGAGGACCCATCCAACCTTTTCCAGGATCCGGCGCTTGGGACTGGAGCCGACCGGCAGATTTTTCGATTCGCACAATGGACATGCCGGGCACTTGAATATCAGGTGAGGCTTTTACTCTTTGCCGGTTCGCACGTCGAGCGAGACGACCTGCCCCTCCGCGTTACGGGCGTAGATGCATCCTCCGGCCAGAACCGGAGTGGTCCAACAACGTCCGTCGAGAATCTGGGCCTGGGCGAGCGGTTTGTAGTCCTGTTCGGTGGCTTCGGCGATGACCAGTTTGCCGGTCTCACCCAGAAGAACAAGTTTTCCAGCCGCCAGAACCAGACACCCTTTCCGCACGTCTCGCGTCCTCCAATTCAGGTCGCCCGTTTCCCAGGAGATGCACGCCAGGTGGGTGTTATTGAATCCAAATACGTTCCCCTGCCAGAGGATGGAACTGCTCATCATGTTCTTGATGTGTTTATTTCGCCAGAGTTCCACCGGTGGATCCACGGTGATATCAAACAATGCGCAACCCACTCCGTTTCCCGAAGACACAAACATCTTTCCCCCGTGAATGATAGGGTCCGCCGCATTGAGATCCCACTCCGTGTTCCACGGCACCCGCCACAGTTGGTGGCCGGTGTCCGCCAGGGCGCCGACGACGGCGTGGCCAGAGAAAAACGCAATGGCCTCACCTCGGGGAATCTGGAATGGAACAGGTGACGAGTAGCCCGGGTGGCCGGCGGCGCTTTCCCAGATGACAGTGCCGTCTTTTTTACTAAGGGCCAGGCCGCCTTGCCCGACACTCATGACCAACCGTTCTTCCTGGACGAGTGGTGAACCCGAATAGCGCCAGGTGTTTACCCAGTCGTCCGGCAGTTGCGGCCAGGGCTCGAACTTTTTCGACCAGACGACCTCACCCGTTTTGGTGTCGAAGCAGAACAGGTCACCCCCTTTGCTGAAAGTGAATACGTGCGTTCCGTCGACAGCGGGCGTGGCAGCCGGGCCACCCTCGTAGGACAACGGTTGCGGGTCGCAGGGATAGCTGTGTTGCCACAGGATCTTCCCGGTCTCGGCGTCAAAGCAGTACACCGTGTCGGTGCCGTCCGTGTTACCGAGTGTGTAGACCCGACCAGCGGCGACTGCGAAAGAGGAAAACCCAGCCCCGACCGAGGCTCGCCAGCGAACTTGGGGGCCCTCCGATTTCCACTGCCATGTCCACGCCGTCTCGCGTGAGATGCCGTTTCGTTGCGATCCTCGCCAACTCGGCCAGTCCGATCCGCCATCCGACTGTGCTACACAAGGCAGTAGGGAAAGGAGCGTCGTGGCGGCAAACGCCCAGTGTTTGGCTTTCATTTCAGTGTCTCCAAAAGTACCTCCGCGCAGATGAACCACACATTTCCAGGTTAACATCACGACTTTTTACTACGGGTTTCGCTGCAGCGGGAGCAACGATAATAACTGACAAAAAACTGCGGCTGCGTGAACGACCCTGACAGAATCCCTCTCCCAGCCGAGTGCATTGCATGTCGCACTAGGGCAGCCACGCTGACACGATTTCCTCGACTTGTTCACCTTCGAGCGTTTCGTGAGCCTGCAGATCATCCACGATTGCGGCCAAAGCAGCCCAGTGATCATCGCGCCCCATGGTCTTGTAAAGTTGCACCGTGATCTCCTCCAGGTGTTTTAGCCTGATCACCTCATCGGAATAAAGTGGGGCTGATGCTTCCCACGCTTGGGCCCAGTCCGCAGCCCATTCAGCGACGAAGCCCGGGTGGTACGGCTGGCCACTGTAGATCATTTCTGCCACGGCACCAGCCAGCGCGACCATGACCATCTTTTCGCGGAGTTCGCGATCGCTACATTCCCCGGCTGGCCATTCGATCCGTGCATCACCAAAACGCGCCGGTCCGTCGTCCCACGCGGGATCGATGGTAATCGTCCGGATGCGGGCGCCCAGACGGACCGCCATGAAAGCGTGGCCCGCTTCGTGATAGGCCGAAATTTCAGACACGGTTTTTCTACCTGTCTCACCAACTGCCCGGAGAGAAACTGCAAAAATTCTTCTCCGACGTGGGGCGATCCTTTATTCTGTGTTGTGAAGCAGCATCAAGCTGCGGCGTTGAAACAATGTTGCGCAGCAACGGAAAGGGGGGGCATCCTTCAGCCCTTGGCCGGGCGGGATTTGATTCGGATGAATTATCTGGTTGTGTTGTTCGGTTTGTGCGGGGGGTAACTCAACGCGAAATCAGTTTGTGACCGGGTCCGGCCCTTCGCGGATGTTCGCTGGGCAGTGGATTTGATAGAATTTGCGGTCGTGTAACGAATCTTAGGGTGAAAAACAGTTTCGTGTCGACACCTGCCAGTCCTCATGGATTGGGTGGTTCATGCGGTGAAACTGGGGTCAGCAGGCAGTAACACGCGTCCCGGTTACCGGCCGCATCAAAGTGGAGTAGCAAATTACTTGGAAAACAAGCTGTTAAAACAGCTTGGAGGCTGTAGCTCAGTTGGTAGAGCAACGGACTTTTAATCCGTAGGTCCAGGGTTCGAGCCCCTGCAGCCTCATTAGACTTACGACGATTCGGGAGTGGGCGACACAGCAGATACCCAACATTCCGGTTAGCTGGAAGCAGATTTCAATACGTCTGGCACAAACAGGTTTTGGGCGGTTCGCTTCACCTGGGTCTCAATATTCATGTACCGCTGGGTCGTCTGGCTGCTTTTGTGCCGCATCATGGATTGCAGCACTTTTAATTCGTACATGCCTTGATTCAGCGTGGCGAATCCATACCGTAGTCGGTGAAATGCGCCGGAAAAATTCACGCCTGCAACACGCTTCAGTTGCTCGAAATCGCTCCACAGTGTGCGTTTATGGTGGGGCCAGGGGAAGACCAGTTGGTGGAATCCAACCAGACACCGCAGGTGGTCGACAACCACAGGGTGTAGATCCACGATCCCGTCGCGACGTCCCTTGTTGTTGCTCCAGCGTGTAATTGCGGTGCGGGCCTCAAAATCCACGTCTTCCCAGGCAAGAGACAGGATTTCCCCGATTCTCCAGCCTGTCAGGAATCCAACGCACAAGACGCCTCGCCACCATTGGGCAGGAGTGAAACGGAAATCCCGGGGGCGTTTCATGGATTCGCATGCTTCGTACAACCGAGTGAACTGGTCGGTGTCAATAAACTCAATCAGCTTTTCAGGCTCACGGAGGAAGTCGAAATCCGGGGCGGTGGCAATGTAGCCCCAGCGTCGCGCTTTCCTTAAAGCGGCTTTCAGTTGTCGCAATTCTTTGTTGACGGTTGCTGGGCTTATCGAATGTCCTTTGTTGCGTTTACTGTCTTCGGTGATCCTCAGTGAGCTAAATCGGTCTATTGTGCTGGTTTTGATAGAGGTCAGCAGTTTTGGTTTGATAAGCCTCTCGAAGTGTGTAAAAGCATTGATTGCTTCACGTTTCGTACCGGGAGCCCGTTTCGATAGAACATCCCGCTCGTACTGTTCCCGAAACTCCTGCCACGTCATTTTGCTGGGAGACTTATAGGTACCAGACGCCAATTGACCTTCAATTCGACGTCGGTACTTTTCGGCAGCCGATTTTGATCCGATTGACTTGGGCGTTGCCGCCCCTCGTAGTACCAACAAACCGACCAAGGTGCCTTGTCGCCGTGTTTCTTCAACTGCTTCGAATCTTGGGAAAGCCAGGCTTTCATAGTGTGAACCTTTCAGTGGCTGGGTGCAGCGAGAAGGCGACCCGTGGATAGAAAACCTTGCTGTACAAGGCTAGAATCCAAAGAAGCCGACACGATGCTTGTTCATCGAGTTGGTTAGGGTCGGGCGAGTGTTCGCGCACTTTCCCGACCTGCTTTTCATTTACGGTAGGCTTCGTCGATAATCCTGTCAAGCTTGCGAGAATCCTTTCTAACGCACGGTCTCACAATCCCCGGTTTTGGTTCTGCCGGGTTGTGTTTGCGCGGGAGTTAGCCTCCTGCGAGCTCACGCGTTCCAAAATATTCCACGGGTCGGTCCACAATTCCATTTGCCGCTGGGTTCGAAAACGACCTCTCTCTATGTCACCGAAGTTGTTCGGCAACTGCAGGTGTGCAGGAATCCACAGCTTCTCCGACTTGGGTTTCTTTTGTTTTCTAGAAGTCATATGCCGTCATCCAATCTTGACGTTGGTTATTAAAAACCTCACACACAAATCGCGCGTACTCGCGTGTTTTAGATANGTTTTAAAGATAAGAATTNGAGATAANCTTTAAAGATATANAGGGCNTTCACTTTTGCACCATCCGNTGCTCAGATTTGCACCAGCCGTCGTTCATTTGTGCACCCTCCGTCGTTCAGTTTTGCAAGCTTTGACCTGCATCCGTTGTTCAGTTTTGCACCCCTACCATTCACGCGAATAACTCACTCGTTTGAGTAAGGAAACCAGGGTATCCGATAGTCGAGATTCGGCAGCATCGAATCCGATTCACTTCCGTTTGTTGACAGAAGAATAATCCCAGTCTCTGCCAGGCAACGTTTGGCTTTAATTACCGAGTGTCGTGCCAGCCCCGTCTCTCTTTCGAGCAGACTTAGGGGGAAATGAAACTTGTCAGCGCCGGTTTCCTCGATGAATACTTCAAGACTGTCGTAGTAGTAATTGGTTTTTTTCCTTGCTGCGTTCAATTTCATTAGGCGCGCGAACCATACCGAAAGAATTGCACGCGCGCACCAGGGGAGTTTTAGATCTCTGGATACCCAACCTGGCAAGACGCCGTAAAACCTGCGCGCCTCCCGCGTTTTTTCCGTAACGGTAAGTGTGGCGGTACGACGCAGGAACCCTCGAGACGTTCGCTGTCTGCCTTGGTTGGTAATCCACTCCCGCCGATCAAGCGTTTTCAGATGTCTCCGCAGGGTGCCGAGTGGCAAACCAGCGTGACGGCTGATTTCCGTCTGATTGAGAAATGTTTCTCTGGTGGAAACAGCCAGGATGCCACCGAGGGTTTGAACCGCCCTACCACAGTCACGCATGACCTCGAGCGGCAGCTTGATCCAAACTGCCCTGTGCAAGGAATCAAGCAAGCTCGCATCCCGCTGACCCAACTTTGCCTCATGTTGCCTCATGAGTTCGCCAATCCGAACTGCTTTCCCGTTCATGGGGCACCTTCACCCTTCGAATTGGCTTCCTGGGTGTGTGCCTCCTTCCGCTTCTGTTCCAAAAGCAGCTCCAGCGATTCCCTCGGGTAAATGACTCGTTTCCCAAGTTTCACGCCTTCCACTTGCCCACTAAGACGTAGGTCGCGCAGTGCCGTGGCTGTAATCCCCAGCAGCCGCGCCGCATCTGCCTGGTTGTACGAAAGCGGCAGGTCACCATCTTCACGGGATTTGGTTTCCCCGCTGGCGCGCTCGTCTACTCGCCATTTCTCAAGAGCGGCAACAATCGTGCTGATAAGTAGTTTGTCAGACATTTTTCCCGAAGAGGTCGCGGAGTTGGCCAAGGTCGTAACGGAAAGTTTTGTCGGTGAGCCGAGTCACGGGAATTCGTTCCTGGTGGGTCAGCCTCAAAACTGTGGCGCGACTCACATTGAAAAACTCTGCGACGGCTTGGGGTGAAACTAATTTCGTGGGCTGGTTGGATTCCATAAGTGTGCCTCTTCTGATCAAGAACAAAAAAAAGACGAAACGGGAGCGCATCCAAAATGCTTCTCCCTTTTCGTCTTAAATCTCACTGGCGCCACGCGACTAGCCACTTTCGCATGACAACCACAATTCAGTTGTTACTGCCAAATTTAGTGATTCGGATCCGTTTGTCAATGTTTCTTTTCGTGCGCTTTCAACATTTATGTCAGTGTGATGAATGACAGCGAACGCTAACGTAAATCACGAACTCAAAACGTAACTATGTGGGGGCATTGTTTCGACCTTCACATGAGTGAGAGCGTGTGATTTCGTTTGGTGCACCGCGAGTTCCGTTCACCCCTTATTTTCCGCTGTTTGGAGTAGCGGCGAAGGGTTACACAACTTGCTTTGTTAGAATGGCACTAAGTGGTGCGCGCGGCGCACTCGATGAGTTGCGCGGCGAATACTTTTTTCGGCGACGACCTAAAATATTTTTCTTTTTCGCCAGTTCAGCGGTCTTTCATCGTTTTGCTTCATGCGGTTAGAGGCCCACTATATTGCACTTCGGCAGCGCCTTCTTTAGTTCAGCAACGCCCCCATCGGTGACTTGGGTGTCGAAAAGATTGAGTATCTCCAGCTTGGTCAGCCCCGCCAGATGCACCAGCCCCGCGTCGGTGATCTTGGTGCTGTTGAGGTGGAGCTCCTGCAGGTTGGTCATTCCCGCAAGGTGCACTAGCCCCGCGTCGGCGACCTGGTTGTCGCTGAGACCGAGCGCCTGCAGGTTGGTCAGCCCCGCCAGATGCGCCAGCCCCGCGTCGGTGATCTGGTTGTCGCTGAGACCGAGCACCTGCAGGTTGGTCAGCCCCGCCAGATGCACCAGCCCCGCATCGGTGACCTGGGTGTTGAAGAGGTAGAGGGTCTTCAGGTTAGTCAGCCCCGCAAGGTGCACCAGCCCCGCGTCGGTAATCTGGTTGGGAAGGGAGAGCTCTTGCAGATTGGTCAGCCCCGCGAGGTGCACCAGCCCCGCGTCGGTGATCTGGGTGTACATGAGACCGAGCTGCTTCAGGTTGGTCAGCCCCGCGAGATGCACCAGCCCCGCACCGGTGATCTGGGTGCCGGAGAGGTAGAGCTCCGTCAGGTTGGTTAGCCCCGCGAGATGCACCAGCCCCGCGTCGGTGATCTTGGTGAAGGAGAGGTAGACTCTAACAACATCACCCTGTTCATTCCGCTCGATCTTGGCTCCCAACTTCTCCAGCGCGGCGACGGCTTCGTCAGGAGTACTTTTCTGCACCGCATCAGCGACTACCTCCTGCGACCCACAGCCCACCATTCCCAGTACCAGCAATAATCCCAGCAAACGTTTCATGTTTTTCTCCTTCGGTTGTGTAGCCCAGGCGCCCGTTTTGCCGCATGCGGTTAGTGGCTTATCCTGCAGTTCAGCAGCGACTTCTGTAGTTCGGCGACGCCCCCGTCGGTGACTTGGGTGCCGATGAGTTGGAGCACCTCCAGGTTGGTCAGCCCCGCAAGGTGCACCAGCCCCGCGTCGGTGATCTGGGTGTTGTCGAGGTTGAGATGCTCCAGGTTGGTCAGCCCCGCCAGATGTACCAGCCCCGCATCGGTGACCGGGGTGTCGCGGAGGGAGAGCGTCTGCAGGTTAGTCAGCCCCGCCAGATGTACCAGACCCGCGTCGGTGATCGGGGTGTTCTGGAGGTAGACTCCAACAACATCACCCTGTTCATTCCGCTCGATCCCGGCTCCCAACTTCTCCAGCGCATCGACCACACTATCCTGCGGGCCACAGCCCACCATTCCCAGTACCAGCAGTAATCCCAGCAAACGTTTCATGTTTTGCTCCCCCGGGGCGTGAAACTCAAACCGCCCCTAATATACCGCGATATCTATGTTCTGAGGCGGGGTGTGTAAAAATAGCTGCAAATCACACAACGCTGTGCGCTACCACCCACGCACTCTCGCAGTTTGAGTTCCAGCAATAAGAGCCAGTTATCCCCGTTTACCAGCGAAAACTACCGTGCGCCGGAGGGGGAGATTACTATATGGGCTGGAAGGGAGCCGGGGTGGGGTAGGGGTTCCAGCTGGAAGGGCTTGGGACCCCCGACAACTTCTAGACGTAAACAAAATCGAAAACACACGTCGCACTTTCAAAAGAAACAAGGGCGCGCCCGGGCACGGAAATTCATTGGTCGTATGCGTCTAAGAATCATCTCCGACCACCCGTTTTTCCACGTGCGGTTAGTGGATTATCTTGCACTCCGGCAGAGCCTCCTTTAATTCGGCAACGCCCGCGGCGGTGATCGGTGTGTCGGAGAGGTCAAGCTCCTTATTCCCGAACCTTTTTTAAAGAAACGTTCATTGTGTCCCTCCTGACTTCGTTGCCATCTTTATCAATCAGAAACCAGGTGATGTCTGCTTTGATGTAATCTGGAGCAGTAA
>PBTE01000016.1 GCA_002726515.1 Planctomycetaceae bacterium | reverse complement strand
GAAGGACACACCACGTGATCGTAGTCCTGAAAGACCTGCAGGAACTTCTCAGCCAGGGGTCGCGCATCGTTATCACAACCTGTGTTCGCCATGGGCTGCCCGCAGCAGGTCTGGGCTGCGGGAAATTCGACCACCACGTCAAATCGTTTCAGCAACTCGAGAACCGCGACGCCAACCTGCGGATAGAGTTGATCGATGTAACAGGGAATAAACAGCCCGACGCGTTTCATGGATGATAACGTTGAAACCTTCCTGACCGGTTGCCGCAGGTCAAGGGAGCACAATTCCGTTCGCTACCGGGCATTCCCGGCCATTGGTACTGCGGGAAAATAGCCCCCCAACTCAGCACCTGCGTTCACTGACGCATCCCCTGACTGGTGTCCACCGCGACAGAGGCTGTCCTTCGGATATGCATCACTCATGTTTGCTTCCGATGATCACCGATCGAAGGTATCACATCGTGAACATCCGGACCAAAATAACGCAGGCCGACCAGCGGCTCACTCCCGGTGTTGACAATTTGAACACCCGTTTCCGCCGCGGCCTTGGTAATGAAAACCTCGTCCTCGGTGGCCTGCCCGAATCGAATCATGGCCGGGGTCTGCAATTTCAAACTACCCATCGAACCGGAACCCTGCACGGTGATCCAGCCACTCGCTCCGGGATCCTGCAGCGTGCATTGGGCACCCGGCTCTACGGTCAACTCTTTCGCCGAGAACATCTGCCGACCACCAAACGTACCGTAAGTAATCCAACGGTCGGTAACTCCATCACCACTGCGAGATTCATCGACGATTGGTTCGATGTAGTGATCATCCTTGAAGTGCGTGTCGACGTTCTCCTCCCAATCAAGTTGCCCCACGATAAAATCTAGATCGTGGTGCTTTTCCTCCGGCATATCTTTAACCAGCAACGACCAGGGCACCTCGCGACCCTCTACCAGCGACTGGAACATGCCGAACACATCACTGCCCCATTGCGGTTCATAGGTCAACAGTGAGCCCGGGGCGTGCAAGACTCCCGGTGGAATCATCCACCCGGTTCCTCGCTTCAAACGGTAGGCGCGGGATAAATCCAGGATACCATTGTCCCCCCGGTCCCAATCGGCCAGGCATTGTCGTACCTGCTCAGACGTGGTTCCGGGCTCCAGACCCATAAAAGTGTAGGCAAAATGATTGTCCACATTATTCAGTTGCGGCGGAAAATAGTAGGCTTCGGGCTTGCCTTCCTGTCCCACCAGGGCGGCATCTTCCATCGTTTGATGCATGTGATGCGGAATGGGTCCATTGTTGTCAAAAAACTTGGAATAAATCGGCCAGCGAGAATATTTCCCATACATCTCGCTTCCGATGAGTTGGTCACCTGCCTCCTGCACTGCATCACGAAGCGTAAACCGCTGTCCCTGAAATGCCACGTAACTCAATCCTTCATCAGCCAGTCGGCCTTCGTTGGCGGCTTCGGTGGCACTGGCAAACCAGCGTTCATCAATCCCACCCCGGTGAGCCCCGTAAGCGTAGTAGTCATCGGGATGCAGTTTCAATCGTCTTCCCGGATGCAGAAAACTGCGTGGTACCCACGTGGGCAGCAATCGCAACAAACCTTGATCGGCTTCCAGCGCAGCCGACAGGACCGCATTCACGTTATCTTGTTTGACAATCGTTGGTGAATTCATCGAGATCCCTTCCCCTGGCTGACCCTGACCCGAATTTCGCTTGCCGGTCTTCGTCCACACACCACTCCCGCTCGAGGGGAGTACACCAGACCGTGTTAGCACCAAATGTTCACGTAACTTACAGCTTAGCCGTATTCAGTCCGTTGACAAGGCAAGGTATTTCTTCCGTTTCAGTAATAAAAGGGGCCGAAGAACAATGCTTGGTGTACCCTAAAATTCAACAAGGAGATATTTTTTGTTGGAAGACGTCAACCATCGTTCGGATCGTGTCCAAATGTCAAGGTCCGCTCGATTCGAACTTCGATCTTCACCAGACTCTTACGTGGATGCGCGACTCCCACCTACGGACTGATTCAGTTCAGGGTCGATTGGCCAACGGCAGAGGAATGAAGAGCCGGCAGTTCATCACGCGCCTGGTGAACACGATGTCGAAAACAACGCAGAGAACTTTCGTTCTGGTCGTTTGAACGGACATGAGTAACGCCAAACAGCCAGTCCATTCCCGGCGAGATTTATGACGCGCCCAAACCACTGCAGGGTGGACATTTTCACCCCATCTGGCCAGCCTGTTGAGTTCTCCTTGTCAAGCTGCTAGGGACCGCCCTTCAGCCTGTTTTGGGGATTCGCTGGATCGGCACTCCACCGCCAGCCAACCACTTCGTCGGCCGGACGCACGAGGGCATTCTGTGAAGACATGAACTGGATCACGCAACGCCGGTTCCAGGGACTGCGCCAGGCCGTGGTCCCATGCGCCACCGCACCAAACAACAACACATCACCGGCCTTGACGGCAGGCTTGTGAACTTGCGGCAGATCAATGCTGGTCGTTTTCGGGCGTGGAATTTCACAGGATGCCTTGTGACTCCCCGGAATACATATAAAGCCACCACTATTGTCTTCGAATCCGGGTGCCTCGTCATTCAGTGCCCAAAGAACGTTGACTCGGTCCATCTGTGGAAGGAACCCACACGCACCGTGATCAAAGCGATTCTGCCCATGCAAAGATCCCCCGGTCGTACCCTTCGGATAAATGCAGCACATTGGTTCAATGGACTCTTTGTATCCAAGACCCAGCATCCAGTTCAGGCGTTCCACTATCGCAGGATGAGCAATCATTTTGCGGAACGCATCGCAATCCGTCCGCGGCAAATGGTAGAGTCCGCCGATCCGTGGGCGGTGGACCTCGCCCCGGATGCGAGAAGAGGTCTCTGCGGGCCACTTCCAGTCGTTCTCACGCAACACCGCTTCGGGCACCTCCTCAAAAGCAGCAGGATGCCCCTCCGGCAAGTCCGGCTGCGCCTCGATTACGGTATCGATCGCCGCGTGGGCTGCCGTTAACCAGGCCTCGTCCATCACTCCTCTCAAAACAAGATAGCCGCGCACATCCCAGAACCAGACCTCGTCAGGATTCGACACGGTCCGG
This sequence comes from Planctomycetaceae bacterium, assembly GCA_002726515.1. GTDB lineage: Bacteria > Planctomycetota > Planctomycetia > Pirellulales > Pirellulaceae. The sequence continues at coordinate 14,081 of PBTE01000016.1, read as the reverse complement.
GTATTCTGACCGGATGTCCTGATTTCGGGGCACTCCGCTTCTGATGCCACCCGTACACGTTGCCCGTCCGAAAGTACCGTGCCGCCCCGCCCGGTTGTCCGCGGACCCACAATGACCTGCTGTTCGGGATCCAACTCCAAAGTCCAAGCGGGCGCTGGGGTTTCTGCAAAGCCGCCGTTGGGCATCATCATCGCACTGGTAAAAAGACTTTCCACAAGCCGTGGACGGCCTCGCACACCACGTAACGTCGTCTCGGCAACCAAAAGAAGGTCACCGGCGGCAAGAGCCGGCTCCTCGGTCATCTCCGAATCCGTCTCTCCGCTGAGCAATTTCTGCGGCGGTTCCATTCTTCGATTGTGGCTGGCCGGAACAAGTACGATCCCTTCCTCGCCCGGGCGCGTGTCCTCCAGGCACCAGACCACACGCAAGCCATGGCAAATACGGCCGTTGGGCTGATTCACGTACCGGAGCCGGCAATTTCTTTCGGGATCACCCGCGGTCAAAGGTACTCCGACCGCTGCTTCGGGACCCGCCGAGATCATGGCCGGTTGCTCATCGACCATGTAACCTTTACCACAAAGAGCTTCCAGACAACTCTTGAGAACCGGATGGTCCATGAGCATGCGAAACGGTTCACCCTGCGGCGCCGTCCACGCGGGCCCTTCTTCGTTACCATCAACCGCGTCGATTGCCCGGTTGCAAGCTTCTACATCCGCGGTGGTCAGTACTCCCGGTAGATGCACAAAACCCGACACGTCAAAGCCGTAGGCCCATTCTTTATTCATAACTGGCTACCTTAAAATTCAGACTGTAAAACCGAGCTTCGGTACGTATTGCTGAGCCGTTCCAGATCATCATATCATTTCGACATTCCCCCGGTACCGAGTACACCCGCATTCTGGCTCTTATCTCCCCACCCTCAGCCAACTGATTCCTGCGGTAGGTGCCTCAAAATTTCATCGACAGGATCAACCGAGACCCACGCAAAAATTGTCAGAACTGTTTCCCGTTTATCCCGGCAACATCACGCGACCGCCACTGGCGACCACCGTCTGGCCGGTCATATAACTGGACTGTTCGCTCAGCAGGAACCGCGCCAGGTTGGCGATCTCCTCCGGCCGGCCAATTCGACCCAGTGGGGTGTTTTCCAGAATGACCTTGTGGACTTCCGGAGAAAGTGTGTGCGCCATCTCGGTCTCGGTCAACCCCGGGCAGACACAATTGACGCGAACGTTATGCCTGGCCCAGGCCTGGGCCACGCAGCGGGTGATGGCGATCACGCCGGCCTTGGATGTCGAATAGGCAACCTGGTTTTCTCTTTCTCTGAGTCCGGCAATTGACGAGACCGTCACGATGCGGCCGAACCGGCGCTCGATCATTTCATCCTTGACGGCGTAGATCATGTTGAACGTGCCGTCGAGGTTGATGTCCAGCGTGGTCTTCCAACGCTCCCAGCTGACATCATCTGCCGGTCCCGGAATACAGATACCCGCAGAGGTAACCAGCATATCGATCGGCCCCAGCGACTCGCGGGCTGCGGCCACGATGTCCCGGGCGGCATCCGGCTGTGAGACGTCGCCGGCAACTGCGACTGCCCGGGTGCCCCGTGCTTCCATTTCTGCAATCACCTGATCGGCATCGGCCGCGCGCGACATGTAGTTCAACGCCAACAGGGCACCTTCATCCGCCAATTGCAGTGCCAGCGCCCTTCCAATCCCGCGCGTACCCCCGGTAATGAGAACCACCTTGTCTTGAAAGTCCGATGCCATTTTTTTCCTTCCCGCTGCCACTCTCCTGCAAACTGGCGGCCGTTTATTGATACTCTTTGCTGCGGATTTTGCGCCAACGCATCTCCAACGTCTCGTCGAACTCTGTACCGTTTAGGTGTAGGTTAATCCAGCCCCTCATATCGTCCACCAGGTCAGCCACCGGGATATCACAGATCCAGGTCGTGACGGGCTTGTCGCACCACTGATCCGATGTGATTCCGCCGGTTCTACCGCAAGGCGCCGGGATCCCGCGGATCTCCCTGCAACTCATTCAAACAACCGCCGGACTCACAGGAACCACTTTGCATGATTGATCAGGCGAGAATTTGCCGGACAAGTTTTCCATGCACATCGGTCAGCCGATGATGTCTTCCCTGGTATTTGAATGTCAAGCCCATGTGATCGATGCCGAGGCAGTGTAACAGGGTAGCATTCAAATCGTGTACATGAACCGGATCTTCATCGATGTTGTAACTGTGATCATCCGTCCGTCCCAAGGTCATCCCCGACTTGATACCACCCCCCGCCAGCCAGATCGTAAAGCAGCGGGGGTGATGGTCCCGTCCGTAGTTTTCCGGAGTCAACGTCCCCTGGCAATAAACCGTACGGCCAAATTCTCCTGCCCAGATAATGAGCGTATCATCGAGCATTCCCCGGCTTGCCAGATCACGAACCAGAGCGGCAGACGCCCGATCCGTGTCCTGGCACTGGACGCGAATCGCCTCTGGCAAATTGCCATGTTGATCCCAACCACGATGGTACAGTTGAATGAAGCGGACTCCTCGTTCTGCCAGCCGGCGGGCGATCAGGCAGTTCGCAGCATAGGTTCCCGGTTTGGCGACATCACTTCCGTAAAGGTCCAGAACCGACTGGGGTTCGTCAGAAATATCTGTAAGCTCCGGCACGGAAAGCTGCATCCGGTAAGCCATTTCGTACTGCGTCATGCGAGTGGCTATTTCCGGATCACCAAGTTTTTCCAATCGTAAACGATTGAGGCTGGCCAGATCGTCCAACAGTCCCCGCCGATCCTCGCGCGTGACTCCCGGGGGATTGGAAAGGAACAGGACCGGGTCACCCGAGCGGCGGAATTTCACTCCCTGATGCTTGCCGGGTAAAAAACCCCCGCCCCACAGCCGGTCGTAAAGCGGCTGTCCACCAGAACCGGACGTCAAGGCGACGAAGGTAGGCAAGTCTTCGTTCATACTCCCCAGGCCATAGGAAAGCCAGGCTCCGAAACTGGGGCGGCCTGCCAGTTGGCTGCCAGTCTGCATCAGGGTAATCGCCGGGTCATGGTTAATCGCTTCGGTGTGCATGCTGCGGATAAAACAAAGCCGATCAGCGATGCCGGCCGTGTGCGGCAACAGCTCGCTGATCCAGGCACCGCTCTGGCCCCATTGCTGGAACTTGAACTGGGTCGGTGCGATCGGAAAACTTTCCTGGCTCGCAGTCATTCCGGTCAACCGCTGCCCTCGTCGAACCGAATCGGGCAGTTCCGCACCGAAACGATCTGCCAATCCCGGCTTGTAGTCATAAAGATCCATCTGGGAGGGCGCGCCCGATTGGCAAAGATAAATCACACGCCGCGCGCGGGGCTGAAAGTGCGGTCGCTTCGAACTGCCTGTGTCTCCGTTCCTCTTGGCGACCTTGGAGCCCAACGCTGATACTGTCCCTAGCGATGCCAGCGCGGCGGACGCCAGGCTGACTCCCGTGTGGCCCAGGAAATGCCGGCGACTATACTCCCAAGCATTCCGTTCGTTGCTTGTCAGTGGACGGTGATCAGAAACTTGTCGAAACATCATTCGGCTCTCCGGGTAACCCTTCAAAACAGCGTTCACTCGCGGTTGACCACCTCGTCAAGATTCATCATCAGGTTTGCTACGTTCGTATAGGCAGCAAGCCGTACCCGGTCGATGCCGACCGGCACTTCCATTTCACCAAAACCAACCAGTTTGCCCGCAGATTCTTCGTCCGCCTGGTAACGGGCCAGGGCTCGCTTGAATGATTTCTCCAGAATCCCAAGTTCCCGGGCAGTGGCCCGGCGGGCGGTCAACTGCCGAAAACCCCAGTCTAACCGGTCTCTCGGCCCGGAAACTCCCTGGGACATCATCTGGCTGGCCAGCGCCCGTGCCGCTTCCACAAAGGTGACATCATTCAGCAGCGTCAGGGCCTGCAGCGGGGTGTTCGTGCGGGACCGGCTCAGGACACATGTTTCTCGCGAGGCGGCATCGAATGTCATCATCATGGGCGGCGGCACAGTCCGTTTCCAGAAGGTGTAAACGCTGCGCCGGTAAAGTTTTTCCGCGTTGTCACGCACGTAAACCTGACTGGCAATCTCCTTCCAAAGTCCCTCCGGCTGGTAGGGCTTGACCGATGGTCCACCAATGGAGTTGACCAGCAGTCCACCTGTCGCCAAGGCCTGATCTCTGACCATCTCGGCCTGCAATCGCAAGCGAGGTGCCCGGGCCAGCAGCAGGTTGGCAGGATCAGCCACCAGGTGCTGGTCGTCGATCACGGCAGACTGCTGGTAGGTGGCGCTGGTAACAATCAGACGATGCAGTGCCTTGACATCCCAGCCGCGCTCCACAAACTCGCTGGCCAGCCAGTCCAATAATTGCGGGTGTGTGGGCACATCGCCCTGGGAACCGAAATCCTCCAGCGTGCGGACCAGGCCCCGACCGAAGTGCAGGTGCCAGAAGCGGTTCACGGTCACACGGGCCGTTAAGGGGTTGGTCCCGTCCACTAACCAGTGAGCAAATTCAAGTCTCGTGCGAACCTGGCGGTCTTTGCCGCCAATCAGTCCGGCCGGGATGCCCGCGGCAACTTCCTCGCCCGGCTTGTCATATTGCCCCCGTTGCAGCAGGAATGTCGCTCGCCGTTGCGGGCTTTCCTGCATCACCATGACGGTTGGCACACCGCTCCACTGGGCGTCACGCTCCCTTTCCAGTTTGCGCTGACGCTGATAAAAGCTTTTCATCGGCTCGGCAACGTAACGCTCCATGAACAGGTGGTAGAGCTTGTTCTGCTGGCCCGGGGTTCGATCGGCTTGGGGTATCTCCATGATCTGCTGGATTGACTCGGATGTCGCTAGAATACGAACTTCCTCCGGCTTCAGAGTTCGCGTGTAAAAACGCGTTTCATCGAGCAGGCCGTCCAAATTAGCATCATCGTGCCCGCTGCCGAACTTCAGTGTGGGGGCGGTGGTGAAGGAACCAGTGAAAAGATCCAGCAGAACATCCAGCTCCTGCAATTCACCATTGACGTACAATTGAAATCCACGAGCCAGTTGCGATCCATCATGGAGCAGGGCCAGGTGTGACCACTGGCCCACCGGTAAAGGATCCTGCGTCTGGAAAATGATGGCGTCGTCCAGCCAGCGCGGGCCGAATTTTACGTGCAAATGGTTGTCGACCAGCTTCCATGTAAATCCAGTGGCCCGGTCATTTTTCACGTTCAGCATGCTCATGATCGTGCCGGTCTGAACCGAAAAAGGATGCACCCAGGTTGTCAGCGTCAGCGGTTGATCCCCCGCGAACCCCATCATGCCTCCGGCCTCCACAAAACGACCGTCAGAAAGCTGCAAGGCCCGGCCCTGGACGCCCTCTGCCAGGACAACCGACTGCCCATCCGGCACGCTGAGCTTGTCCGGGTCTTCTCCAGGTTCTGCAATCCAAGGATTTTGCAGATCGTCCCAGTCCAGCCTTACCGCCAAACCATGGTCGACGCTGCGGTCATCCCCGGCCCGCGGCTCATAATTAGCCGACCAGTTGCGTAGTGATTCCTGGATCTGCTCCCCGTGCTGCTGTAACTGGATCTCCACGGCGGCAATCTGCTCTTCAAGTCCCGCCAACCGATTCACCATCTGCTGTGTGGGTGACTTCATCATCGGGAAAGAATTCCCATGTTTGATCACACGGCCTCGCTCCGGGAGGTTATTGAAAAACGCCATCACCTGATAGAACTCCCGCTGACTGATGGGATCGTATTTGTGGCTGTGGCAGCGTGCACAGCCCATCGTCAGCCCCAACCAGATCGTGGCAGTCGTGTTAACGCGATCGACCGCGTATTCGACCAGGAATTCTTCAGGAACAATCCCTCCCTCGGAATTCGCCCGATGATTACGGTTAAAGCCCGTCGCCAGAATTTGTTCCGGCGTCGGGTCAGGCAGCAGGTCCCCGGCCAACTGCTCGATCGTGAACTGATCAAAAGGTTGGTTACGGTTCAAAGCATTGATCACCCAGTCGCGCCAGCGCCACATGTAGCGGATGCCGTCAGTCTGGTAACCATTGGTGTCAGCATAGCGAGCCGCGTCCAGCCACTGCATGGCCATCCGTTCGCCATAGCGGGGGGACGCCAACAGCCGGTCCACCAGGCGCTGGTAAGCCTGTGGAGACTCGTCGGCCAGGAATCCATCCAACTGCCGCTGCGTCGGTGGCAACCCGGTCAGATCAAGCGTCAATCGTCGAATCAGTGTTTCCCGGCTCGCCGGTGACGACGGCTCAAGCCCCGCCTCCTCGATGCGATTCAGGATGAACGAGTCGATGGGATTTCGTATCCAAACAGAAGCAGCCGGCAATGCCGGTCGACCGGGCATGACAAAGGACCAGTGATTTTGCCAGGCTGCTCCCTCCTGGATCCAGCGGCCAAGCAACTTTCGTTGGGCCTCGCTCAGCTGACGGTCCGCTGAAGGCGGTGGCATTTGTTCATCAGGATCTGGGTGATGAATACGTCGCCACAGCTCACTTTTACCCGGCGCACCCGGAACGATGACGGCCGGCTCACGGTCAGTAGCGAGAGCCCCTTCCCGCAGATCAAGCCGTAGATCTGCCTGGCGTTGCTCGGCATCCGGTCCATGGCACTGGTAACAGGTGTCTGACAGGATCGGTTTGATCTCACGGCCGAAATCGACCTGTTGTGCCGGCAACAGGGATCTTTCCAGTCCACCGCCTAACAACAATCCCAGCAGACCGGCCAGCCAACTGGTTCGAAAAGTAGTAGTCACCACGCACCACCTTACAACAATACGGCACCTGACATGAGGCATGGCAGGTCCAGGTCTCAGTTGATCCGCTCCCTGTATCTTACTTGACTCCGTCGTTGGTGTGCAGCACCTCAAGCTAATCTCAAGATGGTTTATCAAAATTCACTACCCTCTTTGCGTCCGCCGGTCCAGGCCCTTTTCGACCAACCATCCGTTCACTGCCAAGGATCTCAATGGCCCACTTGCAACATCAGGTACCCGGGGGAAGGGCGACTGTTTTCACTTGCCACAGCCAGCGTGCGTAATGCACCCGTGTTCGCTGACAAGCGCGATGTCGTGGCGAATGCACTTGAAGCATGCCACCACTTCACATTTGCTACGCCATCGGTCACGCAGTTATCGGACGGCACAATCGTCGCTGCGTTCTACGTCACTGAAGAACACGTGACCTACGCACGTTGTTGCCGAATGATGGAAGGGTAAGAGACGGACGACTTACCAACCGCTGAAGACCTACTACCGGTACATGAACACACCGGAAAAGGGTAGTGCGATGAAAGAACTTCATCGACTTCACGACGAGGGGAAACTCGATCCGGCCGCCGACCGCTACCTTTCCGCTCCGTGGCCGTTCGCGTGACCACTAGGCGATTCCTAGAGCGAATGGGACATGGTGACAATCATTAGCAACCATCAGCGCCGCGTGATCTGAAGGAGAACGAGGACAACGTCAGGGAGCTTCGACGCAGAAAAGGTGGCGCCGACCGCGCAACAGAATCTTTCCATTGACGGGGACGGGCGAGGCGATCATCCGTTCGCTCATCTTGTTGGTGGCGAGGATCTCGAATCTGTCTGTCACCTGAGCCACGTTAACGACCCCGTCCTCACGCGTGGCATAAAGTTTTCCGTCGGCAACTACTGGCGAAGCGTAATATTTCAAGCGGTGTCGGGGCAACTGAGCTTGCCACAAGGTTTCGCCGCTTTCCGCATCCAGGCAGACGACGCCACCACTGTCGCGCAAGATGTAGACTCTACCGTCGTCAACCACAGGCGTGGGAACGAACGTGCCAATGTCGCTGCGGGTCCACAAACGATGCGTCTCTGTGACATCACCATCGCCTCCCAGCCTTATCCCGGCTAGGTGAATGCCCCTGCCGTAAGGCACAATTGCGACATCACCCGCTACGACTGCCGAGGCCACTACGACCCAGTTCTTCTTCCGCTCGGGGTTGAAGCCGCCTGCCGACCAGAGGGTTTTGCCGTCGGTTGCATCGTGTGCTGTCAAGTGTTCCGCACCCCACACCAGGATCGCCTCGCGCCCGTCGTGGCGGATCACCGTCGGTGTGGCATAGCTGTGGTCGCCCTCCACAGGACAAACATAGTTTCGCGGAACTTTCCAGGAAAGTGCGCCGCTTTCCTTGTCGAACGCCGCAAGGAAGGACTCGCCCTTGTGCATCACGACTACGATAACGTCCTGCTCGGTCAGAACCGGCGAGGTTCCCAGGTCCCAGTAGAGCGAATCCGCGCCGAAGCGATCTTGCAGATTCGTCTTCCAAGCAAGGTTTCCGGAAAAATCGAGTGCCGCGACGTTGCCACTTTTGAAATAGACAAAAATGCCTTTTCCATCGGTCACCGGCGACGGGTTGCTTCCCGAACCGTTGCGATGTTTCCCGCGTCGCCCCATGCCAATGGAAGTCTTCCAGCGGAGCGCACCGGACCAGTCATAGGCGAACGCGGTGTCCTGGCCCTCGTCGCAAGACGTCACAATGATCGAGTCGTTCCAGACCGCGGGAGTCGAACAACCAGCCCCCGGAAGTCCAACCTTCCACCCGAGATTTTTTTCGAAGTCCCACTGGACCGGGTAGGAACCGTCACCGGAAATCCCGTTCGATACCGGTCCCCGCCAGCCCGGCCAGTTGCCACTGGCAGGCTCTTGATTGCGGGAACCGCAGGAACCGTTCAGTGCCACGAGCACCAGCAAAGCAAGGATCGGGCGGTAAGTCATGTTGTGAGAGCTTTCATGAGAACCAAAGTGTCCCGTTCCAAAAACTTGCAGCATTTGGCTTCTCGCGCGTGACGAGTGTTGAACCCGAGCCTACGGAAGAATCCCCGACTCACGAAGCGATTTCTCCATGGATTCCCAAACGCGGCCCGCCACGAGAGCGTGACCTGCAGGTGTCCAGTGTATGTCGCCGCGTTGAATGTAACGATCCCGAAATTCCTGGTAGGAAGTTTCCGTTACCAAGGTTGGAAACAAGTCGATGAAGTCCAGCTTGTGCCGCCGACTGAATTCCCGCCAGATCTGGACCTGAATGCTGTCTGGATTGCCGGAACGAATCTGGACGGGCCAAGGGTAGACAGCGATCGTGACCTTGGTTTTACGCTCTTTACAGAAACGAACGAAATCTTTCATTTTTTCCCGCGCGGACTGAAGTCCCAACTGAACCCAATGGCTGTTGAATCGCCTCTTGGACATAGTCCACTGGTCGCGGACGAGTGCGAATTCAGGATCGGAGTACGCTTCCTCGTAGATGTTGTCGAGCCAGAAGTAGTCCAGCCACGGAGGGTAGTAATCCGGCCGGTACTTGGCCCGGCGTTCCTCTTGACGTCTCCTGCGGAGGGTGGGCTGAATGGTCCCATAGAAAAATGATTTGTCGCGCAGAAAACGATGGAACCCGGTCCGAAAGGTCGCCCAGCGCGTGGGCATCGACCCTTCGAAATCCTTGTAGAGCACTTCGTCCTGAATGTCAGAGATGTCAATGAAAACGTAGATCTCGTCGACATGCAGGCCGAGTTTGGCAACCAGAAATTTGATCTTCTGGAGGTAAAGCTTGGGACAGTAGGAAGAAACAGCGCCGTTGAGTATCTCGACGCGATCGCGGTTGACCTTGTGACTCAGTAATCCAACAAAGGTGTCTTTGAAGGGAACACCGAGCCCCTCCGTGTAGGAGTCGCCTAGAACGAGGATCCTGTGCTTGTCGGTGGCCAGGCTCACTTCCCGCACGGATTCATCCAGCAGACCGAGGGAGTTGGTAAACACAGGATACTCCGCTCCATCGCCCCACTTCCCTACGGCCGTTCGGTTGGAAAGCAATCCGTGGTGATAGAAGGGATGTGACTCGCGAAAGTTATTGTAGTTCTTGGGCAGCAGGAGCAAGCCGGCGCCAAAATCGAGGACCACAACAAGAAGGAGGATTGTCAGGGACAACGTCTTGCGCCGGTGTCTTCTGAACACATTGATGCGAGTGGATCTACTGGAACTGGCTTGGGTCATCTGCTTGATGTTTGCCGGGCCGTTACCCAGACTAACGAATAATTACATCCAGGAATGCTTGATGGCTTTACTCTGTTAAGACTCACTCTAAAGACAGGCCATAAAAAATGCCACGAGCACCAGCGTTGTGAAGTTCGGCAGGGCTATTCCAGTCCGACAACCGTGACTTTTCGTGTGCATCTGAAGTGTTCTCACTGGCAAATGGTCCGCCAAGGCAACCGATCTGGTCGCCGTATGTCCCTCAACCCAATGCGTCGAGCTCAATTTTGACGAAACCCAGAGGGCTTCGGTTTTTGCTTCCGAAGCGCAGCCGGATTTACCCAGATATGCTGGGTCACTTGCCGATATCCGGCTCTTTTCGCAACAGCGTACATTTTGTCAGCGCTAAAAATAGCATCTGGTTTATACTTCCGCATCACGTAGGCGGGATCGAACTTCGTGTGACCAGGCTGGAAGTGAATTGCGTCGTCGAGGGCAAACGGCTGCCCGATTTTCCTCGCGATCCGTTTTTCACTATATCCGAGCACATCCACCAGTTTATAGTCCGTAAAAAACCCCGTTGTTCCAGCCCATTGCACTGCGATCACCGAACCCGGTTTTACGTAGCGCGTGAGCGACTTGGCCCCCGCAACGATGCGGTTATCAGCCCCCACGCAAAATGGGCGATCCGCGATAACCAGTTTCCGCCAGATCTTTTCGCTTTCGTCGTTACCCCAAAATCCCAGGAAGAAATAAAGGACGATAACTGTAAATCCCGCATGGGCGTAAAAGACCGTCCTGTCATCGATTTTTTCGCTGCGGTTCTCCTGCCAACAGGCAACAGCTTTATTGAACAAGTAGTTGAGTAATACAAATACCAATGGCATCACCGGCGCGATGAATCGGTTGGCCGCCACCCCGTTCTCCCATGCGTCGCCGCCAATGTAAATATTGTAGGCAAAATAAAGCAGTACAATCGCCACAGGCAGACGTACTTTGTGTTCCCGCTTCACGGTCGGAATCAACCACACTGCCAGAACTGTTAGAGGAATCCAAAGGGGCGCAAAAAAGCGTTCCGTGACGAGGATGCCACGCAGTATGCGCACCGGCAGGGATGTCCCGGTCAGCTTGAGATAATACGTATTTGGAAGCCAATCACCGAAATACGCAAGGCGAAACAACTCGTAACCAGCGGTTGTTGCGACAATCAAACCGAGGGGCCAGATCCACAATGCCCGGTTCTCGCCAAAAACGACACGGCGAACATAAAAGAGGCACGCCGCTACCGCCAACACCATGTCTGGCCTCAGCAAAATGCACAGTGAGAGACACACGGCAAGTGCCCAGTAACGATCTGACTTTGTGTGCACAACCCGAAGACAGAGGTAGGTAACGGCTGTGAAAAGCAACGCCTGGAGTCCCGTTTCCATCCCCCTCAGACTCCAAAAATTCAACGGATAGTAGCAAGCAGTCAGCAGGGTTGCGGGGATCCAGGTACCGCGGTTGGATTCGCGGAAGAAATCAACCACCAGTTGACGCACCACCAGGATATTGGCGACCAGACAAGCCATGCCTAAAATCTGAACTCCNAACGGGCGCAGACGAAGGGGCANNCCCAGGGCGTTGATNGGAACCATCAAGAACGTCCAGAGAGGGCACGTGTACCCTTCGACGGGTTGTCCCTGTCGCGCCCAATTGAGGCCGTACCCTTCTACAAGGTTGCGCGCATAGCACATAGAAATCATCGCGTCGTCGAACAGGCTAAAAAAACGTTCTCCCCCAATAAAGGATGAAGAGCGTATGATGAACCAGGCAGCCCAGGCAACAAACGCGACGAGAATGGCACCCAAATACAACAATCCGCGGTGTTTGTCCACGCGGGTTGAAAGTAAGTGGAGATCGTTCATTCCGTTCACAGCTTTGAAAAAAGTTTTTTATCTGCGGGACCCGCACTGCTACGAGCGCGTTGTAAGCACAAACTTCAAACAGATTTCGTCGGACATGTTTGGTCGATTATAACACGGGCTTAAAATAACTCCAAGATTCAATGGAACCCGATGAAAGCCGACTGGAATTCAAATGAACAGGAACACGTGGAACTCCGGGGCGTTAAACCCGCTAACGTGCGCAGTGTACCCCTGCTCGCTGACAAGCGCTAATTCGCTGCGGACGCACTTGCCGCACACCACCATTTCACATTCGGTACGCCACCGGTCACGCAGTTATCTGACGGCACAATCGTCACCGCGTCTTAGGTTGCTGAAGAATTCGTGAACTGCGTGCGTTGTTGCCGAATGATGGGAGGGTCGCGACCGACAGGTTGAAAGTCAGGATGCGAAGAAGCAGAATGCAGCAACATTTTGCCCCTGTTGTCGATTTCTCCGGACTATCGTGTGGCGTCTGGAACCCACAAGACGTACCATGAATCATTCTCAGCATCGATTGTCCGCACAGATCTTCCCGTCTCCGGGATTCAATGCATTCAACTTGTTGAAGTTTAACACCATCATGACCCGTTCAATCCGCGATCACAGAGTTCTGCTGGGATTGGCAATTTTCCTCGGGAGCGTTCAGGGGAACTTCAATGCAGCGGAGAACGCCGGTCAAAGGCCGAACATCCTCTGGCTCTCCTGCGAAGATATCAGTCCCCACATTGGCTGTTACGGTGATTCTCACGCCATTACGCCTCACATTGATCAGCTGGCCTCGGAAGGTGTGAGGTATTCTCACTGCTTTACCATTGCCGGTGTCTGTGCTCCGAATCGTTCTGGAATCATCACCGGAATGTACCAGACCACGCTGGGTACCCATCACATGCGGTGCGAGATCACGCTTCCTCCCTACATTCAACCATTTCCTGTCTACCTGCGGCAAACGGGCTATTATTGCACGAACAATTCAAAGACCGATTATCAGTTCAAACATCCGTCCAATACCTGGGACGCTTCAAATCGTGATGCACACTGGCGAAATCGGCCTGACACGTCGCAACCATTTTTCGCAGTCTTTAATTTCATCGATTGCCACGAAAGCCGCATTGCGTCCACGGCCCAGTACAAGCGAGTCACTCGCGTCCTGACACCCGATCAGCGACAAGACCCCCGCGCAATCACAACGTTTCCCGATTACTACCCGGACACGCCTGTCGCTCGCGAAGACTGGAAACGGAACTATGAACTCATCACGGCCATGGACCACTGGGCCGGCAACCTGATTCAACAACTCAAAGACGATGGCTTCTACGAAAACACCATCATTTTCTTTTGGTCAGATCACGGCATTGGTCTGCCTCGTGCCAAACGCTGGCTGTATGATTCCGGTACCCACGTACCCCTGATCGTACGTACCCCGGAATCGCTGCAAAAACCCGGTCAACGACTGGCGGGCACCGTCTCGGACCGGTTGGTCAGTTCCATCGATTTTGGCCCGACCGTTCTCCACCTGGCCGAAGTCGACGTCCCAAGTCATGTACAAGGAAAACCGTTCCTCGGGCCCCTGCCGGCCGAACCCCGGGCATACGTCTACGGCAGTCGCGACCGCATGGACGAACGTTATGACATCATCCGAATGGTCCGTAATAAACGGTACAAGTACATCCGGAATTACGAACCGCTGAAGACCTACTACCAGTACATGAACACACCGGAAAAGGGTGCTACGATGAAAGAACTTCGTCGACTTCACGACGAGGGGAAACTCGACGCGACCGCCGACCGCTACTTTTCCGACACCAAGCCCGTTGAAGAACTCTACGACACCATGTCGGACCCCCAGGAACTCACCAATCTCGCCGGCAGTCGTGAGCATTCACAGGTATTAAAGGAGATGCGGACCGCCCACCTGAAATGGGTTCTCGACACCCGTGACCTTGGACTGATCGCTGAACCGATCCTTGTCGACCTGGAAAAACAAGCCGGAAGTCGCTACGAGATTCTTCGTACGGAAAATGATAAGCACCTCGCACAACGCATTGCGACTGCCGCTGTGTCAGCCACCGGAGGCCCCGACTCCAGCGAGAAACTAGCCAACTTCATGGACGATTCTGATGCGGCCGTGCGCTACTGGGGAGCTACCGGGTTGG
>PBTE01000002.1 GCA_002726515.1 Planctomycetaceae bacterium | reverse complement strand
ACACTCACGTGCAGGCGGCGGTCGGTCGATGTCGGGTTGTGCTTCGTGTTGGTATAACCGCACAGGGGGGGGCGGAGAATGGGAGGGACNNGNNTGCGCATGGGGGTGCTGTGGGGGTGCNAGTTCATTGCATTATACCGTTATCTGAATATGACACCAATTTAGTCATTATTTTCCTGCACGGCGATGCGCGGGTTCCCGGCCGCGCGTCGCACCCCATATCACTCTACGCCTAAAGCCCGGACTGCGCTGAGGAATCTGCCCTGGAAGAACGGCAAGCGCGAGCTCTGACCCGGAAACCACATGACGTCGAGGACGCTGAACTCGATCTTCCCGGCTCGGGTGCGAATGGCAATGGTCAGGGCGGCGAAGTGCTTGGCCCAGGAGAGGGCTGTGGATAGAGCACATGCGTTTGTCTCGCGCCCGGGTACGAAAACGAGCGCCTTTTTCCTGTCAAGGTGCACTGTCACCACGCCGCTCGGAAAGTCCCAAGCAAGTTGGTCGGCGAGGCGTCGAAAATCATTGACGCTTGCCCCGAAGACGTCATCATCGTCAGACGACACTTGCACCGCGACGCGCCCCATTCGCACAGTCAAGTTGTGCTGAAGTTGGACGGCACCACCCACGTCCCATGCGCCGCTTACCCGATCGAACTCATCCCATTCCCTGGACTCATCGCAACCGCCCGTCCCCGCCACTTTTTCCACGCAGATGTCCTCCTCCAAGCTTGAGGGATGACTCCCCTCGCGGGGAGAGTCCCCGAAGTCGTTGTTGCTGCCCTGCGGCGCGCACACGTGGGTGCCGATACAACTGTCACAAAGCGCAAGCCCGCACAATCTACACGAACCAGCGGGAGCAGCCACCGCGCCACATGTCGAACACCCCAAGCAGCAGCGCCAATGTGCGTCACCACAGCCCGAGCAGACGTGGTTGCCACACCACGAGCAAAAGGGTGAAAACGTCGGCCCCCTACAGTAAGCGCACGCCGCGACAAGATAGATTGGCACGTCAATCCGCGCCTGCTCGTGAGGGTAGATCATGGGAAGGAGTGCAACTACGCCGCCCGGCTGCACTCCTTCCATCGCGTCACGCTCAAACCGGGAAAAGATACGGAGCTAGCTCGAGCCTGAAAACCAGAGAAACATACTGATATTACATCGTTGTGTCCATATTAACAGGGTCGCCGTGCAATGCAAACAATCTATGATTAGATTACAGTATAACAGTATATTAGTGATTGCGCGTTTCTGTATGGTTTCTCGACTCACTTATAGTGTGAAGTGTACACCTCCCCTCGGCGCGCCTCACATATATGGGAGTTACCCCAGCGTTTCAGTATAAACCCTCCCACCAGTTCATGACAACCGGCTCGCGGAACTTGCGCGGCTCGAACATGAGCTTGGCTGGCAGCCCGTAGACCTCCGCGAACTGCTCGTCGTTCAGACTGGGCTTGAGCGGGGGGCGACCCGCATCGCGTACGAAGCGCAAGCTCTCGAACGGTGAATCGCACTTACAAAAGTCGTAGACGAAGAGAAGCGGCTCAGACGACTGAATCCTACAGGCCTGGTGCTCACTGGCAAGTTGGATGACAACCGAGCAAGGGTCACGGTGCGCCATGGCGCTTGCGAGACGTTGCATCGCGCCGCCCACCCACATACCGTCATCGTTTTGAGGCGTCTCGTCGCTTGTCTCCAGCTCGTGTTGGAAATGCTTATCGAGAAGAGAATATACGCATGCCAAAGGCGATTGCTCGTACCCTTCGTCATCCGTGCCGCTCTCGACAGTCTCCGCCTCCAAGGCCGCTCCCCAGAGCAGCGTGTACGCTCCCCTCGAACCTCCACCCACAGGCACACAGGCGCCCGAAATCCTGGCGTCTTCAGCGCTGCTCCGCCTGTGGTTTTCGCAGAACATCCGTTCCGGCGTCTCGGCCACCCGCACCTTCGTGCTGTCCAGCACAACGAGCCGCTGCAGGTTCCGCATGGAGGTGCCCTGCTGAGTAGCACTAACTTTCAATTGGGCCGTCTCAGGCCGCTCGGCGCGCAGCCCGACATACTGCGACACTGAAATCTCCATATCCTTGTTGTACGGGACCCTCGGGTCGACTTTCAGAAGCAAGTCGTACTTGCGAAGTAAAATGTACTCGGAGCTGCGCAGCTGACTCGAGACGCGGGCGGGCAAATAGCCAGGCACGGCGATCGCAAACCCCCTCTTCGAGTACTTCTCCAAACGGCGACAGTAGTTGGTGCTGGCACGGGCAGAGTCTGCGATGTTCACACCGTGCTGCAGCGCACGTTGGCCGCGGGTCGTGCATACTACCTTATGTTCGTCTGCCAAGAACGCGAAGCAGCAGCAATCCTTCAATGGCCAATTATGAAGAGTTATTTTCAGACTCTAATTCATGTGTTTTGCTATTAATATTGTCAGATATCGTTAGATATTGTCAGATATCGTGTCAGATATCGTCAGATAATTCTGAAAAAAACATCTTCCATAATTAGCCATAGAACAATCCACATCGAAGCCGAGNAGCAACTCNAGNGGCGACTTGTAGAGAGNCGTNATGACCTGCACGGGTGGTGCNGACTCCATCGGCTTCNNACCAACAACGCGAAAAANAGTGATGGCGTTCTTGGANCGCGTNACGAGCATCTTGCTCTTTCTCGTGCCAGTCCGATCCGCTTGATTCTTTTGCACAGCCGCGAAGACTTCACGCAAGCGCTGCTCCGGCTCCTCCGTGCCAACGAGGAAGATATCCAGGTCACCTGCCGTGCCAGCCACAAGCGCCGAGAGCACGGCGCCTCCTGCAAAAACCAAGCCATGCACGCCGCGGAGGTCCTCGATCAAGCCGCCGCTGAAGGCATTGAGGCGTGAGTGGAAATCTGAGAAAGTGCCAGAGAGAACTGGTCGTACCGAGCCATTGAGGAGCAAGGGGAGCTGGAGAGACTCGCGGGGGCGGTGAATCATGTCGGCCGAAAACACATCCAGCAAAAGCTCCCGCTCAAACGCTTTCGGGTCCATCCGTGCCTGCTCCTCTCGCCGGTGCAAAGCCCTGTCTTCCGCCCGAAGGTCGTAAGGCGAAATCTCACCGCGAATGTGATGCCCCAGCCAATCGATTCCGTAGAAGTCGCTTTCGATCAGGAGCTCTTCAGCGCAAGCGTCAAGCACGCCCTGCGGTGGCCGCGTGCAGCAGCGCAAGAACTGCAGCACATGTTCAAAGATCTTGCCAGACCTATCTATGAAGGTGCGACCGTTCTCGTCCAGGGCGAATGGCATACGTCCGGAAAGCAGCGGCTCGAAGAACGCGGCGCCCGAGAGTGTCTCTGGTGCGACGTCGAAGTGTCGACCGCCAACGTTCAGTCGGATCATAGCAGCGCGTTGATCACCATCGCACCCGCGCTTTGCGAATGGCGCGGGGTCATCGGACGCGCGCTTCATCCCTTCTGCTTGAGGCCGCACTAATAAGATTACAAGATGATAATATGATACGATTATCCGATCAGACGACAAGGACCTAGCATTACAATAGCAGCACTACGGTAGCAGACTACAACGTATTAACATGTTTTTGCTGTACCCCAAATTTAATAGTATCCCGAGCTCGTTCTACCCCAACGATCACGACAGTCGCGACAGTGTGAGCGGGCCCTCCTCAGAAGCCAGCTCCTCACTCCACGGCCAGAGGGGACCGAACATGCCGAATACGATCGGAGGCGCCATTTCCATGCGCCGCGAGGCCACCCACGTGGTTAGATCCAGCGTCGTGCCGCCGGTTGCCACCGCGTCCTCCCATAGCACCTCCTCTTCCAAGGTCGGGCCAGGACGCCGATCCGCCTCGTCGTAAAAGAAAGGATTGTCCGTCGGTCCGAACGAGGCCTCCACCGTCACCACACCCTCCGCACAGTCCACGAACGGCATGTCCTCGAAGCGATCGTAAAGGCGCCCCCCCACCGTGAGCTTTGCCATGGTCGAGGGGAAGCGTTGGCCGAACTTGTTGCAGAGCTCTCGCTGCATATCGCGCAGCTTCGCACGCCGAGGGAAGGACCCCGCCACTACCACGGCATCGGAGCAAAGGGTCACTGAGATCATGGCTGCGCGGTGGATCTGAATACGGGAGGGCAGGCACGCGGATCTGAGTACGGCTACGGCGACGGACAATAATCACTAGACCCACAATCTATGGGAAAGTATAATATTTACATTGTCGAAAGACACACGAGGAGCAATCCTCGTATTGCTGTGGTTGCTGGCAAAGATCGAATTGTTGCGTACTCATAGACAAGAGACGCTGCTTGTGCATACACGAAATCACGCATTAAACGATTGCACCCGATAAGAGTTCTTACGAGGACTCGAGCAAACAATTGCGAACGAATACGGATTAGAACACACATCGCATTTCCGCAGATACCGCATGTCGCAATACCAGCATTTGCACTCATGCGTCTCGTGCGTCTCGTGCGTCTCGTGCATAACATGCGTGAGATTGGTATCTGCGTGCGAATAAAATGCGTGAGATTGGTAACATGCGTGAGATTGGTATCGACTGTAGATCGAATTATCACAGTACCATTTTGCGTTTTCAAAATATAATCAATGTCGCGTTCTCCGAATACTATCTCAAGGTCAGTATGCCGCTCACTATCTCAAGGTCAGAAACTTATCTGGGCTGCACTCACTTATGACAGCGGCATCACTCACTCAATGACAGCGGCACCGACCTCAACGAGAAAGGTCGCTCGCTCCGCCAGCGATGAGCGGCCGGACTTTTTCTTCAATCCGCTGGCGGCAGGCTGTAAGACTGGTATCTCCTCGGCATACTCAGGGATTTCGACCGCGGGCACCAGCGGCTTGAGGGTCAATACCGGCGTCTCGTCGCTGCAGGTCAGGGGCATCAGCCGGACTTTTTCTTCAATCCGTCTGGCGGCAGGCTGTAAGACCGGTATCTCCTCGGCATACTCAGGGACAGCGGGCACCACTGGCTTGAGAGCCAAGACGGGCGTGACGGCCTCCGCGCCAGCCTCAGTGTCAGCCTTCACTTCAGCCTCCGCACTCTCTCCAATGGACTCGCTGACACCTGCATCATCGGTGCATTCATCGACAATTTCGCTCCAATCGACTTCCCTTTCCATTTGGTCAATCTTTTCCATGGTGTCGTCTGCCATCGACCCGAATAGTGCTGCGCCTGCACCCATGGTCGGCGGCTCGTCCACCTCCAACTCTTCAACATTCTCATCTTCGTCGACATCCGCTTCTCTCGTGGCCTCGCCAACAAAAGTGATCAATGGTGTAGATTCGGCCAGGCTGGATACCTCCGGCTGGGTATCTATNATGGGCGCTGGTTCGCGAGAATGCGGAAAGAACTCGACCGGCGTAGACGTCGGGTAAGGTAGTTGTGAAGAATTTGCGTTCGCAGTTTGCTCCGCCTTCTTCGCGCGCAGCTTCGCACGGAGCTCAATCAGGCGATTATTGATATGCTCCTTGGTCTGCATCGCTGGCGCCTCCTCATCATCCGACGTCGTGTAGTACTCGTATGAGTAGTCTTCGTACTCAGACGCCTCCCTCTTCTCCCGATCCTCTTCGTCTTCCTTTTGCAGCATCGCNGTCAGCTGCTGGACGACGCCTGGACGCGAGCGCGACCACTGCTCTGCGCAATTGCAGTCAGCCGCCCAGCTTGGCTTGGCCCCTGGAGGACGGCCACGCGAGCGGTCTCGCCATTGCTTAGACCACGGTGGACACCCACGCGAACGCTCACAACCGTAACGGCGTTGCGACCGGCTCCTGCACGGGCGACGCTGCTGATAACAAGCATTGCGGGACCTGCAACGGACCATTCTGACAAAGCGCTACCAGACTGAACCAAAAGCGCTACATATGATGCGATGCATGTAATGTTGACTGCTTGATGTGCATATAAAACATTTTGCAAGTGCATGCGTCATGGGCTTAAAGTTTATTATGCAGTCTAAATTCAGCAATGGCCTCGGGCACCAAACCAGACCACTTCAGCGGTCTCACTGAGTCAGCAGCATTCCTTGGCGACGATCGTGTACCCGCGCTCGCGCCAGAAGGCGCAAGCAAAGTCGCGCACGAGCCAGGANAAGAGTATGAAGAAATGACCCATCGGACGAGTCCGCTTCGTACCGTCTCCCTCGAGAATTTCAGTGATGATGCTGACCACCGCGGAGTCGGCAAGACTTGCACTCAAGCACACGCAGCGATGGCGCTCGCAGTCTTTCTTGGTAACAAGCAGGGCGAGCGCGAGCTCTGATCCCAAGCCTTCTTCAAGGCGGCGGCCCTCAGCAGTCCAAGTGCCCGGCCATGCAATGTTACGCCGAACGCGCTTACGCAGCCTCTCGGGCATCCTCTTATCCGACACTATGTGCTNTCTTTTCACCGGCCGACGGCTGCGAGAAGGACGAGGCGAGAAGCTGCGGCGAACCTGGTGCGGCATGCTCGAGAGCGGNGAGACTATAGACACACAGAGGATAAAATGAGAGGGAGCGGTTTGCGTTCTCAAAGCTCGGCGCCTGAGCCATGTAGGTGCACTTTGACATGGCAACGAAGACGATGCCCGCATCCTTTCAGCTTAGATACGGAGATGCCCGCATCTTTCATCTATATAGATGCCCACACCGGTTTGTAGNAGATACGGCGATGCCCGCACCTCTCCATCTTGGATTCTTGGATACAGGAATGCCCGCATCCATATAGATACGTAGATGCCCGCATCTTTTCATCTTATATAGTGATGCCCGCATCTCATCTTGGATACGGGGATGCCCGCATCTTTTCGTCTGAGATGCGAGTGCATTTCTAATGCTATTGCGTTCGTATTGAGCTTCAGGGTCAGCGGATCTGTTCCCAGGGGTGTGTGTCTGTTCCCAGGGTGTGTGTGTGAATATTTATGTTCTGGGGTGGTGGGGATTCCTGTTCCCAGGGAGGGATGCGGGCACGTAAACGCACGGATTCAATGCTTGGGTTTCCGAAGCATCTATATTATAAGTTGACTTTTTGCTGCAATCCAATACTATCTAATATATACAGTACGGTAGATTTATAATGCGCCAGGTCGCCGCTGGCGTCAACTAACCGGATCCGGCGGCTCTCAGTACGGGCCAGAGCGGGCGCATTTGGGGAGAGCCAGATGGCCGGCCCAGATATCATGGACGTATGGATGCCCACCTCTCGCTTTGTTCCTTGAAGTAGAGAGATTCACGTAGGCATCGCCGTCTCTCTCCACCGTGCCACCGCGGGTCACATACATGATGTGTCGCCTGCCACCCTCGTGCCAGATTACCTCTGTTCCCGCGTTCAGTGTCACATGGAGCCTTCACCAGACAAGATGTTGCGTTTACTTGTTGTTTTAATGTTATGTTTTGCTGTCGCTGCCTACCACTGCCTACGCTTACCACTGCCTACCACTGCCCCACCACCGCCTACCACTGATGCATCGGTTACAATAGGGTCATATTATATAACACTTTGATAGTTGGTGGAGATACCCCATTTTCATGAGGAATACGTTCACTGTTGACGGCGGCTGCTTGTCGACCACTGCGATCTGCTGCTGGAGCGTCTCCACTGTATCCTCAAGCCTCTGCGTTCGGGACGCAACGTTTTCGATCTTCGCGTCCTGAAGCTCCCCCATCTTCAACACCTCGCTCTGGAGGGACGCAAGGATGCCCAGACCGTGGTTGTGCTCGGTCTCGATTTTGGCCAGGCGCCGGTTACTCTCTGCCTGGATCGCTTGCATCTTTGCCTCGTGCTCCGCCTTCAACGCCTCCAGCTTGAACCCTCGAAGCTCGTCTTGCTGCTCGAGACAGTGCACGCGCGAGGCGGTGTTGGCGGCTTCCTCCGCCAAGCAGAATCCGAACCCCAGCAGCGGTGCGCCCGCAGTGTCAACAAAAATCTGGCGTGCAGCCGACGAACCATCTGCGCGCACCAACCAGTCATCGGCGAAGGCCGTCTTCGCCAAGATGTTCTCGTTGAGGCCGCCATTCGCGCGGACTTTGTTGATGATGAGCCAGGTCGTCTCGCGGGGGCCTGTAAAACTAGATGTTAAACCGCCTCTCTAGAGAAGGGTGTGTTAGGAAACCACCAGAGGCCTAGCCCAAACGAGGCCCCTGTCTGAAACATGTCCGCTCTACGGGCCGGGAATACAGAGTTATTTGACAACGGCCCTAGTTGTTCGCCTACGTTTCCCTCACTNTCGCGCTCGGCCCCCAATGGTAAAGTGCTGCCCTACTTTTAGCCCAGTTTCGCANACGCTCATACCCGACCGCGCAACGCATTGAATTTAATATTAACCAGATTCGGCATGCCGAAACTGTTCGTTTTTGCAAGTGAACCCATACCATATAGCAATACTATAGTAACAAATATGTGAATCGAGAGGCGCCTTTGATGAAAAGCAGCTCGATTCCCTGNGGCACTCCCCCCAGCTCGAGGACGTACCTGCCCACCGGCAATCCGTTCGCTCCTGGTTGGATCACGAAGCGCGAGCGCTCTACGTCAAGAGCCGCCAGCGCCGAAGGCAACTGTATGGAGTGCGCGTTGATCATTTTCAAGAGCCGCGCGGGGCCTTGGATTNCAGCTGCCGCCATCGGAAGGATAGATGTCTACGCCTGCAACCTACCACGAAGATTGCTCTCGAGAATCCTGCATACAGTTCCTCATCATCATAATATGCTCTCCCAGATAGCCGCTTATACTATTATGTTACCGCTGCCGCTATATAGACTGCTGCTGCTATATTGTCTCTATATAGATTGTAGTATGCTGCATCTAGACTGCAGCTCCCACTGTATACTGAAGTAGGTCAACTAATTTGCGAACGAAAGTTTATCACGGAATATCATGGAAAACAAATAGGGGGCAGTGTATGCAGAAAACANTGAATGTTTCCCCTATGGATTTTCATGTGCATAACAATANTTTGCTATAAGGGTCTGTGGCTCGGGTTTTCCAAAGCAGGTCACATTTTTTATTTGTTCTGATACTTGTTCGTATATAGATCGACAATCCCGCACGCGGCGGCCTAGTCTACGTCTATGCTGAGCGGTCAGAGAGCATAGAGCAATATCTCCCTGCGCCGGCCCTGCCTTCATACACACTTGGAGTATCTTCACCTCGAGGAGAATTTGGTCATCCCGAGCCTGTCAGATGCGGCCTTGAGGAAGGCGCTCAACAGCTCTTGTCCCTGCTTCTCAGTGTGGGCGACATTTGCCACGGACTTCTCGAGCTTGAGTCGGAAGCGATCAATCAGCTCCTTCTTCTCGTCCTTCTCGGCGCAAGTTGGGAGGAGCCGCTTGGCGAGGCACACGCGGAATGCACGGCGAAGGTCTTTGTTATCACTTGCAGCGTGAAGATGAAGCGCGCAGTCCAAATCCTCAATGAAGATGTTCTGCTCGCTCAGGAGATTCTCTGCGGCATCTTCCCGTGCGCTCAAAGTGAGGTTGTCCGGCGGAGGCTTGCGCTCATTCTTCTTTGTTGGACGCCGGCGCTCGCGCCTTCCCTCGCTGCCTGTGTTGTATGCAACTTTTTCTGGGCCATCCAGACCGCTGCCGCCTTTCTCTTGGATGCGGTACTTGAGGACTTCCTTCTCCAATAGCTGCACGTAGGACTGGAGAAATACGTTTTCCTCCGCGGTTGTCTGAAGCTTCGCGCGCAGGTTCGACATGCGCTTTTCCGCCATTGCAATATATCCACTGAAGCTTGAAATGGCAAACGTCGCTACCGAAAAGAAGCAAACTTAGAGCCAATCGCCTCTATATGTCAAGAGCGATTGAAGTACGCACTATATACTTTCAATGCAATACGTAGTGCTGCGGTGTGCTGCCATGCGCTGCGCTGTGATGCGCTGTGCTATGCTGCACTATGTATGATATTATGCTGTTCTGAGCTGTGCTGCGCAGTGCAGTCTAAACTTTAACTCATCATTGCTTAAGAATTATCTCTCTCTCTCTCTCTCTCTCTTTCAGGCTTCCGTGCTTAAGAGGTTAATGCGAAATCCATATCATAATTAACTAGAATGGTATGTGGTTCAGGTTTCCGAAGCAGGTCACTGTTTGATTTGTTCTGATACTTGTTCATAGATAAAGGGTCGACATTTCCGCACGCGGCGGCCTAGTCGATACTTGGCCCTCCCCATCATCTGGCACGGGAGAGAGAATGCCCTATTCATACAGCCGTGAACTCTGGTGGAAAAAAACCATGTATGCCAGTACGCGGCTGAAAGGCGAATGCCCATCCCTCCGGGTCCACTCCCTCAGGTGAGCAGCACGGGATGAGGCGCTCATTCCGTACCAATCCGAGGTAGCCGTCGTCAGACTCCACCCACGTGAGCGGGTCCCAGTCAGCAAGCACCCGAAGCGCTGGCGGAGGAGGCAGCGTCGTCGGCAAACGCACGGCGGCAGGAGGCGGCGTTCCCAGCGGTGGAGGCACAGGTGCTCCAGCGGGACCTGCAAGGAAGGCAAGGAGGAGCGCATAGCCAGCACCGAGGTAGTCCTGCCTGCTGGTCTTGCCGCGACAATACATGTGAGGTACCGGGTTCACGGCATCAAAGTCGGTCGCGCCGAAGACCACGACCGAGGCAGAAGGCGCCGTGTCGGCAAGCCGGCAATATAGCCAGAAGGGCGTAAGATGGTTACCGGGCTCCTTGTCAAGCCTCCACACGTCGAATTTGATCGAGACGAGGTAAGCCTCACGTTCTATAAACGCAGATACAAGTAGCGTGTGCGTGCAATGCATGCGCGGTGCGTGTGTGTGTGTATGTGCGCGCGGTGAGCAAGTTGCGTGGCGCGCGGTGTGCGTTCGCGCGCATGTTCGAATATTATAGGCCTCAAGGCGGACAAGTAGGTGGCGTCGCTGGGGCATCAGCGCCGCCGGGATGTCGGCATCGAGATGGCCACTGCTCATGGCCCGTTGCACGAGGTAGGGAGAAGCGGCCGAATATGCTAAACAGCTCGCACATTACGCAATAGAATCAATATAATGTCATGGGGTACCTCCGTCAGACCGTCTGTCATTTGTTTAATTCGTGCCGGCCTCAACACGAAACATAACAAATCCTAATAAATGATTCGCTATCGCTTGACTACCGCACAAGGAGAACACGAAGAACCACCAAACCGCTTGCCAGAAAGCGCGACGAGAGAGGAACACAAGCGACACGCCAAGGAGCACGCCGGGAGGATGAGACCTACATATGAAGAAAGAAGCACGCTATTGCTGAAGAGCTTTACTGACTCAGCCTTACAGCGCCTCGCGCGTAAAGCGTCAATAGAACAAACATCCACAACCAAAGAGGCCAGCGCCTATCACGCGATACGACGATGGGCAGATGTAGTGCTATTCAACATTCTCGAGCGATGCGTGATACTCACTGAATACAAACGAAAAAGAACTATAACAGAGGACACGGTCGAACACATTCTAAAGGAAAGTTTTCGGTACACGGCCTACACGGCTCCAGGAATTGATCCACTGCCGCTTTGTCCAAGCTATCGGAAAGAGGACGCACGGAAAAGAGGTTCTGGTCGCGCCAGGCGTGGACGCGGAGATGTTGCGAAGAAAGAGATCAAACATGAGGAGGGCAATATGGGGTGCGTTTACCTCGAACGAGCGCCTCTGTTCCGGCTCCTACGCAACATGATTAATGAGCAATCTCCGCGCAAGGAGTTGAGATTAGAGCCCGCAGCATTCAATCTCATTCAGTTGGTGGTTGAAGATGTCTTAATACGTATTTTGCAATACGCAAACTATATCGTGAGGGAAACAACGAAGGGACCGAAAGACACGTCCAAGCCCAGGAGAAACATTATCAACGGCAGAGATATCGATACAGCCGTGACAGTGTTGAAGGAATGTTTTCCTATGTTGGCAGGGGCGCCGCGCGTCTTGTTTCATAAGTCGGAAATGGAGCGGAAACCGTCAAGATCGTCACGCGGTGCATCAAGTCGTGCTGGTGAAAGATCAGGCGGTGGATCAGCCCGACCTGCAAGAGCCAAAGCAACCGCAAAAGCGAGAGCAACGGGCAGTGGGTCTGCAAGGGCCAAAGGGAAAGCGAAAGCGAAAGCGAGAGCGAGAGCGAAAGGATCAAAAAGGTAGTGTTGTGGTACATTGTTTTGACATCTCGACCAGCCATGCACGCGTCTGGTCGTTTGAGTCCCAACTTTGCGTCGGATTTGGCACGGTAGTTGTGTGACCGGAATAGGGTTTCAAAAATATGGTGGTACCGGGCGGTTAGACCAGTAGAGTCTGAGGTGCCCATGCCAGACATCCCCAAGAATTTGCAAAGCAACATATTTACGCAATTAGTGTTTTAGTGTTTCCTGAGATAGCCTGGCGCTTTAATTTGACAGTGCAAACGGCAGCGGATGTGTAGATTTACAAACGCCGGCAAAAGCGCAACAGAATCTCATAACAGCGCTGCCCTGTAGCAGCATTGTGAAGGCAATCAAATAGATCCATGACGTGGTGTTTCAATTTGACAATTCAAGCAGTCACAGGCGCGCAGCATTGCAAACGCAAGCAAACGCAGCAAATAACAATAGAATATCACACATTTGCGACAGCTTAGTGCTCCTGAGGCGGCCGCCCCCAAGCTACCAGCAGCTAATTTATATGGAACCATGTCGTGGCTGTTTAAATTGACGTCGCAAACAGCCACAGGCGCGCAGCATTGCAAACGCAAGCAAACGCAGCAAATAACAATAGAAGATCACACATTTGCGACAGCTTAGCGCTCCTGAGGCGGCCACCCCCAAGCTCTCCAGTAGCTGATCTATAGGGAACCATGTTGTGACTGTTTAAATTGACAACGCAAACAGCCACAGGCGCGCAGCATTGCAAACGCAAGCAGAACCATCACGAATTCCATTAAAAACGCATTATCAGCAACGGTCAGAACAGAAACCTTATTTGCCAAAGGCTTTACAGCCGACTTCTGTTCCGTTACGGCCGTCTCCATCGCCATAGCTCCTGGCCCATGGCTCGCCACAGCAACTCATTAGGGCAGGCCGCAAAACTTTCAGCTTAGAAAGCAACGGGCCAACGGCCGCAAAAAAATCGGTCATGGCCTCTGGTTCTCGAGCGACGTCTTTTTTGCGTGATGCTGAGGGTTCAGAGGCTGTAGGTTGCCCTCCTCGTTTGACCCGCCCTTCCATAGGGGCAAAATGTGATCCACGTGATAGTCGAATGTCAGCTGTTCTCTGCATCCGCAGGCGCACCGCCAACCGTGCTTGGCGGCCACAATTTTCTTCATCAACGGCGTCACGCGTCGCTCGTGACGGGCTCCCGACCGCATCTGTTCACGACTACCGAGAATCTCTTCAGTACTCACTGGTTCGAACAAGTGTTCGCCCACTTGCAGAACCGTATATGCTGCACTGGTTTTGCCCCAAAGTGCTAGCACGCCGACCACAACCACAAAGAGGGTGAGTAGAAATACGGCGCGCATGTTTATATTCAGATGTGTTCGAGAAAATGTTCAAGAGAAATAAAATGGCGGTTCGTGCCCTTTTTGCTGAGATTCCACCACTTTCCCCGGAAGTCCTGGCCAAACTGTGGTCCTGGAGTAAAGAAAAATTCGAGCGAAGTGACGTCCACATGAACTTGGATGAGTCCCATGTTCTCATCGCGCTCTGCACAGAAGAAGGGCAAAACAAAACAGTACGAGATTGGCAGAGACTGTTGCGTACGAATTTGCAGAATTGGGGTGCTGAGCTCCCCAAGGCTCAGAAGGGATGGCTGCGGGGAATTACCGTACAAGAATACGAGTCGGTGTCCCGAGCGCAATCTCCGCAAAACTCCGACCAGTCGGCCGCTCTGCGTGAGCCAGACGCCCTGGCAGCGGCTCCCGAGCAGAATACGTGCGCCTCCTGTCGTGGCGTTGCTTACTCCATCGGTGAAGAAATAACTCCGGCGACGACCGCTGTCCCTCACACCACGGCCAATTTTATGAGGCTGCCTCCGCCGGTGAACTTGCTCAGGAAAATTGCCGCACATTAAGCGTATCCAGCGAGATTGCTTCGAGATTGCTCCTAGATTTGCTCCTAGATTGCTCCTAGATTGCTCATTTTGCTCTTTACTTGTTTTCGCGGCGCGTAAGCATTTTGCTCTTTACTTGTTTTCGCGGCGCGTAAGCATTTTGCTCTTTACTTGTTTT
>PBTE01000001.1 GCA_002726515.1 Planctomycetaceae bacterium | reverse complement strand
CTGCGGGCATCAGGCGGCTCTGGGGGTAAGCTCGAATGAACTCCTGAACCTCTTCCGGCAGGGTGGTGCGCTTCACGAGCGACCACATCTCCTGATCCGGAGGAATGTCAATGGAAGTGGCCAGCCCACAGCGATCCGCAATGCGTTCCAACGAAATGTTGTAGCGGAACAGTTGCTCTAGCTGCTGGAGGTCGCATTGCGTCTTGGAGGCAAAGATCGCTCCTTCAGAAAGGGTGAGAGGGATGGAGAAGGTTCTTTCACTCTGGAACCGATACTTGACCCCCACTCCTGCAATCTGCACAACTTGGTTGTCCGATTCATGATCTGCGAGATAGAGAATCGTGAAGGCTTTCGGGATTTTCTGATAAGTCACCGTCGTTTCTCGATAATCGGAAAGCCTTTGCCCAATAATGAGAATATCTTCTTTGTAGTCCTGAGCAGAGATTTCACGACGCAGGGTGGCGAATGCGTTTTGCGCCACTCGAACCCAAGTGTCTGTAAGGCTTTCATTGGGTTGACTCTTACCGTCACTAACTTTCTCAAAGACGACCGTTTTGACTGCGTAGGTTTGAGCGTATTCTCGGTGGGTTACCTGAAAGTCACGCGACAATCCCGGCCAAGTTTGAGCTTCCCAGAGAGTTTTGGCATCAAGCAGCTTGTCGGAAGGCCCAGCATCTGCGCAGCGAGCAGGCCAAGCCTGTTCAAGTGCTGGAGTGGGTCCGTGGATCTGCCAGCGCAGGTGCAAGACCTCACAACGTTTTGCGGCACGTTCTTCCTGCAATGCCTGTGTCCGGGCCTTCAGGGCGTGTCCTTGGATTTGGAAGGCGGAGCGCACCTCTTGCAGTCGCCTCATCGTGTCTTCGTTGGCTTCCTCGATGAGGCGTAGCCAGCTTTCCAGAAAGTGTTCGAGGTTAGAGTCGTCAATGCCGATTTCATACAGAACTGCGTGAAGGTTCACTCCCGTGAGCGCGATAATTTCAGGTTCCGGTGAAAGCATCGGCAAGGTCTCGCCTCCGGAGACGGTGGTGCTGCCGGTTGCCCTCGTGTAGAAGGGATAGACCGTGATGATGTGGAAAAGGTGAGTAATCTTGCCAATGGAGTGACCGTTTTTTCTCCAGGCTTTGCTGATACCGATGGGGTAAGTGGCCGTCGTTTCCGAACGCCCTTGAAGCACACTTTGAACTCGGGAGGAGATGAGTTCGTAATTCTGAAGCATGGTGGTGGTTTGCACCAGCGTTTCGTCCCAGTCTCGAATGGCTTGGAAACTCATTGCCAAACCAAGCTGGGTTCTCAACTCTTCTTGGGGCAGGGAACTCTCGTACCTTTGGCGTGCCGAGCCTTGGAGCATGAGTTGAAAGCCAAACCCATCCAATTGGGCCTGAAAATTCTGTTGGAGGATGTTTTGCTCATTTTGCAAAGATTGAAGCTGTTCATCCAAGAAATCAATGCGTTGTCGAGCACTTTGCAAGGCGGTCTCCGCCAGCGAGAGACGGTTGACTATTTTCCGGTAGGTTTTGGTTTGCTCGCTCATGATCTGAAGCGCCTGCCGAAGCGTCTCCCGCCGTTCGTGAAACCGTTGCTGCCAAGCTGCCGAGAGGTTCCGCTTCAGAGCGATCCAGTGTTCGAACACCCCGGTCGTTCGCTCAAACGGGAGGATGACCCGAGCTGCCGCCAGTCGCCGCACCTCCTGTTCCACCAAAGGAGCCGCCTCCGCCCCCTCTGGGATGGGAATCCAAGTAAAATCCCCGCTGTCGTTAGTGAGGGGGTCTGCTGGGTGGAGCAAGCCCGGCATTCCACCCACCAACAGCACTGCCAGTAGGCCAAGGGATAGGAAACAAGTCTTGAGTCTCATCAGCGAGATCAGCAACGAACCTTTCAAGGCTTCTGAACGGCCTGTTTCAGGCGTTCTTCCAAAAACACATGTGGAATGCGGATGCGCACATGCAACCATTCCTGATCGGAATACTCATCAGTAACGACAAAATCCCGCCCCCGGATACCTAGCAGGGCAGTCGCCACCACGCGCTTGCCCGCCTCATGCTCGCATCGAGAGCTCCCACAGATGGTCTCCTGCCAAATTTCGCTTTCGATCGCCGTCTCCAAATACTCGGCCAATTGACTGATTGCATCCTTCACTGCGGCTCGCTTCAGCTTTTGTGGAGGCCACCCCCCTGCACGTTTGATCGAACCCGTGAAGTAGACAAATTCTGGGGTTTGATTGCATTTCGGGCGTTCCACCCAGCAGGGCACGGGCTTGCCAGTTTCTCCGGAGGTTGGAGGCTGAGTGAGAGTTCGCCCCCCCTTTGTCTCGACAACTGCCGAAGATGTTGTGGGGGTGTGTGTGTCGAGGGAAGCGCAGGCAATCAGCAAAAAAACGGCTAACCCTGTTGCCAGAAGAGGTGTTGGAAAGAGGTACATTTGCTGACTGTTGCTACGATTCTTGGTTACGAATTCCTCACCAGCCGAAAGCCGATGCTGTTGAGCCGATCGGAAGGAAAACTGCCCCGGCGGCTGGCACAGCGGGCGTTGTCCGAATGGTGGTTCCAACTGCCACCTCGGATGACGTGATACCCGCTGGAACCCGTGTGCAGAGGGTTGTGTTCCTGCTGGTTTTCGTAATCTCCGTACCGGTCCTCCACCCATTCCCAGACGTTGCCCAGCATGTCATGCAATCCCCAAGGATTAGCTGAAAACTTCCCCACTGGGGCGGTGACGGCATAGCCATCCTCCAAGTCGCTACGCTCAGGGTGAAGTTGATCCTTGGTGCCTGAAAAATTGAGCCGCCGAGACACCAAGTCATTGCCCCAAGGACGAGCCGTGAGTGTACCCGCGCGGCAGGCGTATTCCCATTCCGCTTCAGTGGGCAGTCGGAAGGTGTAGCGGTGCTGGTGGCGCTCTGTCAGCCACTGGGCATAGGCTTTTGCCGCTTCCCAACTCACATGCACGGCTGGCTGATCGGCCCCGTTGAGCGAGTACCCTCGATGGGAGCGGTTGTGATGTTCCGGCCTGAATTGGCGATACTGGGCGTTGGTCACCTCATGGACCCCCATCCAAAAGCTGCTCACACAAACCAACTGGGGGCTTTCGTCTTCCTGACGCCCCACCTCGCTCCCCGGGCTTCCCCTAGTGTAGCAATTTCCTGAAATCCTGCGGAAGGACATGCCGGTGTTCGGTTCAGTCCAATCCTCCGGAGTTTGTCCCNCTGGCAACAGGTGCGGGCTGGTTCGGGATTTACGGGCAAATTGCTCCAGTTTTAGCCATGCCGCCGGGGCCAACGGACTCTCTGGAAACGCCTCGATGAACGCCTGCACGTCTGCAACAACAGAGGTCTCCTTCACCAGTTCCCACATTTCCAACTCCGGAAAGCTTGGAGTTGGTTGCGGCTCGTCACAGACCGAAGCAATGCTTTCCGAGGTCCGTTCAAGAATGTACGCGAGCTTTTCCTCCTCCGTGCAGGAACGCGCCTCGCCCAGCACCGGAAGACAAGCCAAGGGCAACAGCAGGATCAGCGAGCGCCAAGGGTGTTGCATGCAAACTCTGGGNTTTTCAGTTCTGCGATGAATTGGGATCTTCTGAAATCAGAACAGTTTTTCCGTTGACGTGAGAAAACCTCAGCACTTTGTCCACGTCACAGGTGAGTTGAGGTGCATGAGTGACCATAACGATGGTGGTGGAATGCTCCTTTTGGAGTTCCCGGAACAGCCGCATCACCTGCGTGGTATTGTCTCCGTCCAAATTTCCGGTGGGTTCGTCCGCGAACACCAGGCTGGGCCGGTGGATCAAGGCTCTGGCAATCCCGGCACGTTGCTGCTGACCAATGGAAAGNTCNTGNGGNTANTCGGTNTTCTTGTNNNGCANNCCCACCCGCTNCAGCATCGNCTCNCCCTGCCGTACCCGCTCCCTAGGACGCTCCCCCTGCAACCGCAGGGGGAGAACGATGTTCTCCAAGATCGTCAGTTCGTCAATCAGCAGATGCGACTGGAACACAAAGCCCAGATGGGTGCGCCGAAACGCGGCCAATTCCCGGTCCGAAAAGCGGGAAATTTCCTGACCGTCAATCCAGACTGCCCCAGAATCGGGGGTGTCCAGTGCCGAAAGCAGGTTCAGCAGGGTGGATTTTCCGCATCCGGAAGGCCCGCGAATGGCCACGAAGTGCCCGGCATGAACCGACAGGTTGAGGTCCGAGAACACTTCCTCAGCTTCCCGCTTTTTCTGCTTCCGGTAGGATTTCTTGAGTTCCTTGCCGAGGATTTTTATTTCAGGACTCATGCGTATGAGGTGGAGTCAGGGTTAGCGAATCACTCCCGCTTTCCGGTCCGCTTGCCAAAGCAGCCCGTAGATGAGCACGGCATTGTAGAGGGCGATTCCCAGCGGGATCACGAGCAGGGTACCTCCCAAGATCGCTAGCGACCACGGCATAAAGAAATGCTCAAACGGAATCCATGCCCCCTGCCGGATCAGCCAGCGTCCGGTAACGGCGATCAGGCACCCGAACACTGCCACAAAGACACCAATCTGCGCCCCTTTCACCATGAATCCGACGGCAACCGCTGCACGGGAAATGCCGATCATCCTGAGAATGGCGGTGACTTTGTGCTTGAACTCCAGCAGCAGGGAGAAGCCAAAGAAGAGGATGAGGGCCGACAAGGTCAGCGTGAGGAGGAAGACCACTGCCGCAACAAACCGAGCCTGTTCGGACAGTGTGGCGGCCAACTGCATTTCCTTCGACTTAAACACGTCTTTGGGATCGAGCCATTCGGTGGCGCTGTGTGGCACGGTTGACCACACCTTGTCAATTTCCCACTTCAACTGCTCGGTTTCCGCAGCGGTGGGAGCGGAAAATTCCAGTTGCCAAGCCGTTCCAACGGGATCCATTCCCGAGGCGGACCAACTCAGAAAGAGGATTGGATAATCGGTCATCATCCCGGTTTCCAGACGGCATGAAGAAAAATGCAGAGGAAGCTTCTGTTCCCCAAAGGGCTTGGCTTGCAAGGTCACGGGGCGTTCCGGATCGAATTCCACCAGCGTCAACCACAGCAAGGGGTTCCCAAAAGCCTGCGTCTGGTTCGTGGCACAGCCCGCTTGCTGCGCCGAGAGCTTTTGCCTCAAATACTCCTGTTCCAGCACCACCACCTTGACCTGGCGTTTCCAGATTCGGGTGCCTTGTTCGAGTTCGAGGGCGATAGCCCCGTCACTGCTCCAAGTCAAGGAAGAGGGAACCGCCGGGGAATCCGCCTGCCAAACCCGGTAGAACTGTTGCAGCACTGCGGGAGATGACGCTTCCAACGTCAGCGTCCCCCGCAGGCCGATCAGGGATTTCTGCAAGAAGCTCTGATAACTGGTCATGAGGTGCTCGACCAGCAGGGTGCCGCCAATCGCCAACCCCAAGCCGCCTAGCAGCCCAATCCCCAGCCCAAACACGATGAGGGGATCTACATTGCGGAACAGCAGGTTGCTGACAATCAAAGGACGACGCATGGTTTCTTGTGTTATTGCAATTTCAACTTCGCCCTCAGCAAGATTCCCAGAAATCCCAGTGACAGCAAAGTGTAAGTCAGAAACAATCCCCCGTTCCAAAACAGAAACGGAGTCCACTCCAAGGCGGGAAGTTCAATGGGCAGCACCGTCTGAAACGAGGCCACCAGTTGCTTGTGCAGCGAATTGGAAAGCAGGTAGAAACCTGCAAAAGCGAGTCCTGCTCCTCCTGCTAGGATGCAGACGTTGAGTCCAGACAGCATCACAAAGAATGCACTTTTGGAGAGGCCAAGGAGGTGGAGGATCGCAAGAGAACGGCGTTTCGTCACAAACACCTTGTAAATCCCCAAAATCCCGGTCACGACAGCCAGCACTAGGATGGCGACCGTGATGATCCAGAAGATGGCCTCAAACACCCGGAAGAGTTTTTGCTGGCGATGATGCCCATCCCGCCAACTGCTGATGCGGGCGAATCCTCCCACTTTCCGGGTCAAGGCTTCTCGCACGGTTTCGAGAGTCTGCAAATCGCTGACACGGGCATGGATGCCTTGCACCCCTGCTTTTCCCAGCAGTTGCCTTGCCAAGGGTAGTCCGACAAGCATCCGGGGCGTGTCCAGCAGGTCGCGGAGGACGGCTACGATCCGCACCTCAGCTAGAAGTTGCTCCAACGCACGGTCCCAGACGATGAACTCACCCGCCATCCCCGGACGTGGAGCAAACAGGTTGGCCATCGCCTCGTTCACCACCACCGCCCGCTTGGA
The DNA here is from genome assembly GCA_002726515.1 of Planctomycetaceae bacterium. Taxonomy (GTDB): domain Bacteria; phylum Planctomycetota; class Planctomycetia; order Pirellulales; family Pirellulaceae. The sequence goes on along the minus strand of PBTE01000001.1, from coordinate 1,419 downwards.
GAACATCAACTGTCCGGCGAGTTCCTTAGTGGTGTAAGTCGTGAGCGCCTCGTTCTTCAGCGACTCCGCCTGCTCCAGAGGAATCGCAAAGGGAAACCGCTTGAGGTCAATACCCGTGATTTCCACAGGAGCCTCGAACTTGTACTGACCGATCACATAGGCCGGAGATTCGATTTTCAGTGTCCTCGTGCCCTTGAGGAAGGGCGAGAAAGCGGAAATGGATTCTGCCTGCTCAAAGGCTTGCTGCAACGCTGCAAGCCCGGTCTCGTCTTTGCTCTCACCTGCAATGAACTCGGCGGTCAAGTGGGGCGCGGAACTGGAGAGCGAGGCCGTCAGCCCATACGCATACAGCAGGCGGATTGTGATCAGCACCATCAGTACAAAAAAAGCCGCTCCGCTGAGCAGGAGTTGCAAGAGCGGGGTCCAGCTAAACAGGCGCAGAATGACGGGAAGCATCTTCACGAACACAGCTACAAGGTGGACCACGCGCAGCGGAAGCCGACGTGAGCAAAAAACTGCTCGGGCCGAGCTTGATTCCGCAAGGTGGGATCAAGCAGCGCAGGGTGCTCCACGTTCTGATGGCTCCCGCCGCGCAACACTTTCCAGAACCCTTCCGGCGGCCCCTGCGGATTGGTTTGGGGCACTGAAACATAGGGACCGTACCAGTCATGCACCCACTCCCAGACGTTGCCCATCATGCCGTGCAGGCCGTTGATACCCAAGAAACTCTGGGGCACCTCCACCAAGTCTCGATTCAGAAAGGACGATGGGAGCGCGAGTGCGGATTCCACCTCACTTTCCTCGTCCTCGGTTTCCTCCAGCATTGCCCCGTCATAGAGTTCCGGAAACTCGTTGCCGGAAGGCCACAAAGATTTACGGTGGTTGGCTCGCGGGTTGACGGTGGCCGCATACTCCCACTCGGCTTCCGTGGGCAGACGTCCTCCCCGGCTCTGGCAATAGCCCTGTGCCAAGTGCCAACTGATCCCTCTGGCGGGAAGACAGGGCTTGTACCGAGCCTCTTCCTCCAGTAGCTTACGAAAGGGAAATTCCAGTTTCTGGCGATTGGCGAATGCAAGAAACTCCGTTACAGTGACTTCATGCTGGAAAATCCGGAAATCTGCCAGCGACACTTGATGCACGGGAGCCGTGTCTTGAAACACGGATGTCTCCTTGCCCATCGGAAAGCTGCCGCCGGAAATCAAGACCGAAATGTTGGGGCATTCCGCCGCCCAAGTCGAGCCAACCGCCAGCCAGCACAACCATCCCCACCAGCCCACGCGAAGGCCGAAGATCCGGTAGCCGTGAGTTTCGTTCCACGGCAGGTTGCGTCGAATCAGCACGCGCACTCGTCCTCAACCACCAGTGTCGGAATCAGCAGTTCTCCCGCCTGCCCCCATTCCAACTCGTAGCCGTCAAACC
>PBTE01000015.1 GCA_002726515.1 Planctomycetaceae bacterium | reverse complement strand
CCCGCCCGGCGAGCCGACATCGCCGCCCTGGCCATTCGCTCCCGGTTTCGCAAAAATCCATTCAGTTCCAGGGCCGCGTTGGTGAAGTTCGCGGGATCCAATACGAGACCCAACCCACGCTCACGAATCAAATCGGCCAACCAGCCTTCGTGATTGATGGCAATCGGCGTGCCCGCCGCCAAAGCATCGAAGAATTTGTTCGCTGAGTTGTTGCGCATTTCAGGAAGATCAATGAACAAAGAAGTTGCCACATCTGCGGCCGACAGTACGGCCGGCATCTGGTCTTTGGCGATGCTTCGGCACGTGAAAAAGTTGCGATCCAGAACACCCAGTCGTTTTGCCTGGGCGCGGATGAACGACTCCTGCTGGCCGCTGCCGACTACCAGGAAGCGGACTTCCGGGCTCAACCGGGCGACCTCCGCTGCCAGCCGTGGCAGGTAGTCCACTCCGTTGATCACACCGAGCGTTCCCGTGTAAACAACGAGCGGCCGATCAGCGAGCCAGTCGTACTGCTGCCGGAACTCCGCGCCCCGCTCATCGTCGACTTCAAACAGGTCAAAGTCGCAACTATTTGGGATGACCGTCACGCGATCTGTCGCAACGGGACCTTGTACGATGCCTGCTTTGATTCCCGGAGACAGGGCCACGATGTGACTGGCCTGCTGATAGGCAGTTTTCTCGAGAAGGCGGGCGGCCCTCCTGGCCGTCCTGCTCTTCAAAGCCCCCACGGCAATCGGAAGTTCCGGCCACAGGTCGCGCACCTCAAAGACAAAGGGAACACCGCACCTCCGTGCCGCATAAATCCCCGGAAGAGCCACCGTCAGCGGGGTACTGGTGGCGAACACCACGTCCCCGTCCAGGGCCGCAGCCCTGGACGCTGCGCGCCAGGCAAATTCGCAAAAAGCCCGCATCCGTTGCGAAAATTTCATTCGGTTTGCGTAGGGCACGGGCCACCAATGAACACGGACCCCCATTTCATCGGTCTCGGTCCACGACCGGCGAGCACCGTCCTCAGGATCGTTCTGCGACGTGACCATGTGGACTTCGTGCCCCCGCTGAACCAGGCGCCGGGCCATCTCGTACGACCGCGTGCCACCGGTCATAGCGGGAGTTCGAAAATACTGATGAATGTAGACGACCCGCAAGCCGAGCCCCCTCTCTCTACAATCCTGGCGACTTCAACCAAGCCGCCGCTCAAATGACGTCCGCCGGAACAAGCCTGCTCCTTTGGTCCGACGTTGAAACCCTTGTGTCATTTGCCACCAGGGACAAATTCTGCAAGGAAAACAACTTTCCGCCCCGCTGGCGGCCCCCCGGGGTTTGCCGACAAAAGTGGCAGGGAGCCTAACGCCAACCGTACAGCAGCCGCAAGGCCGATTTGCCCGGCCAGAGCGCCCCGAAGTGAACCGGTACCCACCAGGGACCACAGCCCGCGGGCGGCAATCTCAGGCAGCTTTGCTATCAGGCAACGGGGGCGGATTCCCTGCAATGCCCGTTGACTGTCCAGCCTGACCAGAAGGCGATTGCGGCAGTAGGTCCTGGTAGAACCTGAACAGCTTGCGTGATTCGGGTTCCCAGCTATAGCGGTCGAGCACGGCTTGCCGACCCCGCTGGCCCATCCGAGCCGCCTGGTCAGGATGCGAAATGAGCCAGCCGATGGCCTCGGCCAGCTCCCGTGGACTCTCCGGGTCAACACAGAACCCGCAGTCTGCCGATTCGATCACTTCGCGGTAGAGCGGTACGTCGGAAACCACAACGGGCAAACCCATGGCCATGTACTCAAACATCTTGGTGGGATACGAACCGACCGCGTTGGGGGTCATTCGCAATACGGCCAGGCCAACGTGACAGCGGGCAACAACCGCGAACCCCTGACGGGGTGGCAGCAGACCATGAAAACGAACTCCGTCCAGACCTGCCTGACTCGTCAAAGCCAACAACTCCTGTTCGTGGGGCGGATGAATCGGACCCACACAGTCGAAATCGACCTGGCAACCGGACTGTTTCAGCAGCGCCAAAGCTTCGATCATCCGTTGACTCCCCCGATCGGGGGAAACACGGCCAATGTACCCGACCGACGGCCGGGCGTGCTGCTGTTGCGCATGAGGAATTTCTTCGACAACGGGTGTGTTGAGAATAATTTCGTACTTCCTGACCCATGGATAGTCTTTGCGGTAGGAAGTTTCGGCAAACACAATCGGCAAGTTGCCCAACAGATAAGGTTCCAGCGCGCGACTGAAGGCTGCCGCCCAGCGGCGCAGCCCGGGCGGGATCCAGGATTTGATGATGAAGGATTTCGGGAGGTCTTCGTGCATGTCATACACGACTTGTCGACCACGCCAGCGAAGCCAACGTCCAAGGGGCAGCAATTCGGGGTCGTGCAAGTGATAAAGATCGGCATCCTCCTGTACCGCCGCGCGGGCCACCTGCAACGTCGTCACCAACATTCGCCACAACCGGTTCCGGGGCTTTGGAACGGGACGAACTCGCACCCCATCGACCATCTCCTCCTGCCAGTGGGGCGCAATCAGCACCACCTCGTACCCCTGCCTCACCAGCGAGCGGCACTCCCGGAGACAGATACGCGTATCAAAGGGTTGGTGCACCGACGTAAGGTGCACGATTTTTTTCATCAGAATAAACCTTTCGATAAACCAGACAGGTCAGCCCCAGCAATCCGAAGAATTCTCGATTGTCGGGGATATCGCCGCTTACCATGACTTGTAGAAATGTGTTGACCAGCAGAGCGAAGACCAGGACTCGCAGGGGGTCGTCGCTCAACCGCCGCTGAGACACTAGATTCCTGAACGCGACCAACAGCAGCAACATCAAGAGGACCAAACCAACCACGCCGGTTTCGACCACCAGTTCCAGGAACAGGTTGTGCGGGAACAGGCGTTCATCAATGTTCTGATACAGCACCGCAAAAGAACCGAGACCGTGCCCGAATACAGGTTTCTCCGGCCACACCTGAAAACATACCCTCCACATGTCCAGCCGGGTCTCTGCAGAACCGCCAAAATCATTACCGTTGACCAGCATTTCCAGCCTGCGAATTGTGCTCAATTCGCGCTGGTCGCCGACATAATCCCAGCAAAAGTAGGCCGTGCCGATCGCGAGCAGCAGCATGGCAATGACCGAACCACGCCGCCGGTACCGCGCAGACTCCCGCCACCGCTGGCGAGCCCCAAGCAGTGGAATCACCGCCGCGCTTGCCGCCGTCGCCAGGCAGGGACCGCGACCGCCCACCATCAAAAGTACCAGAGAAAAATACCCCACCCCGAGATAAAACAAATTTCGCTGCCAACCGGTGGAAGCACATTTCAACCCGAACACCAGGCAGGTCAGCGAGGCCATCCCCGCCACACCCCCCGTGTCGAGGTAGTTACCACCCAGCACATATTCGGAGCTGAAGACCCCGTGCCGGCTGATCGAAATCAGGCGGCTCATCGAAATCGAGAAGGCAAAGACGATCAGCAGGCAGAGAAACCGTATCAAGCGTCTCCTGGAAGAACTGATCACCAGGGCGCACGCCACCAGCGGGTACGTGGTAAGCACTCCGATAAAAAGACACTTGTCACGACCGTATTCAAAACTGGAAGACCAGAGATAGCTCAACATCACGTAAGCAAAAAACAGGCCGGCGGCCCACAGGAAGCGGGGGGAGGTTGGCGGCAAAACATATCCCCTCCGCAAAACAATCAGCACTCCGGCCAGCATGCCCAGGCACAAAAAGAAGACCGTCAGGTCCACCGGGACGAACGCCAGTCGCGGATCGCTCTTGAATCGACCCGCAAAAATGTACAACAAGAACAGCGTTTCGAACGAAAACAACGCCATGGCGAGCCGCCCCAATCCAACCCCCTCGAGAGCACCCGGGAGATGTGATCCCCGGAGAGCGACCTGAGCGACTGACGTCCTCATACTGCGGCTGCCCCTCACACCCCGCCCACGAGGGGCCGGATTGGAAAACGGCGAATGATTTTATCCCGCATACGGAACACTCTCGCGAAAATTCAGGCAGCACGCCTGCTTTCCGATGACGTCTTCAAGTGGTCTGCCAGAGACCAGCCACCCTTCTGGAGGTGACCAGCCAGCGCCTCGACCCCCTCCTCAATCGTTGCAAGATCCCGGATGATCCCGCTGTCCGATGTGATCCTGCAGACATTGAGCAACAAGGCTCTCACCCGCGCCAACCAGGTCTCCCCATAGTAGTAAGCAAACCGGCCCAGACCTCGCACCGGCCCGGTTCCGGTTCCCCGACAAGCACGCAGCAGATTGGGCAATGTCAATCGCCACCATTGCGGATGCAGGGCCATGCACCTGGCGTGAACTTTTGGTGCGTTGAATTCACGGAGGATGTCTGTGCGGCCGACCGCCGTCAATGCCTGTACAACGTCTTCGGCCCAGATCGTCGGACCGGACCAGAAGCGGGGCACAAGTTCGGACCAGGCGGCCACGGAGTCAGCTGGCAAAAACGGCTGATCCTCCAGCCGTCCGATATGTCGTTTGGCGGCTCCCATCCCGGCACCGCTGCGGGCGCTGCTGCCCGGAACAAACAGCGGATAGTCAATGGCAACCGGTCTTTGAACAAACTCTGCCACCGCGACAGCGCCTGCCAGATCGGGACTGGGACCGGGGAAATATTTTCCCGCGCGTTGTTTCACACAGTCCAGTCGATCCCGCCTGACAGCTCCATAATAAACCTTCGGGAGACTCCCGTAACTCAACCCGCCGCTGCGGGCGCACTTGAACATCTCCTCTTCGGGCGAAGGATACGACACCTGCCCCGTGAAGGCCGAAAGCGTCAACGCGCCGGACAACTGGTCCTTGTAGTAGTGATACTGCAGGTCCGGCCAACGATAACGTGCCGGCGTGGTAGCGGTCACCGCGTCAATCCCCTGAGTCTCCGCCCAGGAGAGCGCTTCCATGATCTCCGGGTTGATTCCATCATCATCCCCCAGGTAGGTGACAAAGCGGCCGCTTGCAAACCGGGTAGCACGCTCAAAGTTGCAAATCATGTCCAGCCGCTCTTGCACAAGCCGGTAAACCACCCGGGCATCGCGCAACAGGGGCTGGATCAAATCGTGCAGGCGGTGGTTATCACTGTTGTCGTGGACGACGATCTGCAACTGTTCGGACGCAATGGAAAGCAGGCTCCGGACGGCGGAAACCGCGCACTCGGCCCGGTTGCGGGTAGGAATGACGACTGACAACAAGGGTGTCGATTGGCTCACAGAATGCAAAACGGTCGTCTCCTTCAGCAGTCCAAGGACGCTGGCAACAGGTATCCTGTCATGATTTCAAACGGCGCCGTCCCGCCCGGAAATGGTGGCCTGGAAGGCCCCTGGTCGGCGGGGGCAGCGGAGTATAGTGCAAGCCCCGAAAGGACGCCAGTTCAACCAATTCCCGTCCTGCCGGAACATTCCGGACCTGCCAGCGGCATTCCAACCGTGGAGCGGGTCTCTTTTTCAACCCGGGTCACTGCCCGTGACCCGGTTGCTCCTCCGGACCGGTGTCCAGCGATTTCGGACAGCTGCCAACAGCAATCCACTTAATTCGGGTGCAGCCAGCACGGCAAAAAGACTTGCAGCAAGCCACACGCCCAACAGATACAGCAGCAGCAGGGGCCGCGAAAACGCCGCCAGCACGTCTGCAGGAACGACCAGTCGTGCAATGGCAACCGGGATGACAGCAGCCAGTCCGGGTGCCAACACATCGCAGAAAATCCACCGCCGCGCTTCACCCTTCAGAAAGCGGCGGAGAACGAGGACCGTCCCGATCGAAACAATGACGGCACTCATCAATGCCCAGGAGAGTGCGGCACCGGTCGCACCCCACCGCCACGTGAGCATGATCGTCAACGGTACAGAACAGGCGGCCGTTGTCGTGTTGAGCCAAACCGATAGCATGGGCCATCCGTGCGCCAGTTGCAGTGTATGGGGGATCTGCGAAATCGCCTGGGCGCCCGTACCAATGGCAAGAAGTGCCAACACGGGGCCCCATGCATCGAACTCAATGGGCCTTGCCAGCCAGACGAACAGTGACTCGCGGGAAAACACTGCCAACACCGCCAGGCAGGGTAACGACATCACGCTGACCAACTGGCAGGCCCGGTGGTAGAGCGGGGCAACATCAGCAGCCTGACCGGACGTAGCTAATTGCGTAAGACGGGGAAAGAAAGCCAGGTGCACCGGGGCCGTCAAACTCAGGGGCGCCCTGGCGAGGGTCCACGCGATCGCATAAAGCCCAAAGACCTCCAGTGGCAGCATGCGGCTCAGTACAATCTTGTCGGTCTGAGTAATCACCATGGCGGTAACACTCAGTCCGACCATCGACGCCGAGTACCTCCAGACCCTTTCCAACACGGCCCTGCTGAACCGGGGCCGCACCTCGGAGTGCGGCATGTTTCGCCAAACAAGATGACGAAGGCACCCCGCATAACAACCTGTCGTCAACACCTGCCAAATAAAAAAAGTTTCGATCGTGGGCGATACGAGCCACAGCAGCAGAACAGCCCCCAGCGACTGCACCAGCCCCATGGAGACACGCATGCTGTTCATCAGTACGTGCCGCTGGAGACCCAGCAGGCCACCGTCGTAAAGATTGATAATGAACTGGAAGGCGATTGCCAGCGACATCAGCCGCAAAGCCCAAACCACGGTCTCCCCGGAAACTCCTGTCACCTGAAACCAGTTGCGGCCGAGAAGCGGGGCGCAACAAAGCAGGATCAAGGCGACCGCCGCCACGGCGATCACATAGGCGACCTCGATCGTCCGTACCGTGTCCAGCAAACTTCGGGGCTGGTGTCCACCGCCCGCAAGGCGGGCTGTCTCGCGACTGAGCGTGGCGGTCAAACCCAATCCGGCAAAGGACAGCACTGCCAGCAGGGAGACATAAACACCGACCAGGCCGTAGGATTCGACACCCAGGAATTTCACATAGATTGGCAGGAAGAGTAGGTTGGCAACCAGGGCCCAACTTCGACCCAGCAAATTGNCAACCAGGTTCGCGCGGAGGGGCGCCGCCGGTGCTTTGTTCGCCAACTTCGCAGCGCGAAATACCATCACCTTCCCTTGATGTGCAGAGCCATGTTCATGAGTTGAAAACGTCGATCCAGACACCCTCTCACGAAACCCCGAAACGGAACGCGGCCCCACCACCGGCAACCGGCTCCAGCAGTTCAGAACGCATCTCCTCCAGCATGGCGCTCAGTTTCGGCGGTTCCACACCGACCTGCCGCCAGAACCGCGACGAATCCAACGATAGGTCCCTGCGTGGTTCCTGGACCGGCCGGATCTGAATGTTCAATCCCGCAGCATCCCGAATCGACTCGAGCAGTGCGAATTTCGAACTCACCTGTCCACCGACGTGGTACAGTCCACTCAACCTGGCCGGTCGCTTCAGCAGTACGCCTATCGTTTCAGCAAGACAGCCCACGGAAATCGGTGTGAAAAGATAGTTGGCATACCCGTCAATCGCCTGTCCGTCCCGCTGAAGCAGCCAGTGGACCAGACCACGTCCGGAGGGAAAAAGGCCGAAAAAACTCGTGCGAATCGTCATGCAGTCCGGGCCGGCTAGTTCCCCTGCCAGTTTCGACCAACCGTACCAATCCCGCGGATCAGCCTGGCTGGTCTCCCTGTAGTCACCAGAGTCCCCCGAAAAAACCGCGTCCGTGCTCAGGTGGATCAGGTAGGCGCCGAAATTCCTGGCCGCTCGCGCCAGATGGTGTGGAAACAGGCCGTTCACCTTCAGCGCCGCAGCACGGTCACGGTCGTCCGAATTGGCCGGGGTGACGGCGACGCAGTTCACGACCGCCTCGGGTCGGGCTGCCGCGATCAACCGGCAAAGTTGATCGGGGTCTCCCACGTCCCAGGGCATCTCCAACCACTCGATTCCGTCAAACCGCTCACGCCACGCCGCCTTCCGCGGAACCGGGCTGATGATCTGGCAACTGGCCGACAGCGCGCCTGCCAGGTACCCTCCCAACGAACCTGACACTCCCAGAATCAAGACGCGTGTTTTTTCCATGACGACGAACCCTGAATCACTTCCAAGTCCGGAAGCGGCGCAAGAAAGCACCCACCGGCTTGATAATAATCCTGCTCCTTACCAATGATCTCGTCCCGATAGTTCCAGGCGGTCAGCAGGCAGTCGTCCGTTGGATGCTCGTGAAAGTGATCACGGGAGACCACAGGTATCCCTACGCCGGGAAACACCCGTCCGACACGGGAAGGACTCTCGTCAACAACGTACTGGATCACGTCGCGGTCCAGGCCGCAGAAATTCAGCAGGATCGTGGCCCTTCCGGCCGCGCCATAACCACAAATACTGCGGCCACTGGCTTTGCGACTCAACACGAAGTCCCGAATCTGCTGACGACATTTCTTCACTGCAGCCCCGAACAACTCATAGGTTTCAAGCTTTGTCACACCAGCGTTCTGTTCCAGTTCCAGCAATGATTCAACGCGGGGTGTACGCACTGCCACCGCTCGACGCCGGGCAGACACCCGGATGGCCCCACCATGCATCGGCAGGCGTTCAACATCCACAATTTCGAATTCGTACCTGGAAAAAAAATGCGCCAGCGAGTGGACCGAGTAATAACAGAGGTGCTCGTGATAAACCGTGTCAAACTGAAACCGGTCGAGCAGGTCCACCAGGTAATGCACCTCAACGATAAAAGTCCCGTCTTCTGCCAACAAGCAATCGACCCCGCGCATCACCTCATCCAGGTCGTCGATGTGAGCAAACACGTTGCTCGCGGTAACCACCTGGGCGCGGCCGTGTGTCGTGCGCAACTGGCGGGCCACCTCGGTGCCAAAGTAGGCGTGGCACACATCCAGCCCCTCAGCCCTGGCGATTTCCACCACATTTTCGGCGGCATCGACGCCCACCGCCCGAATTCCCAATTCTTTCAGTGGCCGCAGGAGCACTCCGTCGTTGCATCCGATTTCTACGACCAGGCCAGCGCGATCGGGAAGTACTTTTTCACAGAGAAACCCGGCGTAATCCTGGAAATGGCGAGACAACGTGGTTGTGACGGAAGACAGGTAGCGATAATCCGTGAACAAATCCTCGGCCGAAATCACATTCAAAATCTGCACCAGGGAGCAGTCCAGGCAGACCGCCAGATCCATCGGATACAACCGTTCACGTCCGACATACTCCTGCGGCAAGAAATCGCCGGCCAGAGGGACCATGCCATAATCCAGAAAACTGGCCAGATTCTCACGCAAACAGCCACGACATGTTGAACGGCGATGATGGTCCCCGTGCCTCAAATAGTGCATCGTCTGTCCTTACCAACACGAATCCTCACTCAGCCATCAGAGCCAGTCGCCCCGGATCGCCCAGTGTCAGGCAACCAGCTTGTATCGTGAATGGATCGATTTGATCTCGAACCAACCGTCACTTTCCAGCAAGCCTTCCAGTTCGTCATCCGACAACAACTCGGTGGAGTTGGAGGTATACTCCGCTGCTGCCCCGCTGGTCGGACCATCCATCCCTTCCAGCTTGAACCACGCCGGAATCAGAAAGTGACCGTCATGCTCTTTGGCACGCCACATCTCCTCCTCGGACACGAGCACCTCGTGCAGTTTTTCTCCCGGCCGGGTCCCCGTGTTGATCTGCGGATAGTCTTCTTTCCCGGTCAGACCGCGGGCCAGCACCCTGGCCAGGTCCGTAATCCTTGCTGCCGGCATCTTCCTGACCCACAGGTCACCGTCTTCGCCATACACAGTGGCCCAAAAAACCAGCTCGACCGCCTGGTGCAGGGTCAACAGGAAGCGGGTCATCTCCGGGTGCGTGATGGTCAACGGCTGACCGGCAAAAACCTGCTTGCGGAACATCGGAACCACGCTGCCGCGACTGCCCAGAACATTCCCGTAACGCACGCAGACAAACTTCGTTTGCCGGTTCATCACGGGCCGGCTTAACATCGCTCGTTCTTGCAGGGCTTTTGACATCCCCATCACGTTCACCGGTTTAACGGCCTTATCCGTACTGATCGAGACCACGGCGGATACTCCCGCGTCCAGCGCCGCTCGGCGCACATTTTCAGCCCCGACGATGTTCGTCAAAACCGCTTCAAAGGGTGAATCCTCACAATTGGGTACCTGCTTCAGCGCCGCTGCGTGATAGACAAGATCAATCCCCCGAAAAGCTTCTCGCAATCTCTCAAAATCGCGTACGTCACCAATCACAAACCGCAAATTCGGGCAGTCGGCATACTCGAGCTGCATGTCATACTGTTTTTTTTCATCCCGGCTGAGAATGTGAATCGACGCCGGACAGTACCGCTGAAGTTCCCGCACAATTTGTCCGCCAAAACTCCCCGTCCCGCCCGTGACAAGAATGTTCTTGCCGTCCAGCGACCGGGCTACTTCGTTTTCGTTCATGGAGTTTCCTCGAATACCTGCTGCTGCGGAAAAACCGGAACAATCGCGGGTCGCGGCGTGTGGCGACCAGTCTGCAACAGTCCCGTTTCGTTGCGGACTTATAGCGAGTCGACAACAGGGAGACTAGGTCAATTCGCGACCATTCTTCGACTCCCGCCACCGGGAAACAGGACAGAAGGGCCGGACCCGACCGGGGACCGCCGGTGGCATCTCTGGGCCAAAAGCCAGCTAGCAGGCCGTTTTTTTCCTGTGCCACGTGACCGGAACGATCGTTTTCGATCAGGCGGCCATCGGCCGTGACTCGAATCCGGCCGCCGAAACATCAAATTCTGGAACCAGTTCCTGCAGGGCCATCCGCAAGCCAACCTGCGACTCATTCCCCAAGGCCAGCAGTCGCTCGATTTCAAAGCGAACCTGCCCCAGGTCCTTCGGCTCGGAGGCAGCGACCATGATTTTGGGATGCGAGGTTGCCACATGCCGTTCGTTGGTAATGTGCAATTCTTCGAACAATTTCTCCCCTGGTCGTTTGCCAACAAATTCGATGTCGATGTCCTCGCCAACCTTCAAACCGGACAGGCGAATAATATCCTCCGCGAGCTTGACGATACTCACGGGTTCCCCCATGTCCAACACGAAAATCTCCCCTCCCTGTCCCATCGCCCCGGCTTGAATGACCAACTGAGACGCCTCTGGAATCGTCATGAAATAACGTTTCATGTCGGGGTGGGTGACTGTCAGGGGTCCACCACATTCAATCTGCTGGCGAAAAATAGGTACGACACTGCCCGCCGAATCCAACACGTTCCCGAACCTCACGGTGACGTACCGGCAAGAGGACTCCGCCGCCAGAGCCTGCACATAGAGTTCTGCAGCCCGCTTACAGGCTCCCATCATACTGGTTGGATTCACTGCCTTGTCCGTCGAGATCATCACAAACGACTTTACCTCGTTTTGATGCGAGATATCCGCCAGCAGCCGGGAGGCCTGGGTGATATTTCGCACCGCTTCGCTCGGGTTGGACTCCATCAATGTAACGTGCTTGTAAGCCGCAGCGTGAAAAACAATCCCCGGTTTCTGATCCGAAAAGATGCGTTCCATGCGAGACTGGTCGCAGACATCGGCAACGTAAACCTGCACGTCCAGATCAGGCGCCAGCGACCGAATCTCGCGTTCCAGAAAAAACTGCCCCGTTTCAGACTGGTCGACCAGTATCAGCTTACTCGGAGCGAACTGCACGAGTTGACGACAGATTTCGGAGCCGATACTTCCCGCACTCCCGGTCACCAGCAACGGGTGATCGTCAATCCAGCTGTGTAGTGTCGACAAATTCAGCTGCACCGGGTCGCGACGCAGCAGGTCTTCGATGGAAACTTCACGTGGTCTCAGGTTCATCGTGCCACGCAGCAACTGCTCATAGCTGGGTAGGACTTTCACCACGACTCCATGCTGACGGCAGTCCTCGACGATCCGGCGCACCGTCTGTCCCGACAACTCTCCGGACATGATCAGAACTTCGGAGACCTGATGAGATTTCGCAATTTGACACGTTTCGCTGGCCATCCCCAAAACAGGCACACCACCCAACTGGGCCCCCAGCAGGGAAACATCATTCGCACAAAACCCCACTACACGCTGCGAAAGATTTCTGTTCCTTCGAATGGCCCTCAGCAGAGTTTCACCCGATTCATTGGCGCCAACGATGATCACCGGAGAGCTCCGCTGAAACCTCAGTAACGGCAGCTCACGCTCCTGAATCAACCGTGCCAGCGAGCGAATTGCTCCCACAACCAGCAGGGTAATCGCCCAATCCATCAGAAACACGCTTCGTGGAGCCTGCAAAGCGGGAACCGCCAGATAACCTGTCAAGAGAATCAGGAACGAGCTTAAAGTCACTGCCTGTGCCAAAGTCACCAGGTCATGAAACGTGACAAAACGCGACCAACGCACATCGACACGCAACCAGGAAAATAAAAACAACTTGATCCCGGAGACCACCAACGAGGCCACCAGAAGGTGTCGCCAACCCACCTCGACAAGTTGCCCTTCAAAACGCAGCCAGTAGGCCAGCAGATGGATGCCGCAAAACAGGGGCAGAAGAGGAAACCCGCGTTGCAGTCGCTGAAAACGCTGGAATAATGCGGCCGTCAGTTTTTTTTGTGTCACCATGGGACTTACTGAATCACTCGCACTTGCAAACTCTCGAAAAAAACAGACTCGTGTTAACTCGCTATACTCTTTTGACGGAAAAACAGCGAATCGTGCCCACTGACCCGCAACCGGCAACTGCCAACCAACAGGAAACACCTACCGTTGATGCTACGCACCGGGCAACTCGCTTTACCTTTGATTCGTTCGGAATTTGACGAGTTTCCAGGCAACACAGAACGTCGGCCCGTGGCTGGATTCGTCTGACTTTGAAGGATCGGGCCGAACGGCCCACCGGCTAATTTGCAGCCACACCCGCAAACGTAGTGGCTTTTGAGTCGTGGCTTATACTACTGGAGCGGACTTGGCTTCAATCCCATTTTTCCACGTGCCTGCTTTGTCGAAGCTTGACGCGACAGCACCGCATGCCTATCGTGACAACGAGAAACTCTCTCGGGCGCACGTGAGGTAAAACATTGAAAAGAATTCTGGTCACCGGCGCCGCCGGTTTCATCGGTTTCCACGTTTCTCGCGCCTTACTGGAGCGAGACTACGAAGTCGTTGGAATCGATAACCTCAATGACTACTACTCCGTGCGACTCAAAGAAGACCGCCTGGGACAACTGCGGGATCACCGTCGCTTCCATTTCCACCGGGTGGACGTCGCCGAACGGACTGCGGTGCAAAAAATCTTTCAAGGCCTGCAGGGCTGTACTGTCATCCACCTGGCAGCGCAAGCGGGTGTCCGGTACTCCCTGGACAACCCCGACGCCTACATCGACAGCAACCTGCTGGGTTTTGCCAATATTCTGGAGGGCTGCCGGCACCAGGCGGTAGGGCACCTCGTGTATGCCTCGTCCAGTTCCGTCTACGGCGCTAACCAGAAAACACCTTTTTCCGTGACCGATCCTGTTGACCATCCGATCAGCTTGTATGCCGCCACCAAGCGAGCCAACGAATTGATGGCCCACGCCTACAGCCACCTGTACCAGATTCCCAGCACGGGACTTCGTTTTTTCACGGTTTACGGACCGTGGGGACGGCCTGACATGGCCCTCTTCAAGTTCACGCAATCCATCCTGGCGGGCAGTCCGATCAACGTTTACAACAACGGCCAGATGCAGCGTGATTTCACCTACATCGACGACGTGGTCGAAGGGATACTCCGGGTCCAGCAAAAACCTCCCGCAACCACCACCGGAAAAAATAGCGCCCCGCACAAGATTTACAATCTCGGAAACCATCAACCGGTCGAGTTGCTTGATCTGATCGAACTCGTCGAGCGGTCCCTGGGAAAACAGGCTCAAAAGAACTTCCTGCCCATGCAACCCGGAGATGTTCCCGCCACCTTCGCCGATGTGAGCGAACTGATGCAAGACGTGGGATTTCACCCGCAAACACCGATCGAAACGGGCGTGCAGCGGTTTGTCGACTGGTATCTGGAATACCATCAGACACGTCAGCCCTGAGACTGCTGGTACCGACCAGGTTTTCAGAAAGGGTCATTTCGCAGCGGCTTACTCAATCAGCGCAGCAGCCCCTTACGCTGGTCAGCCGACTCTAACGCTTGCCGCTGCAGGTACAATTTTTGTTCTGCCAAACGGAATGTCTCGCGCAAGCGGTCGTCCCCGGGGCGGCGACGCAAACACCACTGAAGGTGCGATAGAGCCTCGTCAAAACGCTGGCCGTGGAAGAGACACTCCGCCAAGACACTCCGCCGCCGGTAATGGTGAGGCGTGGCCAACACGCTGCGCCGCAAGTTCTCGATGGCCCGTGTTTCATCTTCAAGAAACTGAGCCACCGAATAGGCCGCGAAGCGGGCCGCAGCAGCACGTTCACCTTCATTTTCCTCAGCCCGGGCTTCGAGTGCAGAGAGAAAACGAGGTGAAACAACGCACGCCTGCTCAAGCATCTCATGCTGGCGGTAATAATGATACATGCAAGCGAGTCCGTCGACTTGGGGTTTGAAAACCCGCAACATCACGGGAGTCGGAATCTTCCGTCCCAACAATTCGAGAATCGATTTCTGGTACTTGCCACCGCGACGGAAGGCCAGTTTCCAATACTCCAACGCCCGGGGCATGTCCCCCGCCAGCGCCGCTTCCCGCCCCGCCGCAAACAGCACACTGCCGTCAAAAGGTCCGACCCGAAGTGCCTGATCGATATAGGCATTCCTGGCAGCGACCGAATTTCCTTCCAGGAACGAGAGTTCGGCCAGATAAATGTATGCCTCTCCCTGCAACGGGCATAATTGCACGGCACGCTGCGCGTAAAAGTGCGCCCGATCGAGTTGCAGGCGGTGGGGACCGATAGCTTTGTCCAACCACTGATTCAATGCGGCCCTCGATTCGAATCCCGATGCCAGTGCCGCATCACGGATCAGCGCCAAACTGAACGCGTTGTCTGACTTCTGCTGCGACAACTCGAATCGACGCAGGCACATTCCGGCCAACCTTGCATTGGCGCGAGCATCGCGGGGGTTCCGTGCAACCACCTTTTCCAGCTGTTGATGCATTCGCAAGGTGTTTTCAAGAAATGCAGCCTGTTCTGCATTATCAGCCTGTGCAAATTGATCCGCCCTTACAAAAGCCCCCACAGTCCGTTCGGAATGAGCCAGGGCCAGGTAGCGGTCCCAATCAGGGACCGCCCGCGCCGAGTCGATTCGATCCACCAGCGTGAATCCCGTCACAAGGCCCAGTCCCGTCGCTAAAATCCGCCACACAAGCGGCGACAGGTGCAACCGCCTCTCCGTCTCTTGCCGCGGCGGTCCGTTGCGCAGTTGAGCCAGGCGGCAGACACACGCGGCCAGCATGACGGTCAGAGCCACACAAGCCGGCAGGTACCAGACAAAATCGACCAGGGAGTGCAGCAAACTCACCGATAAGGAGGCGTAGATGGCACCCGCGCAGGCCATCGTGCGCGGCGAACAGGAAACGGACCATGTGCGAATACACCAGATGGCGCAGGCTCCGATTCCGGCGATTAAGACGGCCAGCCCCACGATTCCGGTTTCGGTTGCCACCTGCAGATAACCATTTTCCGCGTGGGTATACTCGACGTCCGACGGCGCAGGAAAGTAGGTGGGATAAACATGTCGATGGCTGCCAACTCCGAAACCGAAGAGGGGATTGTCAGCAATCGCGGACAGGTTGGCTGACCAGATGGCAGTGCGCCCCAGCTGGTTGCCGAACTGTTCCCAGGAGCCGGTTTCGCTCCACTTCAATTGTGTCGCCAGGGGCTGATACCCATGGATCAACAGGGCTGAAATCACGCTCAATCCAACCCCCACCAGGCCTGCCACGGCCGTCTTGAGCATGACGCGGCGCAATACGTAAATCCCCAGAGTGATTGCCGTCGCAGCCAGAATCACCAAGACACCACCGCGCGAGTAAGTCAACAGCCCCGCAAAACAGACCACTCCGATTCCCATCGCGATCATAAAACGGGCCAGGCGCCACGAGTCTGCCGAACGAAATCCACTGCTGATGGGCCGCTGGCCCGTTACTTTGCCACGTTGCGAAATACTCCAGTACCACCATATCAACGGCCCCACTCCCAAAGCCAAAAAATGAGCAAAGTGGTTTTCATTGGAAAAACTACCTTTGGCTGCATGTTCGGTGCTACGGAAGGGGTGCTCGTAGACCCACAGAAACTTTCCGTTTCCGAAGAGGTACTGTCCCAGTCCCAACAGGGCCATGCCGATAGCCGCAATACCAATCCATCGAAGAACCTGTTCGACATCTTCCAAGCGGGAAACCCGCTGCACAACCAGCAGAAACAGCAGGGCATAACTGGCAAACATCATCAGTCCGGATCGGGTCGCTTCGGGCACCAGGCTCAACTGGGACCAGTTTCCCACATGCAGAGCGGAACCCTCTGACGTTGACCAGAGGGGCAACTTGGCGGAGACCACCGGAGAGACGGATTGCAGCCATGACGCGGGGAGGGAAGTGATCTGGAAAACAATCAGGGCCGCCGCCGCCAAACAAATCCATTGGGCACCACTGTGGCGCCAGAAAGCCTGTCGCAGCAGACCCTGCCGTAAGCACCAGCAGGTCGCCGTGCCCAGTACCAGAACCACAAACACCAACTTGCCGACGTCACCCCGTCCACCCATGAACAAAGGCGCAACGAAAAGAATACTACAGAATCCGCCATCGACAATCCTTCGCAACCACCCGGCCAACCCTTCACTCGCCCGGGAAGCGGAAGGGGACGTGTCAGAACGATGACGAAGGTGGAAACCAGACATAAAATGGTTAGGCTGCACGGCGCGGAACAACGCGTTTTTTTGCACCGCTTGGCTTACTGGCTGGGTCGGGACTCACCTGCTCTTGCGGGGTGCCTGCAGCCGGTTTTGACGTTGAAATCTGCTCGTTTTCATCTTCCGGGGAACTGTAGTCGTAAGCATAACCGTAGCCGTAATAGCCCCTCTGGTCTTGGGGTTGAATTCGGTTCGCAATGATCCCGATCACCTTGTTTCTCATTCCCAACAGGCTTGCAACCGCCCGAAAAACAACCCGTCGATGATTCTTCTCCGGTTGCACCACCAGCATGATCCCGTCCGCCAGGTGCCCCACGATGGCCGCATCGCTGGCCGCCATAATCGGCGGACAGTCGATGAGTATTTGGTCATATCTCGATTGAGCCCAACCAAGCAGGTCAACAATACGAGTTCCGCTGAGCAACTCCACAGGGTCGGCCGGTCGGGGCCCGCAGGGCAGGATATCCAGATGCGGAACGTCGGCAGACTGCACCAACCGTTCACAAATCTCTCCCACGGCCCCCTCGCCACGCAAGACATCAGAAAGCCCGCTGGTTCCCCGCATGTCCAACAACCTTGATAGCCCGGGCCGCCTCATGTCAGCATCGATCAGCAGCGTTTTCTTACCCACTTGTGCCCAAACGAGACCCAGGTTGGCCAAAACCGTGGTCTTGCCGTCACCCGGCTCGGAACTCGTCACTGCAATGCATTCGGTATCGCTTTCCGAAAACGCCAGGGTCGTGCGGAGTGTCCGGAATGCCTCAGATTCCACCGCGTCCGGCGAGGCATGAACCTGCAGTGCCCCCAGACCCAACTCGTTCCCGACTTCCAGATTTCCGATCATCGCCAGGACGGGCAACTCCAGTTGTTCCTGCAGTTCCTCCGGAGACCGGAACCTGTCGTCCAGCAGGTCGAGCACATAAATCAACCCTGTTCCTCCACCCAGACCGAACGTCAGACAAAGCACACCGACGAAAGCCAGGCGAGGTGAAACGGGCATCCGTGAAGCAGCAGGCTCGCTCACCACCGAAACCCGAACGTTCGCTCGATGCTGGGTCATGTCGATATTCGAAATCCGTTCCAGCAGCGTGTCATGCAACCGGCTCAAGCGTTCTACATCCCGTTCAGTGATTGTCAGTTCCGCCATATCATCATTCAGCGTGAGAGCACTTTCTTCCAACGCCTGATACTCCTTGAGCAACCCTTTCTCAAACGTCCAGGCCTCGAAAAGCTTTTCTTCCAGCATCGATATCAACAGCGGCCCCAACTCACGTTCCTGCACCTTCTCCATGTGCTTTTGGACTTTCGCATGATATTCTTCCCGGTGAGCCTGGGCGAGTTGTAGTGAGTGCTGCAACTGGCGCACCTGAGGATGATTGGGACCGTAGTGCCCACGGTACATCGCTAATTTGGAACGATCTTCGATTAACTTCCGCTCCATATCGTTCACCAGTTGCGACGAGAGCGGACTGAGCCCCAGGGCACTGGAAATCAATCGATCACCCACGACCGGCTCCAGATTGATCAAATGTTGACGCAGGTCCTTGCCGCTACGCACTGCGGAGCGGACAGACGTCAACGATGCCTGCAACTGCAAGCGTTCCTCCTGGACCTCCATGATTGCCTTGTTCAACTGGAGCACACGCTGTACTTCGGGATGAATACTTCCTTCGCGGAGACCAAAATCTTTGATTTGTCGCTTCAGTTCCAGCAGGCTTCGTTTCTTTTGCTCCAACTTTGCTTCCGTGACCTGACGCTCTTTCTCCAGAATCGTGACAACTTCCACCGAGACATCTTTGTGGTTGCGCTCAATGAACTCCAGGTAGGAGTCCACCACCGCCCCCACCACGGCTTCACCCGCCGCCGGATCCCTGCTGCGGCAGGACAACTCGATGATATTCGTGTTTCGAACAGAACGGGCACTCACGTTTGCGCGCAAGACATCGATCCACTTGTCGCGTGGCACCGAGAGGAAATCGACTCGCAAAGCTGCCGGCAGCCTGGCGAGACGTTGTGTGGCGCCGTTTAAAATAACAGCACTGGAAAACAACTGCTCGTACGTAGGAATCAGTCCGTGCCGGCCGACTTCGGACGAAGCCGCCCCGTTCCAGACATCCGGACTTGACTGGGTGATCAGCAACGAGGCTTTCGCCTCGTAGATCCGCGCCGCGGTAAAATAGTAGACACTCCCCAACAGGACGGCCGTGGTCAACGCCACAATCAGATAGGACTTGCGATAACGAATAACTCGCAGAAAACGCAACACTGCGCGAACCGCTTCAGAAGTGGAGTTCTGTTCGTTGTAATGAGAGTCGCGGCTCACAGGAAATTCTCCGCCAAGTGTCTTTCGTCAAAAACCCGGTATCCCGCTACTGAACCCGAAACGAATGAAGCTCTTCAGTGTATCCACAACAAAAGTCGTGGGAGTCTGTTCAACACTGACGACATCTCCGGCGGCCAACCTCAGATTGGCGTCGCCACCTCGCTTTGCCTCGCGCACCGAGGTGGCAATCGTCACCGACTCCTGGCTTTCCGGCACGCGACGAATGACCCGCACTTTGTCCGCAATTTGAAGTGTACGTCCGCCCGCCTTGGCAATCGCATCCAACAGTCGCATCTCCTCATCGACCGGAATTTCAAACTGATCAGGCCTCTTGACCAAACCGATCACCTGCACGGTCCGGGGGGGACGCGGCCTGATTTTGACGACCGTACCATCCCGGACAACATGCTCGGCCTGCCCTTCTCCGGCCGAAGCCAGATCGATCTGCCGGTAGTGGGAGTGTGCCGAGCCCTCCACGGTTGCTTGATAGGAAGCCTGCTGCCCGCTTGACACCAATTCGCCAGGCAGCCCATTGATCGGATGCCACACGTCAATGACGGTATCGGCATCTTCGGTCAGACCTTCCGCTGCGGCCAGGGCCGCCAACAAATCGCTTCCGGCAGCGGGCAGTTCATGCGTCCCCGGCTTGTTCACCTCGCCCAGCACCGTGACCAGGTTGGTTTGCCTTTTCTCAAGCGCCACCGAGATGGTAGGAGCAACGTAATGCCCCCTTTCGATGCTGGCCACGCGAATCACCTGCTCGGCGTCTTGGAAAGTCCGGCCCGCCACCTGAACCGGGCCCACGATCGGAACGTCCACGAAACCGACCCGCGAGACATGCATGGGCCAGACAACCGGCTTGACGTTTTCCAGACCCGTCGCTACGGAGACCAGGATCTGATCACCCGCACGGATCACGTCGTTCCTGGCAGGCGGACCGGACAGACGAGAAAGATCAAAGTCTTCCCGACCCAGCGGGGGTTCGGCTTTCAAAAAAGGCGGCAGGTTGGCCGCGTGATACGTCGCCGTATGACAACCACTCGCCAGGCCGCAGAGACACGCCAAAAACAACGCCCAGGCACAACAGGGACCGCCTCCTGACAAGATCCGACATCGAGCGCTGATAACGGCAGGCATGGTCCTGGAATACATTCTGCTTTCGTATGGCAAGAGTCGCCCGTACGAGTTCACCACGGCAGTCACAAAACAACCCCAGCCCCGGTGTGTCAACTCGTTTGCGCAAACGTTCGAGCAATTAACTAGCAGATAGTCGTTTTTCCGGTCAACCGTGATTTAGGACCCGTTGGAAGATCGGAGCAACCGTCCGCTAGCTCGCTGGCGGAGAACTGGACGATGTTGCAGAAGTTATAATCACCGGAACCAGGATTGCTGCCACCAAAAACAACCCCAGCAGGGCGGGGTCCGAATGCAACAACGTGCCAAATTCACGCTGTCCCAACTTCACAGCATCATCGGTCACCAGCAAAATTGCCCTCCTGGCAACCGGAGGTGCCGTCCCGGGATACCAGACGCGACACGCTGTCGCGCGACCTGACACCTCCAACTCCACCACACCGCCACTCAATCCTGAAACAAGAAAACGTCCTTCGGCATCAGTAACGGCGACGGCCAGTTCTTCCCCATTGCGCCTCACAATGAGCTGCTTCGAACCTTGGCGGACCCCCTTGCCGTCAACCACGTAACCCAGCAACGTACCCCGATCCCCGAGAGCCACATCGAGCACGAGGGGTTTCTTCTGCAGCGAAGTGGCTTCATCACTCCGGGTTTGCAAATTCTCGGCAAAAGCCCGGGAACCAGGCATAACGAGACTGATACAAACCGCCGTAATCACAGCCCGGTCTAACCAGAGAAATCGACAAATATTCAAAACAACGACTCCTTTTGAAGTCCGCCTAACAACCCCTCGTTTTCAGCCGGATTCGACGGGCCGCTACCAGCCGCCAGGCAAGCAGCATGCCGTGGAAGGCAACCCGGGTTCGTCTGACAAAGGCAATTATCCTGCGATGCTGCTTTAGAAATTCATGTTCGAGCCACGAAAAACTGAGCTGAAAGGGACCATCTTCACAGGGCCATCAGCAAAGCAGTGCGGATGTTAGCGAAATCCGTCAAGCGGAGAAAGAGCAGCTACCGGACAGGGGAAACAGAACGTTCGGCAAACGGTCTGGGCGAGAGGAACGAAAACGCGAAGTCACGGACTGCTTGCAGAAAACGAGCGGGCGACTCCTCTAGCAAGTGACAAGTGGATGCGCGCAACTGAAGGGACATCTACTGGAACCGAACAGCCCAATCAGCCGACAGACTAGCTTGCGTCATCATCATCGACTGCCAGCGGAATGATGATGGCAGCCGCGGCAATGCCTGCCAGTACCCACGGATTCGCGAGCATCTGAAACCCACCTCGAACCGTCGTGTCACCCTGTACCATCAGAACCGCCGGACGTGCTGCAGGCGGAGCTGTCCCATCGGACCAGGCCCGGACAACGACCCCTCGGTTGTCTGCGACTGACACTTGATAGAGGCCGCCCCGCAGACCAGTCAGGTAAAATTTCCCTTCCTGATCGGTTGTTGTCGTGCCCACTGCCTGGCCACCCGTGATGGCTTGTACTTCCGTGCCGGAAACAGGCTGACCGGCCGTGTCGACGACTTGTCCCTGCAACGAACCGCCTGCACCCAACGCAACGTCAGTAATGGCCTGGATTGCTTCTTCGCTCAAACCGATGCGTGGTGCCAGCAGACTTACACACACCGTTAACACAAGAATCTGACGAAAGAATCTTTCCCGTTTCATAGTGCCACTCCGACCAGGTTGTTTACTGTTGCCTCTCCGTCCCAGCGTCAGGAGACAGCAATCCACAAGCGACTTCACAGCGAGACCCGTTTCAAAACCCGCAACGCTTACCGAAACGCCACCGCAAAATCATCGGGTCGGCTGGGAATTACAATCGGCTATTTCGACGACTCTCTGTATTACGTGATGCAAAATGCCAGATTTTTCCGAAAATTTCCAACATTCCACCACACTGCACCCAAAGCCCGCAAACCACCATTTCCTCCGCAACCACGCATCAGCGGCGAAAATGTCGCACGAACTGACGGTTTAAATCAGGAATTTTCTGAGTCAAACGATCACTCAACCGTCCTGGTGGAACATGAGCCTGTATGTCTCCGAGGAAACTACGTAACTCGTCCCCTGCCGCAGCAGGACCATGCAACATGAAATGAACCCATGACCAAGCTTGTCGATAGTCGCGACCGCTCATGTTGTCAATGCCGGTTATCGCTTCGAGCGATTGGACGTCCGCAACCCTCCTGAACAGTGCCGCCCGCCGCACTGGCCCGGTATGCGGACTTCCACGCTGGCGCTGATCGGCGGGCATCTCGAAGTATTCCGCCAACCCTTCATCAAGCCACAAGGGGACCATGGGAAGCGAGCCATGCAGCAGGGCATGTGTACATTCATGGCGCAAATCCACTTGAAAGTCACCGCTTGCATAAGCGAAGACCATTCCCGGACCGTGTCCTTTCACGAACAAGGCCCGGCGGTAGGGAACTCCCGGAAAATGTTCTCGCAGGTAACGCTGGTAAGTCGAACGCTTCGAGAACAAATAAAGATGAATATATTCTCGAGTCTTGCCCACGCCGAGTGTCGCAACGAGGTCTGTTTGAAGTTCCGCAATTTCCTGAAAGAAGGGCAGGTATTTGTCGAGCGGAAAATCGGCATGGCAAAGCAGCGGACCCACTTGTCGTTGATCGGGCCACCGGTGATCCCCGAGAGCCGGGCCGGAATATGGACCGACAGACACCATGACAGCAAGCAAGCTGACCCATCGTATCGACTGAAATTCCAGCATCAAACCTTCGCCCTCTCAACGCGCCAGTACCGAACCCCTGAGCACCCCAAGGGCCTTGGCGAATCCATACCAGTTTGGCGTAACCGGGCTCACAATTGCTCGCCGCCCCGACGGCACAGCCTGCCCGCAACTCACCCGCCGGGGATTTTTCGAAAAGAGTGCATGGGCGGTTTCCTCGTCAGTCAACTCCACGACACGGCGATAGCACTCCTTCAGCAATGGCTGTCGACTGCGTGCACCGTGCGCGTCGGTGCTGACAAAATGGACCAGTCCTTTCCGTAAGGCCCATTCCGCCAGTTTCTGACTCGCCGAACCAAAGGCCCCGGTCAAACTGCCCGCCGTGACTTGCATCAGGCAACCGGCATCCACCAGTCTCTCGACCGGCTCGCGACATGAGAGCAATCCCTGGTTACGTTCAGGATGGGAGAGAATGCCCACCATTCCCAGCGAGCGGAGTCCTCGCAGCAATCGCTCTAAAGAAAAATAGAGTTCGTGCGGTAGTTCCAGCAGGACGTGCTTCCCATGGTCTCCTAAAGTCAGCACTTCACCGCTGGCAAGTTTATCGAGCACCCCATCTTCAATTCGTACATCCGCGCCGGGCAGGATCTTCAAGGGCACCTGATGTTCGGCCATTAACTGCCGGAATTCGACCGT
>PBTE01000014.1 GCA_002726515.1 Planctomycetaceae bacterium | reverse complement strand
AGCTCACTTTCTCTAAACCCGGAATCGCCGTTCCAGCGGTGAATTCTCAACGCCGAGCCGAGAGGCGCTCGGCGTTTTTCGTATCTCTAGGCCAGAAAAACACTTCGGCCAACACGCCTGTTAACCGCTTCCGCGAGTTAGTAAAGCGTCCCAGTCAGCACCCTAACAAGGAACGTGGGTGTTTCGGTTAGGGTCCCCAGGTGAGACTCGGAAAACTCTCGAACTCTCGCGCCACCGGCGGCAAAGGGGTTAACACAAGAGAGGCGCGTTGAGAGCGCTGCCCAATACCCGTGCAATTCGTTTTCAAGACGCTTGATCACTGCTCGATGGATAGCGTAACTGTCTTGTCCTTGATGGCGCGAGCGTTTCGCGCGGCCAACAACTTCAAGGAGAAAGCAATGACGCATTGGTGGGAGACAGACGAAGGACATGACAACGGACCGCCCAAGGTGCGGGCCGTGGCCTACTATCGACACTCGGCACAAGACCGCCAAGAGAACTCGATTCCCATCCAGCGGGACCAGGTCCGCGAATGGGCGGATCAACATGGCGTCGAGATCATTAAGGAATTCTCCGACCACGGCAAGTCGGGCCTGAACTCCGAAGGCCGACCCGCGTTCAACGAGATGATGGACGAATGGGTCACGAAGAGAGCCGACTTCGAATACATCCTCTGCTTGGACGTCAGCCGTTGGGGCCGCTTTCAGGATATCGACTTGTCCGCACAATTCAGTGCCATCTGCAAGAAGAACGGCAAGCAGGTCATCTATACGACGATCGGCAAGCCCCGCGAAGACGATCCGCTCTATCCGGTCTACGTGCAATTTGAACGCTTCCGCGCCGCGCAATATAGCCGCGAACTGAGCGACAAGGTCTGGCGTGGCTGCGTCAAGATCGCGGAGCAAGGCTATTGGGCGGGTGGCTCACGCCTTTCAAGACCAACATCGTAAGGCGATGAAGGAACCGCTGATCACGCTTGGATCAGCTCCACTAGAAGACCCGATCTTTCGCGCCGCCATGTTCGAGCAGCTAGGCTCAAATGAACTTGAAGTGCCGGTAACGACCGACATCGCTGGCAAGAAAGATGCGCACTCGGTACGACTCGACCGCGAGGCAGTGGATGCAATCAAGAAGTCCTGTCTTCATCGAAAGGTCGCAGCGGCCATCTTCTTCGAGTCAAACGGCGGCATGAGCCAGTCGAAAGCCGAGGCCGCTTTGCCTGAAATTCGCGCTGCTGTGGGCAATCCCGATCTGAACCTCGTTGATGTAGATAACGTGCTGGAAGGGCTTGTCGGCACATGCTACTACCTGAACTGGGACCGCAATCGGTATCGCTTTGGACTTTCTCCGAACCTCAATCAGATTCTGGTCACTCGCCGTGGCGCGGTGCAGCCCAAGGAGATCACCGAACGGATCAAAAAAGAAACGCAGGAGCTGTTCAACAAAGGCCCCAAGGCCCTCGATCGACGGTTCTTCCCCGAAAGGAGCAATGATGTTCCGAACCGACCTGTGCTGACGCTCGTTCCGCTGGGACTCGATCATTCTGTTGGCGAGAAGGCGACAGATAGGTTGATGGAGACGATCGTTCGAGATTGTGGCAGCTCGGGTCGCACGTACAAATCGGCGCTGTTGTTCGCGGTGCCAGATTCATCAGACTCCATTCACGACGCCACCCGTGATGTGCTGGCGTGGGAAGCGATCGAAGACGACACAGATACTCGCAAGCAGTTGGATGAGGCACAAGTACGCCTACTGAAACGGAACTTCGGTCGAGCCAGAAACGACTTAATTGAAGCAGTTTGGCGTTCGTACCGCCACCTCTACCTGCTCGGCAAGGACAACAAGCTGCGTCAGATTGACCTCGGGCAAATCACCTCCAGCATGGCCGGCAGTTTGGTTGAATTGTATATCAACGAGCTGAGTCGCACGGACGAGATCACTCCAGGCGTCGGGCCGAACAAACTTCTCAAGTACTGGCCGCCGGCACTAACTGAATGGTCCACAAAGGGTGTCCGCGATGCATTCTTTTCATCGCCGCAACTTCCTCGCTTGCTCGATGCCGATGCCATCAAACGCACCATCGTGGACGGCGTCGGACAGGGAACGCTCGGATACGCTACGAAGGATGGATCGGGTCAGCTGAAGCTGTCTCACTTCAACGAAAGCCTCAGTGAGGCCGATGTCGACATCGCTGATGATGTTTTCCTACTGAAGGCCGACGACGCTCGAAAGCTATTGGAGCCACCGCGTCTTGATCGACTCTTGATCCGGCCTAGTGACGTAGTACTAAAGCCAGGGGAACAAGCATCGTTCACTTGTAGCGGGATCGATCAGTACGGAGAGCCTTTCACGCTAGGTTCCGCAAATTGGTCCGCGACCGCGGGAGCAATCGGCGACGATGGTCTTTACACGGCAGACGCCGATAGCGCTGGTGGGTTGTTTACAGTCCAAGCCGAATCAGATGGGCTCAAGGCCATTGCCGAAGTCCGCATCACGTTGCCATCTGATGATGATGACGACGATGACGATGACGATAAACGAGGCAGAAAGTTCATTCGCTGGCAAGGTGAGGTCGCACCACAGAAATGGATGAACTTCTATACCAAAGTGCTTAGCCGATTCGCTTCCACCGAGGGCCTGAAGTTGAAAGTCACCTTTGAGGTGCCCGCGGATAATGAACAAGGGCAGGCGAAAGTTGAAGAAGCAAGGTCAGGCCTAAAGGAGCTTGGTTTGGATGATGATGTCACGATTACTTAGGTCGACAGTCCCTATCACCGCATTGATGTCATGAGTGATTACAGATTGAAGAGGTATAGTGCATGTCCACAATGCGTGACTACTCCTTGGGGTGGCGACAGCGATGTCAATCGGGTTGGGGGCATTGAATTGCTACAGCGTGCATTGGATGAACTTCGCGCAAAATGAGGTAAGAGTAATCTGCAACCCATTTATCAAGGATCAACGCTGGTGATGGCGCTCGCGCAAGCTGTTAACCCATTGCCGCCGGTTTCGGACGGGAAAAATATTCGGGCGTGGGTTAACACTGAATCGCGCATTCGCGTTAACCGGACGAGCGCCGGTTTCTTAGAAGGTTGCTTCCGCTTTCGCGGTCGCCGAAAGCAACGCTAACTCGCCAAGTCATGCCGCGTGAACGGTTTCCGTCATCGAGTCGCGCGCGAGTTTGTTCGAAGAGGGTTGCTTTCGGGGAGGCCATTATGGAATGCCCAGGCGCTGCACTTTTGGAATGCCATTCACAGCAGTCGCTTTGCACTGCAACGTCGCTAGCAAAGCATGAAAATGGTCGGTAAACTCGTTCATGAGCGAACTCTGAAATTTACACGATCCGCGTCCGACGTCGGTGACGTTTGCCGCAGTCGTCTAGCAGACACCATACATCACACGGCCATGCCTCGTCAGGATAGTAACTCATGTCAGTTTCTCTTCAACACAACCGCTGGGCGGTTACCGAAAGTGATTTCGCAGCTCGCGTGGCCATTCCTGATCTCAAGGGATTTTTCGATAAACTCCCGATCATCGGGACGGCCCCAAAAGGGCGTTCGCTGGTTGTCGAACCTGGCACGCGTGCGCTGGTGATCGACGAGGGCATGGTAGTTGGCGAGGTCGCGCCAGGTCAGTACACGCTGGAATCATTCCTTGAGCGTCTCGAGTTCTGGCGGAATAAGCAAGCCACTATATTCTTGACTCGAGCGGAGGATGTTCCGGTCGAAAGCGAGGTCAAGGACGCGCCGTGCGTGGACGGCGTCTTTGTCAGTGCGACCTATCGCTGGACAATTCAAATGAACGATGTGTTGTCGTTCCTGAACAACTTGATGGGTGCCCACGACTCGATTTCCGTCGCGCAACTTGAAGAACTGTTGGCGCCGATGGTTGGCCAAGCGGTTCGTGATGTTATCGGGCAAGCCTCGTGCGAAGAGATTCGCGGGCCGGAATTCAGTCGCATTCTGGCAAGTGGCATTCGGACTCGAGTGGGTGCAAGCCTGAAACGCTACGGCCTTCTCCTTCAGGATCTCCAGTCATTTCAATGCCTGGAAGGCGACGACTTTACCCGGCAGAAGGGCGAAATCTATCTGCAGGCGCGCGAGACACAATTGCAACGAGCCGTCGCCGATGTTGCCAACGACCGGCTCAAGGCGAGGCTGGAAGAATATGAGAACAAGATCCCAGTTCGCAAATCGCTTCGCGATGCGGTGTCCGATGATGGAGTCGACAAGCTACAGAGCGCCGAAGACTTCAAAAGAGCGATCTCCGAGATCGACAAGCAAAGACTAATCCGGAAAGAAGATCAGGATGCGCTAACCGAAGCCTATGAGGAACGGAAAGAAGATCGAGGCCAACTTCGCGAACATTTGATTGCTACGATTGATATGCAGCGTGAGCAGGAGTTGGACAGTCTGCGAGTCGATCTCGATCATGCGGTGCGAATGCAATCTCTAGAGAAAGAGATCGAGCTCACACGTCTCTCACGCTCAGGAGACGCCGAAGAATGGCGGGCCGACCTGGAACGCAACAAGGACGAAATGCAGCATCGGTGGCAGCAAAAGCGCGAGAAAGTAAAGGCCCGTTGGGGTCGAATCCGGGAAGAGCGACGGCAAGGTCGCGATGATTCATGGGAGGAGGTACTGCATCAGCAAAGAATGGAGGAAGTTGAATCTGACTTGGAGATTGCGCGGGCTGAGCGGCGGCGAAAGATCGCGATTTTAGAAGCGGAACTGCGAAACCGCCTAGACGCGGAGAAGCTGGAGGTCCAGAAGCGGCAGCAGGAATGGGAATTGGAAGTCGAGGAGAAGAAATCTCTCAATCAGATGGAGAGGCTACACAAAGTCCAGGAGATGAACGCGAAGTTCGCTGAGCAGCAGCAGCGGATGCAGTTGGAGATGGAAAACCTCAAAGCGGACAGTGATAGCAAGAGAGAGCTGGATCGCATCAAGACTATGGGCAGCTTGAGCACCGAAGCTTTGGTGGCGACTGCCTCGGGAGAGAACGCAACCTTGCTTGCGGATCTAAAGAAGCACGAGGCTAGCCAGGAGGCGGCCAAGGCCCAGGCTGCTTCAAGTCCATCGGGAGAACTCGACCAGGAACGTCTGCGGATGTACGAGAAGTTGAACGAAACGGAAAGAGCCAAGGCGGACGCCATTGCGGAAGCGTTTAAGACTGCCATGGATTCTCAACAAGGCAACGTCCAGCAGATGATCGGCGGACTCGCCCAGGCTTCAACGCGAGCGTCGTCGTCGCCGCCCTCAATGCCCACCGGTGAGATCTGGCACGTCTCGCTCAACGGGCAGCAATCACCACCTCTGCAGTTAACGCAAGTACACGAATACATCCAAAACGGGCAGGTGAATTCCGCAACGATGGTGTGGAAGACCGGCATGGCCGCCTGGGCCGCCGCGGGGCAGGTGCCCGAATTGGCGCCGTTGCTGGGCAAGGGGCCCCCAGGACCGCCGCCGAATTAGCGGTCCTAGCTAATGGGCTTGGGTGGGCGAATAAATGGTTGATCTAAATTGAGTAATTAGATGAGGCAGTCGTAATGGATCAGGGGGGGCCTGTCACCATTCTGTATAACGCAGTCAATTCGCAGCTTAGCGGCACGGAGTTGTTTGCGGATGTGGAGACCCAGGTCCGCTCTGCCGCGGCAACAGCGAACATTCCTGACGAGGTGGTTCGGGAGGTGCTCGCGAAGTTTCACGAAGAGCTGCGAGCGACCGAACAACAGACGCCCGCTCCTCAGCTGTTGGTCGATTGGGGGGAGTTGCCACAAGTGGGACGATCCGTCCGACCCGAATTCAGTTTGCTTTGTCCGGCATACGATTCACGTCCAGAAATCGGCGTGAAGGTCGATCAAGACCTCGACCACGACGCCGACGACCCACTGCGGCGACCACAGATCGATGAGCCGGGGCTGTGGACATTCCATATTCCGTTTCGGATGACGACCGACGGGATGGATTGCCGACCTGGTCAGTACCTGATCGATGTGGACATTTCTTTCCGAGAATCACCTGAAAACGCGGCTCGGTTTTTTCGTTGCCGGATCCGCCTAAATGTGCCCGACATGAACTCGGATCAAGCGGGGGTCCTGGAGATCGACGGTGACGGGCAATCGATGGTGAACCTGCAGGGCTATAATCTAAAACAGTTCTCGAAGGTGGTCCTCAAGGGCGGCGCTGACAGTGTGATTAATTTGCAGAACGCGATCGGGGGATCTGATGACGCGAAGGTGGAGTCGGGGGAAGCAGAAAAGCCGACGACCACCTTCGAGTACGCCTTGAAGGTCAACTCAGAAAAACAATCTCGTCTTCCGACCGTGCGGGCGACAACGGCTAGACCGGCATATATGGATGCGGCGGGGCTATTCTTTGAAGATGGTCGCCGCACCTTGCTTTATGCCCGTCCGCGCCTCACCTTCGGCCGCAGTCGCGACAATGACGTGGTTATCCGCTTCCTGCCCCGTAGCGCTGAAAACGACGGAAATTCTCGCAACGTCTCGCGGACGCACTTTATTTCGGAGTTCATTCCTGACGGAATTGAAATCCGCGACGAATCGCGGAGTGGCGTCGAGCTAAACTACGCGGTGGTGCGCGAGCGCGAGGTGATCCCTACCAGTCATTCCGGAGAAGTCACCGCCATTCAGATGGGTGTAACGGGAACCGTTCCCAAGTCATTTACACTGGAGATGATCACGTTTGGGCCTGACCGGTATGAGGAACAGGACGAACTTGAATTTTGGCACGAGTTGTACACCGAGCTGGTATCTGGACGGTTATCACGGCTGGCTCGTGAAGCCCTGTCACAGCGATTGGACGCGGTACGTTTCGATCGAGTCGAGAACCTGGCGGCGGAGGAAAGTTATGTGCTGCTGCTGCGCGAGGCCTTGATCGGTGGCTCTCCCAACACCGCCTCGATTGTGCTTGGAGACAGCAATCCTGCAGTGAAAGCCAGAATTCTTCATTTAGATCGCTCGTTTTGGCTGGAACCGCTATCGCCCACACAATTACCCAGCATTGACGGAGAGGAATTACCGCTGCGTAGCCTGACCCGTTTGTCACCCGGGATGGAACTCAACTTTGCCGGTGAAATTGCCAGGTTTGATAAACCGGCGCAGCTCCACCTCGACGGATAAACAGATGATTTAATTTCGTAGATAACGACTTTACAAGGAGACTCACCGTGGCAAAAGACATCGACCAAAGCCTGGGTGACCAGCACACGTTTGACGGTGGTGGGCTGGAGGACTCGGACGGGCAGAGCCTGGGCGACGAAAAGACGTTTGCCGGTGGGGATAGCGCTTCGAATAGCTTGGGCGACGAGCTGACCTTTGCTGGTGGCGGCGGGACGGATGACGATGTTGATGACGATGGAATGGAAGTCCAGAACCTAGAGGCCCGCTACACAACCGAGGGTGTATTGGGCAAGGGCGGCATGGGCGAGGTACTGCTGGCCACGGACACGCGTCTTAACCGCAAGGTCGCGATCAAGCGGATACTGGGCGACGCAGCACGCAGTAAAACGGCGGTGAACCGTTTCCTGACCGAGGCGCAATCGATTGCGGCGTTGAACCATCCGAACATCGTGCAGATTTATGACTATGGTCGTGCAACGGATGGTCCGTTCCTGATCATGGAATTTGTAGAAGGGAGTTCGCTGCTGGAGCGGTGCCGGGAAGGNGCGTTGCCNNTGGAAGAAGCGNTNGAACTGACGTGCCAGTTGTGTGACGGACTGGAGATGGCCCATGACGCTGGGATCATCCACCGTGACATCAAGCCTGCCAACGTGCTGATTACGTCGGACGGTGCTCCGAAGCTGACGGACTTCGGACTGGCCAGACAGCATGCTGGCGACACCGGTCAAACCGTCGCAGGAGCGGTGTTGGGGACACTGGACTTCATGCCGCCTGAGCAGCGGAAGGACGCCACACTCACAGACGCTCGCAGCGACCTGTGGAGTCTGGCGGCTACTCTGTATCAGTTGGTGACGGGAGAGCCACCACGTGTCATCGATCTGGATGAAGTTCCACAGGAACTGCGGTCC
This sequence comes from Planctomycetaceae bacterium, assembly GCA_002726515.1. GTDB lineage: Bacteria > Planctomycetota > Planctomycetia > Pirellulales > Pirellulaceae. Next base: position 1,762 of record PBTE01000014.1, on the reverse strand, counting down.
TGTCTGGCTCAGGCGTTGAAACAAAAACAGGACGACCGCTACCAGACGGCTCGTGAGTTCAAAGATGCGTTACGTGCGGCTCAGCAGGGTGTGGGTACTGAAACGCTGGAAGAAGGCAGCTGCCCAGGTTGTGGAACAAAGAATCCGACGACCCGGAAGTTCTGCCGGAACGAAGATTGTGGGATAGACCTTCAGGTTGCCTGTCTGTCGTGCTCAGAAAAGATGCCGATGTGGGAAGGCGTCTGCGATTCGTGTGGCACCAAACAGTCCGCCTTGCTGGACAAACGTCGCGAAAGCATGGTTTCCAGTCAGTCGGAAGCTGAAAGTCTGCTGAAAAGCTTCGACTTCGATCGGTCGACAGAACTGGCGACGGCCCTGCGTGACGAGCCGGATTTGCGTCTTCAGCACCTGAAGGGCTGGGCCGAGAAGTTCCTGCCGCAGATCGATCAGGGTCGCCAGCAGCAGCTGGAGCAGATTGGTGGTCAACTGACGGAAGCGGCGGCTCACGAGCAGGCTCACGACTACGCAGCGGCATTACGTGTTCTAGAGCAGGTGCCCGAGATTCTGCGTGAAGTTCAGGTGTCCGGTCACAGCGACAAGGTGTTCGTTGTGATGATTCGGTTGCAGTCTACGCTGGACGAGATCAAACGGCTGGATGGTGACATTCGTCAGCGTGTGAAAGCACGAAAGCTGAACGGTCTGCTGAGCGAGTTGAATCAGCTGCTGGAGCTTCAGCCGGATCGTCAGGACATCCGCACGCTGAAGACGCAGCTTCTGGAACGTGAACGAAAGCTGAAAGAGACGCGTGACGAAGCGTACCCGGCGGCGAAGGGGAAGCTGTCAGCCTTCGTTCAGGATTATGACGGAGTTCTGGAAGAGATCGCCCGGATCGACAAGTCGATGCTGCGTGATGAGATCACTCAGTTGCGTGACGAGGCGATCGAGAAGCGTGATCGACTGAAAAGCCTGCGAGCGGCGATCAGCGAGGGCGTGAAGACCAAGAAACTGCACGGTCTGCTGAAGAAGGTGGACGAATGCCTGTCATTGAAGTCCGGTGACGCGGAGCTGGAGAAGTTACGAGGCCAGTTACAGGCTCGTGAAGAGAAGAATGCGGCTCAGGTGGCCAATGTGATTGAGAAGGCACAGGGGCTGCGTGAGGAATGCCGGTTCGAGGCAGCATCGAACGCCTTAGGCAGAATTCCCCAGGAGCTGATGACCCAGGAAGCTTCGGATCTGATCGAAGACTGCGATTATCTGGCGGGTCAGCGTGAGACGGCGATGCGATCGCTTAAGTCTGCGATGGACACGGAAGCGTACGACTCCGGTCTGGCGAAGACGCAGGAGTACCGCGACTCGCTGGATGATTCGTCTCTGGAGGACCAGGAGTTCTCCCGTGCGTTGGCTGCGTGCCAGCGTGCGTTGAAGGAAGAGCAGGAGGCGGAAGAGGCTGCCCGCCTGCGATTTATTGCCGCAGCGAAACGCAATGTGATTCTCGGGGCGGTCGCAGCTGTTGTATTGTTGTTTGCTGCCGGCCTGTGGTTCTGGTTTGAACGCGAGGCGGCGGCGTTCGCTGACGCGGTTCGTCAGGGCCGATGGGAAGAGGTACTTCAGAAAGACGGCCAAAACGTAACCGCACTGGTTGGCCGAGCCAACCAGCGGTTGAATGCAGGAACTCCGGACATTGAGGGAGCGTTTGCGGACATCGGCCTGGCCGAGCAGGTGGATTCGACGGTTGCAGAGATCAAGCCTGCGAAGGCACTGG
>PBTE01000013.1 GCA_002726515.1 Planctomycetaceae bacterium | reverse complement strand
CAAGGCAAAGCATCTGCGGAACTCGTTGGATGCAGTGGTCGAATCGTGCGTTAACCTGGTCGGCGTGGACGTCAATGCTGCCAGCCCGGCCCTGTTAAGCTATGTGTCGGGGCTGAACAAACTCACCGCACGCCGGATTTACGATTACCGCCGTGAGCACGGGCCCTTCAAAGACCGAGAGTCCTTCAAACAGGTTGCCGGCTTTGGAGAATCCGCATTCATTCAAGCAGCCGGTTTCCTGAAGATTGACATTGGTGATAACCCATTGGATGCAACCTGGATTCATCCGGAAAATTATGAGGTGGCTCGCAAAATTCTGGACCGGCTTGGCAGTAATGTCGAGGAATTGGCGAACTGGTTGTCTCCTCTACAGGGCGCCGGCTCCGAAAAGGAGGTGACGAATAAGAAGGAACCAGTGTCTGAGGATGTCGAAACAACAGCCAGCGTGTCGCCGACGTCGACCGACCGGACCGATGTATCAGAAAATCCAACGCCATCGAATATCGTGGTGCCCGAAGAAACGGTTGCGCAATTACCGGATGGTTCACGGATGGAACAGATTGAAAAGCGAGCTGCTCAGTTGGCTATCAAGGAACTTTCCACCGAGTTGGAAATTGGAGAGTTGACGCTGCAGGATATTCTACGTTCCTTGACCCGCCCCCAGCGCGATCCCCGCGAAGACTTGCCTCTCCCCATCTTCCGGCGAGGAATCGTCAAATTGGACGACTTGCAACCCGGCATGGAGTTGTCCGGTACCGTACTGAATGTCGTCGACTTTGGCGTTTTTGTAGACATTGGTTTGCACGACAGCGGTTTGATTCATGTGAGCCAATTAACGACCCATTACATCAAGGATCCTCATGAAGTTGTGAGCGTGGGAGACATTGTCAAAGTGTGGGTTGTTGAAGTCGACAAACAACGCCGACGTGTCTCCTTGACCGCCATTCAACCGGGTACAGAAAAACCACCACCAGCGCGAACTAAGCGATCCGACGAGAAGCCAAAGCAACGTCCGAAGGTCCCTCCGCGCAAACACCATAGGAAGCCAGAAGGACGGCAGGGCCAAAGAAGAAAGTCATCCAACCGGCCGCCAAAACCTGTTGTACCGATCACCAGGGCCATGGAGCAAGGCGACGAGCCGATGCGAACCTTCGGGGACTTGATTCAGTATTATGAAAAGAAGTCGCAGACGAAGCCCGACTCGGACCAGCCGGAAAAATCTGCAGATTGAGGCGACTATGGAATTTGAACAAAGACTACAGAAGGCAATCCAGCGTGGTCGGCAACTGGGGAATCAGCGGCGCAGTCGAGAAGAGGCCGAGGCACTCAACGAGGAGGATCTCAAGTCGTTGCATTCCAAGCACCGACTCGTTTTATCCGAAAAAATTGAAAGTTGTGCAAAACAGTTGCAGCACCATTTTCCGGGGTTCCAGTTCGAAACGATTTTTGGAGAACGTGGGTGGGGAGCGGCTGTGAGCCGCGATGACATCCAGATTTCAAGCGGCAAGCGATCGAACCGATACAGCCGATTGGAGATGACCATCCGGCCATTTTCGGAGGCGCACGTTTTGGATCTGGCGGTCAAGGGAACGATTCACAACAAGGAGATCTTCAACCAGAATCACTTTGAAAAAATCTCCGAAACCGATCAGGATAGTTTTGTCGAACTGATTGATTTGTGGGTGCTTGAATATGCCGAGCTGTATTCCGCAAAAGGGAGTAGTTAGCCGGATGCTCAAAATTCCCGGAACAAATTCGATCGGATTCCTCTGGAAAACCGGGCTAACGATCCTGCTGCTTGGCGAGGATTCACGCACATTTTGTCGCGGAAGAACGACGGCGAAGAGTAATGTTTTGCCGGATGAGGGGCCGGGCGACCTGGAACGAGCAATCTAGCACTCGGGTCAGATCCTGCACGCGGCAAAAGCGGTCCGTCTGAAAGTGTTCCGGGGGGCTGATCAGCGGCTCGCAACGCCATTCTTCGAAGTCCGGTACGAAAACGGTTCTGCATCGTACGGTATTTCATGCTAGGCTTTTTAACCGGATTCTGATGAAAAAGCCAACCCGTCACCACAGGCGTGATGTCGAGATGTTCCCCTTTGTTGCCATCACCATCGCTGCAACTTTTGCCAGTGCGGCTCAATATGCCCCGCGGTCACAATACGTTCCAAGTGAAATGCACGGATGGAAGATCTACGTCCACCGCCGCCTGATCGAACAGGATGTGGAAGTCTATGAGCAGACAATGAAGTTGCTCGATGTCAAACTGCATGACATTCAGCGCGTGGTGCCTGCCGAGCCGCTGCGGGAACTTCGGAAGGTGCCCCTCTGGGTCGAGGCCGACAACGATCACGAATTTCCGTGCATTTGTTACCACTTTTCCAAGAGGTGGATGGCACAAAACGGATTCAATCCCATCAAGGTGGACTCGATTGAAATCTGTAATGCATCAAGGTTCCTGCGTTGGACACATGCCCAGCCCTGGATTGTCATGCATGAGATGGCGCATGCCTATCACCACCGTTTCTTGGGGCGTAACGATGTGCGTATCAAGCGAGCCCATCGACGGGCATTAAAAAGTAAACGATACGATTCCGTACTGCGGTACACGGGGAATAATGTCAGATATTATGGTCTCAAGAACGCCCGCGAGTTCTTTGCAGAAATGACCGAATCGTATTTCGGGGTCAACGACTTCTTTCCGTTCAATCGAGGTGAACTCCGCCAATACGATGCGAGCACCTATCAGCTGTTGCGTTCTATCTGGGGTGAACCACCCGGGGCGACCAATCAAGACGATTTGGATTTCTATGAAACCAGCTCTTGAATCGATCGTTCAAATCGAAGCGGAATCTGCTTGAGGGGCCAGGGCGAGTTCTTTCAGGGCGTCCAGTGTGCTCAGCACGTCCTCCAGGGCAATTTCCTGCCATTGTTGGTTCTTATGCCGCAGGATGGCAAGTTTGAAGCTTTCAAATGCCTCGACCACGTCGGCAGGTAAGTTTCCCAATTCCTCGAAGGGACGCACGCGATTCAGCACGCGGTCGGGAGCGGGCATCTCGACGACGTTAACTGGCTCGGCGATAGAATCTACGGATTGATCCGCAGGGGTCTCCTCGTCGATAGGACCCTCATCCAAGGATCGTACCTCCGCGTTGGTTTCGTTGACCGTGGTGGAAATCGTCGAAGACAAACCAGGAACTAAATCTTCACGAATCTCGGTGACCGTGTCTTGTGGTGTGCTATTTTCTTCCTCGACAATTCCCAGGGTTTCCTGCCGGTTTTTTTTCATGCCGACTACCGACCAACTGTTTTGCGCAGCACCTTCCAGCCACATCTCTGCATCGTCCCAGTCGAGAACGGCCTGGAAATGACTCCAATAGAGACCATCATACTGCTCGTACACAGCACCAAACCGGGAAACCACACGGCGTAGTCTGCCAACGTGCTGCCCTGTCACTCCACCAACGCGTGAAGCCCACGCCTCGTCCGAATGTTCTTGCTGCGGAACCCCGGCGGAAACCAGGGCTTCCCGCCATTCCAGGATGATTTGGCCCTTCGTCCAATTGGTTGTGCTGATCAGACGATTCCAGCGTCCGACAAAGACTTTCGAGTCAGCATCTAGCTCGGTGTATTGGGTAGAATCGTCACTCATGGCGCGAACTCCTTTCGCCGAAGATTCATTGCGACCGGCCAGTTTTAAAACCCAAACCGCATCGAACGTTCTTCTCAGTTAAGTCGCTCTTGATTGGTTTTTTGAGAGAATCTCCGGGGAGGTGCCGTTTCGACCCGACGGCCCCTGAAGCGAGGAATTTTAGCGACTGGGCGGCGACTACTTCCAGCAGGTGACCGAATGATTGTTTGACATCTCATGCTTAGAGAGTGGTGGCGACTGCTGTCACGACAGTGTTTGCTACGGCCGAGCGGGTTGTCCAATTGTCTGACCGACTGTTGAAAAACTGTTGATAAAGTGTCGATTGAGGGTCCTGCACCGAGCTGGAGTATCTGGTACTTGACTGGAAAAAGGGCATTGGAAAGCTACCGATTTGTGGACCAGTGCGATGTGGCCCGGTGGATTCGTACCTTCTCATTTCCGGGAGACGTCTTGCCGGCAGGTCATGCGACCGGTTACGAGTCGGAAAACCGGGTCAGTAGCTTAGAAAACGGCACGTTCGGTCGCCGCAATCGGTGGGCCTTGTGAGACCCATCACAGAACGGTTTCTTTTGTGAAACTCTGCGACGACAAAGTGCAAGCGTCGGTTTGTCCGTAACAACAGTAAATCCCGTACCGTTGGCTGCTAAAATTTGGACCGGGCTTTCAACGCCCGGGGGACCATTTTCTCGAAGCCGAATTGTGATGTCTGCTGTGCCTTCGTCTCCTTGTGCTCGTGGCAGAAGTGCCTAGATCAGGTATTCCTTTGTGAATCCGTACGGAGTTGTCCAGTCCAGTTGGATTGGAACACCTACGGCGGGTCGGTTTTTGAATCCGCCTCGACCGAAGGTACGGTGTCGTTTGTCGTGACGATTTGAACTACAAACAGCACGGAGATCGTTTCATCGGTAGCAGCATGGCTGTACGATAAATGCGGTATCTTGCCGGAGCGACCCTCTTTTTCAGCCAGGGCCAAGCCGGCAGTTGAATTATTTGTCAACTGATCCTGGAGGTCGTTAAGCGTGGCAAGAATTTGATCCCGGCGAGCCCGCACCAGGATGTATCTCTGGGCCAACTGCGAACCGCCAACAGGCGCATCGAGTGACCGTCCGTCCTCCGATCGGAGAGTGTCGGCAATGGCTGATACACCGGGCGGAGTGGGTGAGTCAGGAGCGGCCAGTGTTGCAGGAACTTGGAATTTGAAATCGATAGCGTGTCGGGCGAAAGAAGTCTCCAGAGTTTTTAAACGCAGCTGTTCGGTCGATAACTGGAGCATTGCCACCCAATTCCAGGCATTTAAGTCTTTGCCGGTTTCGTCACTTTGGGCCGGGGGACTTTCACCTGAAGTTTTGTTGAGTGCCTGCACGGCAGACCTGTCATTTCGGGCCTTACCGTTTGGCGAGGCGGCCAGCCTGCGGCGCGGTGATCGATTGTCTTCCGGGAACGACTCTCCGGTTATGTCCGACTGATTCAACTCCTCCTCAAACAGTTCACGTGCCTGACCGCGAGCGACGGGTGTGCTTGTCGACTTCCCGGACCGTGCAGAATCGGCCGGTAACTGACGCTTGAATTGTCGATCACTTTCAGATTCCAGTTTTGCCCTTTTGGCGACAAGTGGCTCGGCATGATCTACATTCCCCGCGTTTTTCAAAGAATCGACTGTCAGGTCGCCATGATCTGACACTGTTTCACCCTCCAAGGTGATCGGTTGTTGGGGGTTGGCTTCTGCGAAGTCGGAGTCGACCGTTGACGGAAGGGAGACGATTTTAGCTGAGTCGCGTGGCAAGAAGACCGCCAGCAAAAGGGCAGCTGCGACGACTGCTGCCCCCCAAACCACTCCACGTAGCAGTCCTCGTTCGCGGCCGGCGGGAGCAGAGTCAGGGCTGTGGGGTGCATTCAAATCGGTAGCCGGTTGTAGCAATGTACGCTCCGCCTGCCGAAGAACTCGCCCCGTTAAATCTTCTGCAGGTGCCTGTTGCGGGAGCTCTTGGATTTGGGCGCTGATCAGGCGCAGGTCGGCCAGCAGTTGGCTGTACCGGGGATCGGAAGCAATCCACTTTGTCACGCGCGCTAATTCATCGCCGTGCAGCTCACCATCGAGATAGGCACTAATCAGTTCGTGAGCGTTGGGATGTTTGTCAGGAGACATCTTGTCGATGGATGTTCTCTCGGTCTCATTTCGGATGGGTTTTCAATGTCTCTTCAAGTTCTTCGCGCAGCTGTAATCGGGCGCGATGCAGACGGCTGCGAACCGTCCCGATGGGCATGTCTAGTATGTGCGAGATTTCTTCGTAACAATAGCCTTCGATTTCGCGCAATACCAGGATCGCTCGGTGGTCTTCCTGCAGTGTTTCCAGAGCGCGACGAACCTGTTCGATTGATTCTTTTCGCTCCATCAGCTCGGCGGGATATCCATTTTCTGCCAACGGATCGTTTCCTGTCGTTTCGCGTACCGCATCAATGGAAAGTTCAGGCCGCTTGCGGCGACGGCGGCTGACCGAAAGGTTGAAGGCTATCCGGTACAACCAGGTGTAAAACGCACTGGCGCCCTGAAACGATCCCAGTTTCACAAAAGCCTGGACGAACGCGTCCTGGACGACGTCTTCTGCTTCTTCTCTGGAGCCCACAACATGGAACATGGTGTTGAAAAGCCGGTTCTGGTACTTCCGTACCAACTCGCCGAATGACTTGGTGTTGCCAGCCAAGGCTTCGTCGATGAGCCGGACATCTTCGTTCACAGTTGCTCCAGAAATTAAGACGCTTGGGGAGAAGAGGAAGTTCCCGGCCGTCGAACCCGACTTATCCGCAGAATCGGGGTTCCCTTGCCCGGACGTATCTTGGCCGGTTGCCAGATGCTTGTCAAATCGTGGAACTTCCGGCAGGAAAACCGTGTTTCAGCTGCTAGCAACTGCCGGCAGACGAACTCACCGCCGGCCCGGGACAACATATTCCGTCCCAGTTCCTCTTTTCACCTACGCTGAAATTTGTTGTAGGGTTCACCATTTTGTTTGTCTGAAGCTGTCGCAGGTCAGGGTGACCAATCATCCGTACTGGATTGACTCGGCATTAAGCGGGTGGAAAAACGCACTCTCGTGGTTGCCGGAGCACGTAAGTCCACACGGCAATGATGATTCCCAGTAACAGGAGACTGACCAACTGCGAGATCGTGAGATTCTGCGTTAATTTCTCGTCGGCACGAATGATTTCCAGCAAGAATCGACTGACGGGATAAATCGTCAGGCAAAGGGCAATGACTTCGCCATCCCTTTTGCGGAAGGGATAGTACGCTAACAGGAACAGGCACAATAATCCGGCATGGATGCTGCTGTAGATTTGCGTGGGATGAACGGGCCGAGTACGTTGAGGAAACTCAGCCAACGACCATGTCGCATGTTTTCCATCTTCGGTTTGCAGGGAGACATCTGTTCCCAATTGGTAAAACACGCCATGCGCTTCGTGGAGACTGGTCACCGATTTACCATTGATCGATATCAGCCGGTTTCCGACATTCAAGTTCTGTGCGGCGGCAGGTGACTGTGGATCGATGTGTTTTATCACCGGGTTTCCCCCGGTATCAGCAACAACCCGGATACCATGCAGTTGGCCGGATTGCAGTTGAAACTGAAAGGGGGGACTTTCTGTTGCACCTTGGACACTCGAACTGGTACGCGGAAAGGTGATTGCCAACGGTGTATCACAGACATTTCCGAAACAACAACCATTGAGCAGGCAGCCAATTCGTCCGAAAGCTAACCCTAGCAGCAAGCTGGGTGCGATAAGATCTGCGACAGCCAGAATAGGTAACTTTTGTCGCCGCAGGTAGAGCCAGGCAGCCAGTAAAGCACCGATCAACGAACCGTAGACGACGAGTCCCCCTTCGGTGAAATTAACGATGGCGATCAAGGTTTGCCGCAGATTGTCGTGGGCAAATTGGTCGTCCCAGAATTCGATCACATAGAACAGTCTCGCGCCCAAAAACCCGAAAAAAAACATGCGGGTAGCAAGCGACAAGATTTTGTCCGGATCGACGCCCATGCGACGAGCCCGGTAAGTTGCGAGCCAGACACCCGACAAGACCCCAAGCAGAACCATGACTCCGTAACTGCGGATGGGGAGACCCACAACGTGTCCCAGCGAGTCTTTTTCTTCGATGTATTTAAGCCCGATGATCGCCACTGCCATCAATAGTAAGACGGGTAAATGGCCTCTCGTCTTAGCATTCCAGCCGTGCTGTCGGATCAACCAGATGAGAAATCCGATCGACAGAAAAGCCCAGGTGATCAGTAACCAACCACATCCGAAAACCGGAATTCCAGCGAATTCAGGGGGTAGGTGAACAAGCGTTTGCCGCATAGGGTTGACACTTAGCCTAGCCAGCTAGGGTTCGAGCAGTTGATTATCAATCAAGCGAGCATCACCAACATGTGCAGCAACAGTAGCCAGTGTTGGTGCATTTACCTGACGAACTTCGGCCAGAGTATCTGGATCAACCAGTGCGATGTAGTCGATTTTAGCCACACCTGCATCTGCAAAGACTTGGCGCATTTTTGAAATAATGCTGGCCGATTCACGCTCTCCGGTTTGCACCAGTTGGGACGCCACTTGCAAGCTGTGAGAGAGGGCAAGAGCCTGTTCCCGCTGATGTTCGTTTAAATAAGCATTCCGTGAACTCAGAGCCAATCCGTCCGATTCGCGGACCGTCGGGCAGACCGCGATTCGCATCGAAATACGGAGGTCTGCTACCATCTGCCGCACCACCAGCGTTTGCTGGTAGTCTTTTTGACCAAAGTAGGCCACATCGGCGGGAATCATGTGGAACAGTTTGAGTACGATGGTGGCGACCCCGTGGAAATGATTGGGTCGGCAGAGACCCTCCAGGGGTTGGGCCACGTCCGGTGGCAGTACGAGTGTCGACGATCCTGCGGGGTACATTTCATCCTGGGTAGGTATAAAAACCAGGTCGACCTCATGTTGGCCCAGCAGTTTCAGATCCTGTGGGACATTGCGCGGATAAGCCTCGAAATCCTCGCCACCTATGAATTGTGTAGGATTGACGAAAATAGTGACAATGGTCGCATCGCATTGTTGGCAGCTGGCGGCAACCAGACTCAGATGTCCCGCATGGAGAGCACCCATCGTCGGGACCAATCCGATTGTCTTTCCTGCTGCCCGGGCCTGCCGGACCCAGCGATGGACCTCAATTGCCTGCCCGACAATTTGCGGGTGCTGCGCGGGCCGATCTTCAGTTCGAAGCATGTGGATTAATCCTACAAGTCGCCGTTCATTTGCCTCCCAAGTGAAACTACCTGGGTTGAGAGACTTTGTCCACACGGATTCGAGATGGCTTGGCGGAATCCACGGTTGCCGTGTGTAGTCGACCCGATTCGGTTTGGCGTCAGCCGGATTTTTTTGTCCGAAGCAACAGTGCAGTATGGTTTTTCACACACGCATGAGGGAGAAGTTTCAGTAGGGAAAAAGACAAGATCCTGGGGTCCTTCTACTGTCGCCCACCAGTAGCCTGCCTCAGCGGTAAGTTCCTGTCAGAACCTGTGTCGAACCAGAGACGTATAATAGAGAAACAGTGAATACCCAGGTGGTACCGTCGGGGGGGAAATCTTGCACACGTTTAAACATATCTCCTGGATGCTCTTGTTCCTCACCGGAATGCCACCAGCAACTCTGGCAGATTCGGCGTCGTGGCAACTTCGCGTGGAGTTCAAAGACGCTCTTCAGCCGCTCCCAGATCACGCCATCCTGCCCGTAAAGAAATGGACTGCCGTGGAGAGGCAACAGGTGATGTGGGCAGTCAAGACAGCGAATCTTTTGGTGCCGGGACTCGTTCAAAGGGTAACGGCCTATCGCCCCGTCCAGTTGTATCGGGTTGACAATTTGGTCGCGGGCGCACTGGCCATGGTCACTCTCAGTCACCACGGGGTCTATGTGTCCGACCGGCTTTTTGACTCCAGCACTAAAAAGCCAATGGAAGACACTCTCATCCACGAATGGGCCCATCTCGCGGACCCTGCCTGGGTGAACGAAACGGATCCTATTTGGGTTGGCGAGGTTGCGCCACGGATGCACCGGGTGCGGGCTGCCGTGCGAGAAAAAGGGGGTCACTTTTTTGATGTAAGTTTTGACGATCTGACTCCAGCATTTTCCAAAAATCAGGATCGCCAATTTCGGCACCTGGCACTACGCGCAGGAATGCCGACGCTGTATGCGTGCACCAACTTGAGCGAGTCCCTGGCCGTGAGCTTGGAACGGCGAACAAAAGGTTACCGGCCATCCGAGGTAATGGATGCGTTTCTGCAAGAAAGGTATTTCACTACCCCTTATCAGCCCGAGCGATGGCTCGCCGAATTGCATCATGCCAGAGCGCTGCAAGTCGAGGGTCAGGTCCAAGAGGCGGTTCGGGTGGTCACACAAGTCATCGATTCCGACCCAAAATTTTACACCCTCTACCGTTTCCGCGCGCAATTGCACCGTACTGAGCGGGAGTGGAACCTGGTGGTCTCCGACTTAACGAAGGCCCTGGGAGCCTTTCAAGTTTCTCCCCAATCGTCAGCAGGTATTTATATGCAAAGAGCAGAAATCTACACACAAAAAGGGGAATTCGCGGCAGCGGCGGGTGATATCACTCAAGCCATCGAACTGACCGATCACAACAAATCTCAAAACTACATGTCACGAGCCAAGGTTTGGAAGCGGATGCGAAAATTCGACCACGCGCTTGAGGACCTGTCCCACGCGATCAAATGGAATCCACGGTTGGTTCAGGCGTATCGGGAGCGAGCCATCCTGTGGCGGCGCCAAAAAGAGGATGCCCGCGAATTGGAGGAGTGGAGCAGGGTCCTGGAGTTGGACCCGCAGAACCTGGTTGCTCGACGGGGGCGGGCGAGTAACCTGCAGCGAACAGGACAACATGCGGCGGCGATTCAAGAGTATACCGCCATCTTGCAGCAACAACCCGGCAGTCGATCGGCACTTTCCGCTCGCGCCGACCTTCGGAAGAAAACGTCGGACTTTTCAGGGGCGATTCGGGACTATCAGAGTCTGGCTGTTGTCTTGCCCCACATGAAGTCCCGTTACGATGTCGCTCGGGGACGTTGTCTTGTCCGGTTAGGCCGCCATTTGGAAGCCTTGGCTGCATTCGAACAGGGGAGCGAGGAACGAGAAAATTACCACGTGGCCTACCAGGAAAGAGCCTGGCTGCTGGCGACCTGTGCCGATGCATCAATACGGGACGGACTGCAGGCGGTGGACCTGGCTGAGAAAGCGTGCGAGCTGACAGGCCATCGGCATCGTCGGAGTGTCGAGACACTGGCAGCGGCCTGGGCCGAGACAGGTGATTTCCAGCAAGCCCTCCGGTGGCAAATGAAAGCGGTGCAACTTGGCAACGATCAAACGACCGCTGAACCAGTCAGGAAGCGACTGGAACTTTATCAGCAGGGAAAACCTTTTCGACAAGCGACGCACAAACCATGATTGTAAAGTTGGCAGGAGGCAGTCATGGTGAAAGGAGTTGCGGGCTGTACCGCTGGAACGGATTAGAGTTCCCGCGGTACGTTGTCGGTTGCACGTGGGTATTTGAAGACGGCTCCGTGTTGTCGTGATTGCCAGTTGTGCAATTTATTTCAGCCCCCAGTTTCTACTTTCCTGGATTTCCCGGGGCTAAGGCCTGTATCGCAGCGTTTATTTCGGAATTGGTCGTCGAGCTCTCCACATCAAGATGCAGCACTGGTCCAGCCTCTGGCAGGCGGGTCTGAGCGACCAGGGCCTGGCGCAAATCAGTCAGCCATTTGTCTGAAACTTTAAATTCCGGGTCTGCCACTTTTTGCTGAATTCTCCTCCGCGAATCAGAAGGCTGCAGGTCGAGAAACAGGACCAACGTGCTGGGCAATGTCTGAACCGCGGTCTCATGCCATGTTGCTTGAAACTTCAGGAAGTCGCTCTTCGACAAGCAAAGCGCCGCGTAAGCCAGGGACTGGTTCAACCAGAAGTCGCTGACCACGATCGCGGAACTATTTTCCCGGCGGGAGCGATCCAAGATGGAAATCCGAGTTTGGAGTAGCGACAATTCATTCTGCAAAGCCAAGTCGTGATCCGGCGCGGTATCTCCCACCAACCAGTCGCAAGACGAGCGTCGCTGTTGAGAATCAGCAGCAACTTGACAGGAAAAGCGATTTTTCAGTTTTTGGGCCAGAGCGGATTTATGCGTTCCAACGGGCCCCGCGAGGGCCACATAGATCGGCCTGCGGAGCAGGTTCTTCAATAGTCTTGCGATTGTCCGTCCTGTGACAGGATGGATCATTTCGGGCGACACTTCCGCTGCGGGCTCGAGCACAAACCGGCGATAACCCATACGGGGATGGGGCAGCACGAGCTTGGGAGTGTCGATGATCAATTCGTCGTACAGCAGCAGATCGATATCCAGTCGTCGCGCCGCCCAGCGTTGGGTGCTCACTTTTCCCAGTTCGACCTCAATCTGCTGCGTCCATTCCAGTAACTGGAATGGAGTGAGACGAGTCTTCACGAGCAGGGCGCCATTTAAGAAAAGCGGCTGATTCGCCGGCCCTCCTATGGGCTGAGTCTGGTGCCACGGACTACAGCTGATAATCTCGAGCTCTTGATGGCTGTTGAGCCGGCGAACAGCCGTTTGCAGCAATTCTTCTCGATTTCCGAGATTCGAACCCAGAGCTAGGAGGCAACTACCCACAGATAAATCGCCAAAATAAAAAAGGTGGCAGAGTCCCGCTCGCCCTGCCACCCTTCCCCAGAATAGAAGAGAGCACGATCCATCGCACTCCGTTGTAAGGGCAGTATGGGGAGGACCTCCGAGCCACAACTAGGCTGACCAGAAGCCATCCGCCGTCGTCGACAGTCGATCCATTCGGTCGCCGCCCCCCACACTAAATCCAGTTTGATCAAAACAATAAATCGAACTCAGGGCTCGATCGAAAGCAGTACTTTTGGTCCGGTAACCACACTACCAGGCACCGTTGAATTCCAGGCGAACCGCTAACGTCACATACAGACAAATGCGCGCACCGTTAGCGCAATACAAAACAAGCAGATTTTTTGCCGGCCAACGGAAGAGCGTTTCCCAGTTGGGAAAAGCCGAGGCAAGCAAAGGATGTCGGGTCGCGAAGCTGTAGTCGATTAACGACCAAGCAATAAGTACATTTTGCGAACGTTTCCGGTTTTGTCAACCAACCAGCAAAAAGTTTTTTGTTAGCGAAGAAAAACAGTTTTTATTTTACAGAGACCTCTTGTAATTTCATTGTTATTCGTTCCCGGTGACGAGACTCGACGACTTGGTGGACTTCAAACTTGCGATTGTTTGAAGACGAGTGAAGTCTACAACTCTAGGCTGCGGGTTGGGGCAGCGAGTGTTGCGTAGGCGGCGCGTCTGAGCAAAAAAAACGGGAGACAAAATGCGCGCGACGAGTTCCACGAATCCAATTCGTTTCAGCGGATCGAGTCCATCGTCGTGACCAAACAGGAGCAATGTATTATTTTTTTGTAACGTTGAGCTGGCGACCGAGAATCTTGTTCTTGCGGTGTACGAGACAAGGAATGCGGGCGCGCACTTCATGTAAAGTTTCCCGGTTAAGTTCGGCGAGGATTACTTCCTCTTGGTCATCGGCGGCTCGGGCCAAAATGTTTCCCCAGGGATCAATGATCATGGAATTCCCATAACTCGTCAGCTGAGGCGTGTGATCTCCGAATTGATTGGGGGCCAAGACAAATAGTTGGTTTTCGATGGCACGGGCCCGCAACAAGACTTCCCAGTGGCATCTACCAGTTGACCGTGTGAATGCTGAAGGAACAAAAACGAGATCTGCATCAGCATCAGCCAGTTCGCGGTAGAGTTCCGGAAAGCGGAGATCGTAGCAAGTGGATTGCCCCAAGTTGCCCCAAGGCGTGTTTGTGATGACAGACTGGTCGCCCGCGATGATATGCTTTGACTCGTGTATCTGAACACCTGTCGGTAGTTGAACATCAAAGAGATGTTGCTTGCGATACCGTGCCAGGATGTCTCCTCGGGGTCCTATCAAAAGACTAGTATTGTAGGCGCGACTCGGTTCCGCACCGACTTCGGCAATGGAACCGGCCAAGAGAAAAATCTTGAGTCGTTTTGCCAGTTCACACATTTGTCGGCTGGTTGGCCCTGGAACGGGTTCAGCATTGTTGACAATCTCGTTCCAGCTGGCCAGGCAGTTGAAATATTCGGGCAGGGCAACAATCGAAGCTCCTTGACGAGTTGCTTCTTCAGTCAACTGCACGGCACGGCGCAGATTTCTTTCTTTGTCGCTGCACGAATTAATTTGAATAACGGCAGCCACAACATTGCGGGTTGCCGACGGGGTCGGTTTCATAATCACCCTGCTTTTTGATTTCCACTGAATCGCGAACGATGCCCCGACAAGGGGGGTTCGGAAGTCAGAGATTGGCTACAACAGGTTGTCACGATTTTTCGATGATACGGGCCGTAAGCTCCATGAAGTTCAAAAGCGGGACACCTCCGACCACCATTCTCAACCCCGGATCCTGACCTCTCAACCCCGAACGGCGGTTTTTGTGCCCGACCTCCAAGCGGTTGTTTCTAAGGGAAACGGCCTGGTTGTGAAGTCTGCGACACGGTTGTGCTTGAGCAACCCGTGCGGTCCTGCGCAGCTACGCTCGCCGCCGCCTGAAAAACGTTGTCTGCGATGTTGTTTTCCAGGGACTCGCATGTTTTCTCCCTTCCAGAGACGGTGAACACGCTTGTGGTTTACCTGCCAATGACGTTCCACCAGCACACGATACGCTCGACGCTCCGAAACCTTTCGTGGGACCAAACGACGACGCACGTCGGTGGTCGTTCGTCGTCGACGTTCGGGGCTTACCAGTTTCCTTTTCGATCGCGTTGTCCAGATACCGGCCATCACACAGCCGGGAGTGGTCAACAGCCCTGTCAAAAAACAGGCGTTTCACGATAGGATCCCCATACCTCACGGAGTGCCTCGACGATGTCTCCCATGGTGGCCCCCGCCTTCACTAGCTCGATGGTCACGGGCATGACGTTTTGCGATTCGTCTTCAACCACAGCCTGGAGACGCGCAAGTAGTGCCTGTACCGTGGGCTCGTCGCGCTCAGCCCGAACCCGTTTTAGTCGGCTTAGCTGACGTTCGACGGTTTCCGGGTTGTAATCGTGGGTCTCGATGTCGAACGTTTCGTCCTTTTCGACGAACGCGTTGACCCCGATGACCTGTTTTTCTCCAGACTGCTTTTTGAGGGCAACCTGGTAGGCGAAATCTGAAATATGGCGCTGACACCAGCCTTCTTCGATCTGTTTGACAATCCCACCGTTCGTATCAATCTCGTCGAGGACCTCAAACACACGCCGCTCGAACTCGTTGGTGAGGCTCTCGACATAATAGGAACCACCCAGCGGATCGACGACGTTTGCCACGTTGGTTTCTGCGGCGATGATCTGCTGCGTGCGGAGGGCGATTTTCATCGCTTCTTCGGTGGGGATTGTAAAGGCCTCGTCCATGCCATTGGTGTGCAGGCTTTGTGCACCTCCCAGTACGGCGGACAGCGCCTGCAGGCTCGTGCGCACAATGTTATTCTTGTATTGGGGCTGGGTGAGCGAAGCCGCCGCCGTCTGACAGTGGAACCGCAGCCGCATCGACTCAGGTTTTTGCGCGCCAAAACGGTTTTTCATAATCTTGGCCCAGCAACGCCGCGCCGCCCGGAACTTAGCGATCTCTTCGAAAAAATCAGACTGAGAGACGAAGTAGAATGAAAGCCTTGGCGCAAACTCATCAACAGGCATCCCCGTTTTGATCACTTCTTCCACGTAGTGAATACCGTTGGCCAACGTAAAGGCCACTTCATGCAGCGGCGACGCCCCTGCTTCGGAGATGTGATATCCCGAGATGTTGACCGGATTAAACCGCTTCATGTGCCTGGCACAATAAGTAATACCGTCTCGCACCAGGCGAACCGACGGCTGAATTGGATAAATCCATTCTTTTTGCGCCATGTACTCTTTGAGAATATCAGCCTGTATTGTGCCGGACAGCTTGTTCAGATCGTACCCACGTTGCTCGGCAAAGGCGACGAACATGGCCAGTAAGATCCACGCCGACGGGTTGATGGTCAACGACACCGAAATTTGCTCCAGGTCAATTCCCTCGAACAACGCTTCCATGTCGGCCAACGAGTCGATCGCAACGCCTTCGCGGCCGACTTCACCCACGCTCATAGGATGATCTGAATCGTAGCCCATCAGCGTCGGCATATCGAAGTCGACGGACAAGCCTGTCTGTCCGTTGGCAATCAGATATTTGAATCGCTTGTTGGTATCCTCCCCGGTGCCGAAACCGGCAATTTGACGCATGGTCCAGGTTCGTGCCCGATACATGGTTGGATACGGGCCGCGCGTATAAGGGTATTGTCCGGGAAGACCGACGTCTTCGAGCGGAGTGTCCTGTAGATCAAGGGCGGTGTACACGCGCTGCACAGGAATGGTGCCGTAGGTTTCGAATTGTGCGCGGCGCTCGGCTTGGCGGTCGAGAAAAGCTTTGAGTTCGGCTTGCTCCCAGGCTGCCAACTGTTGGGCCAGGGTATCAACTTCTGAGCGGTTATGGGACGAATCCGTCATGACTGATCCTCCTTGAATACAGCCTTGATAAGCTCATTAGCTGCCGCGCGCGGACTCATCGTGCGACTGACGAGTTGATGCGTGAATGTCGACAGGCGGTCGTCGCGATCCTTTAAGAATTGACCACGCAGCAGGTCTTCGGTGGTTTGAAGAAGTCGCCACTCGGCAATCTTTGCACGCCGCGCGGCTAATTCACCTGACGATTCAAGGAACGCGAAATGGTTGTCGATGTGACTGAGTAGTTCCTCTATTCCCCGCTCTTCCCAGGCGCTGGTGGCCACGACCGGCAGCGACCACCCNGNATGTTGCTCNTNCGGCGCATTCATTGTCAACATGTTCGTTAAGTCGGCAATTGTCTTGTTNGCGTCNGGGCGATCGCACTTGCTGACGGCGTGAATGTCGGCAATCTCCAGGANCCCTGCNTTAATGGCCTGGANNTCGTCGCCAAGCCCGGGTGCAGAGACCACGACGGTCGTATGGACTGCTCGAACCACATCGATTTCGTCTTGTCCTACACCAACTGTTTCAATGAGTACGATGTCGAAACCGGCGGCGTCGAGGATATCGACGGCGTCGAGCGTGGTCCGCGCAAGTCCGCCCAGACTTCCGCGGGTTGCCATGCTGCGAATGAATACCCCGGGATCACTCGCGAAGCTATGCATGCGGATGCGATCACCCAGAATAGCGCCGCCGCTAAAAGGACTTGTAGGATCGACGGCCACCACAGCAACCGTCCGATCGCCCTTTCGAATGGCCTCGACAAGGCATTGAAGTAAAGTCGATTTTCCGCTGCCCGGCACGCCGGTGACACCCACGACCATGGCTTTGCCCGTGTGACGATAGATTTCAGCTAAAGCGTCATGCAGCTCCTCACCTCCATTTTCGGCGTGGGTGAGCAAACGGGCAATTGCCGCCACCTTACCCGCGAGAACCGGCTCGACCAGTTTCACCGAAGAGATTCGTTGGCGTTCGATCATAATTCTCCATTGTCGAGTCGCTGTCGCATTTCCGTGAAGACCTGTCGGTCGTCGACAACGCGGCGTGCTTTAAAATCTGTTCTCGCAAACGTTTCCCGTGCCACAACTTCAACCTGAGTGCGGATTCCAAGAACCCGATGCAGAGATCCAGTCGCGGCTTCCCGGAGCGTGCCGATCTCCGTGGGCCCCCCGTCGTAGACCTCAGAAGTGCCTTCGATTTGCACGAGCAACTCGTCCATGGCACCTTCACGTGAAATGATGATGCGGTGCTCTCCACCGTAGTTTGGGATTTCGTTTAACACAGCATCGATTTCACTCGGATACACATTCTCGCCTCGCACGGTAAACGAGTCGTCAATGCGTCCGAAAATACCATGTGGCAGCCGGGGATAGGTGCGGCCGCACGGTGTCGGCCCGTCCTCCCACAACGTGAGGTCACCTGAGACAAGACGAATCATGGGCTGCGAGGTGCGTTCCAGGTGAGTGTATACCGGTGTGCCGCGCTGACCAAAAGGGACTCGTCGGAAACCCTTCGGATCACAGACTTCCGTGTACACGATGTCCTGCCAAAGCAACATGCCGTCTGTCTCCGCCGTACCTGACGCGTTCATCCATGGCGACATTTCGGCCATGGACCCGCAGTCGATTACATTTGTCCCGTACGCCGCACGAAGTTTTTCGCGGACTCCCGGCACCGAGGCACCCGGCTCGCCCGAAAAAAATAAGAGTTTCAAATTAAACTCCCGTGGGTCAATGCCTTCGTCCCGCGCAACATCGGCGAGGTATAGCGCATAGGAAGGCGTTCCGTAGAATGCCGTGGGCTTCACCGTCCGCAGCCAGTGAACCGTTCGTACGCTCATCCCAGATACCCCGGCACCGAAGGGAAATGAAACAGCGCCTAGACGTTCGGCCCCGATCAGGGTTCCCCAGGATCCGAGATAAAGGCTGAACACGGAACCGATGAAGATCGTGTCGCCGGGTCTCAACCCCATGCCCCACATCACGCGCGCATGAGCATTGGCAATCGCATCCCAGTCGCTCCGCCCAATGGCAAAGGCGGTCGGTGTTCCCGTGGTTCCGGAGGTCCCGTGAATGCGAAACACATCGTTACGGGGTATGCAAAGATAATCTCCAAAGGGTGGGGCTTCTGCCTGGGATGCACGCAGGTCAGGCTTGGTTATNACCGGTACCCGGTCCTCGAAGTCCTCCAGCGATCTGAGTTGCTCGGGATGAAAACCAGCCTCATCCCATCTNCNCCGATAGAATGAAGAATTNTCATAGGCGTATTGNGTNACAACTTTTAATCGCTCGAGGATGGCCTGATCGCGCTGGGCACTCGACATCGTTTCCCGCTGTGGAAACCAGAAACGAGANCTGGGATCCGGTTGATAGTTNGCACTGTACCGTGGTGGAAAGGACCAGTCTTCCATNGCGCAACTCAGTGTTTTGNAGAAAATCAGCGGGGACCGCGAGCTGTGACGAGCTGGCGCAGTGTCTCGACAATGATCTGNGGGGGGGTATCCTGCAGCAAAATCTCCCGGACACCCATGTTCTTCAGTGCGGCAACATCATCGAAAGGTACGACACCACCACCCACGACGATTATATCGTGGGCTNCGTGGTTGTTTAGTAACTNTAATACCCTGGGAAAGACCGTCATGTGGGCGCCCGANAGAATACTAATNCCCAGGATATCAACATCCTCCTGAACAGCCGCCAGAACGACATCTTCGGGTGTCCGATGAAGTCCCGTGTAGATGACGTCCATNCCGGCGTCCCGCAGGGAGCGGGCTACGATCTTGACCCCGCGGTCGTGGCCGTCGAGCCCGACTTTGGCTATCAGTACCCGNATCGGTTTAGCGGTTACCTGCGACATACTCATTGTCCACAGTCTCTTTAGTCNTGANTCGGAACCCCCATTCCCGAACCAGTATCCCCAAACGTGGTTGACGACCCATGGCCCAAGAGGCTCCCTATCCTTGTGCGACGGTCGGTGAATGTTCGTTCAATGATAAGAAGTTTGATTCCCAGTGGCAGTGCGTGGGCGGCCCGGGGGTGAGGGGTTTGTCCGATGCCCTGCTTCGGCCCTTCTCACCATGGGAACCATACGTTTACGCCTTTCGAAACCGCTTTCGCCGCCCGGAAACCGTCTCCGAGCCGGTTATGGTCAGTATAATACCCGATTCCACTGCGATCAGGAACGAAATTGGGCCGTCAAAGCCTCCGCCTGCGCTTATTATTGATAAGAGCCAGCACTGTGACTGAACAGATCGGGTGTGGGCCCTGTGCGCGAGCAAAAGGGCGCTTCACACCACACCATGCTCGATGGCATGAAGTTGCACACAGTACTCGAGCATGTGGTGTGTTTCACCGTCGCAGGCGTGCGCGCCTGTGCAACGCGTTAAGCGGCCCGCGGCTTCGCAGGAAACAGCAATGTCACCAACGATCCGACGCCGAATGATTCAGACCGTACTGGCCGTGCTCGTGCTGGGCCTGGGAGTGCTCGCGTTGCTGGGTTTGAAGCAGTTTCAGCGCAAGCCCGAGCAGCGTGAGACCATCGAGTTTGTCCCACTGGTGACCGTACAGGCCGTGTCGGTCGGCGACGTACCGATTACGGTTGAAGGGTTCGGCACGGTCGAGGCACGGGTCGAGGTACAACTGGTGTCGCAGGTGGGTGGCCAGGTAGTAGAGCTGCACCCGGCGCTGATCGCCGGTGGGTTTTTTGAAGCGAGCGAGATGCTCGTGCGGATCGACCCGGCGGATTACGAACTGGCCGTTGCGCGTGTACAGGCGGAACTGGCGCAGGCGCAGGCGATTATCATCGCAACCGATGCGCGCATTGTCGATGCGCAGGCGCGGGTGGACGACGCGCAGAGCGAGTTCCAGCGTCTGACCCAACTCGGTGCCACGGGCGCAGCGTCGAAGCGCGAAGTGCGCCGTGCGGACCTGGCATATCAGGCAGCGCAAGCACAACACGATGAGGCGCACGCGCTGCGCAAGTCCACCGCCGCCCGGCGCGACGCCGCACAGGTCGCACTGCGACAGGCCAGACTCAACTTGCAACGCACCGAATTGGCGTTGCCGTTCAACGGGCGCATCACCCGGGAGGATGTCGATGTAGGGCAGTATGTGGGCGTGGGCCAGAACGTCGCCAGTGCGTATGGGACGGATGTCATGCAGGTTCCGGTGCCGCTGGAGGATGCTGAGCTTGCGTGGTTCGACGTGCCCGGCGAATCATCGGGCATTGCGGGTGAGGGCGCCGGTGCGGCCAAAGGTTCAGCCGTGACACTGAACACCGAGTTCGCCGGCCGGTCGCTGACATGGCGCGGCCGGGTCATGCGACTCAAAGGGCAAGTTGACCCCATCACGCGAATGGTGCATGTCATCGTCGAGGTTACTGACCCGTTGGACACGCAAGGATACGGCCATCGGCTCATGCCAGGCATGTTCGTGCGTGCACACATCCATGGCAACACACTGATGCGGGTTGCGACGCTGCCGCGACATTCGCTGCGCGACAACAACACGGTCTGGCTGGTTCGTGACGCAAAGCTTCGGTTCCATTGCGTCGAACCGATCCGCAAACAACGTACGGACGTACTCGTGCGCGGCCTGGTGGACGGATTGCAGGTGATTACGTCCGGCCTGGACGTCTACACGGACGGGATGCGCGTGCACACCGCAGAACCAGGGGGATGAATGTGCCCGGGTCAATGACATGAACGTGACTGATTCACAGAACGACCCGCCAACGCCAGAACCCCGGATTTCGCACACGGGGCTGCTCGCGTGGTTCGCGTCCAGTCACGTGGCCGCGAATTTGTTGATGGTGATCATACTCGTGACCGGTGCGCTGACGTTGTGGCACATCAAGATCGAGGTGTTTCAGGAGTTTGATCCGGGCCTGATTCGCATCATCGTTCCGTATCCCGGTGCTTCACCGGACGATGTTGAAGAGGGTATCTGCCTGCGCGTAGAAGAGGCGTTGCGCGGCATTGAAGGCATCAAGCAGGTAACGTCGATCGCGGCGGAGTCCGGCGGACAGATCGTCGTCGAATTGACGGACTACGCCGGTGATATGAATGTCCTCGATGACGTGAAGCAGGCGATCGACAGAATCGAGAATTTTCCGCCCGAAGACGCCCAGGAGCCCGACATCATTGACGTGGACGCGCGTGTCCAGGTGATCAGTGTCGCGGTGTACGGCGACGTGCCGCTAAAATCGCTGAAAGAACAGGCCGAGCGGATCCGTGATGGCCTGACATCGAGCAACAAGGACCTGTCGCGGGACGCGAGAATCTCGCTCGTCGAAGTCGCGGGAGCGCGCCGGTATGAGATATCGATCGAGGTCAGCGAGTATCAACTGCGCCGGTTCGGCGTGAGCCTGGGTCAGGTCGCCGACGTGGTGCGGCAGTCGACGCTGGACCTGCCCGGCGGCACGGTGAAGACCGAAGGTGGCACGATTCTGCTGCGCACGAAAGGTCAGCGTTACCACGGCTGGGAGTTCGAAGACATTGTCGTGCACCGCGGACCCGATGGGACCAAGGTGCTGCTGCGCGATGTGGCGACGATCGTCGACGGCTTCGAAGACTCAGACGTCTTCACCTACTTCAATGGCAAGCCCGCGGTAATGGTCAAGGTATTCCGCGTCGGCGAACAGGGTGCGCTCGAGGTTGAGCGAAGAGTCAACGAGTACGTCGCGACTCACACCATGCCCGAAGGCATTCAGATCGTCACGTGGTTCAACCGTGCGTCGTACCTGCGCGGGCGCCTCGACCTTTTGATTCGCAACGCGACGATTGGGCTCATCCTTGTCTTCTGCGTGCTCGTGTTCTTCCTCGACCTGCGGTTGGCGTTCTGGACAACGCTGGGCATCCCGATTTCGTTCATGGGCGGCATCGTTTGCATGTCACTGTTCGGCGTGTCGGTGAACATGCTGTCGCTGTTTGCGCTGCTGATCGTGCTTGGTATCGTTGTCGATGATGCGATCGTCGTGGGCGAAAACGTGTTTTCGTACCGGCAACAGGGCATCAACCCGCTGGACGCGGCGATCCGCGGTGTGCGTGAGATGGCGATGCCCGTGTTCCTGGCGATCGCCACGACGATCGCCGCGTTCATGCCGCTGGTATTCACCAAGGGCGAGCTGGGCAAAATACTCTGGCCGATTCCCGTGGTCGTGTCGTGTGTACTGGTGGTTTCGCTGATCGAGGCGCTGCTCATTTTGCCGGCGCACCTTCAATCCGTGCGTATGAAGCGGCGATCGGGGCCGATCGCGCGGTTTCAGATGATTGTGCGGGGCGCACTGCAGTGGGTGATCGATAAACCGTACAACGGCTTTCTGCACCTCGCGACCGGCTGGCGGTACCTGACGCTTGCGTCCGCAATCACGATTCTCATCGTGATGTTTTCGATCGTGGCGTTTGGGCACCTCAAGATCTCGATCATGCCCAAGATCGAGGCAGACAACATTTGGGTGACACTGGCGATGCCCCAAGGCACGCGCGTCGACCAGACGGCGGCGGTGGTCAAGCGCATTGAGGCGGCGCTTGAAACGGTGCGCGCCGATTTCGACGAGAAGATGCGCGCGTCGTTACCTGATCGCCGCGCGGATGACGTGGTTTCTGTGGTTACGCACGTGTCGACATCGGTGGGCAGCCAGCCGTTCTCATCGCTGGCCGGGGGCGGGCCGGGCGCTGTCGCAACCGGCGGAAGCGGGGCGCACCTGGCGGAGGTCAACGTTGAACTTCTTTCAACCGAGGATCGGTCGTTTACCGCGCGACAAATCGCCAGTGCCTGGCGCAACGAACTGGGCGAAGTGCCCGGCGTGTCGAGTTTGACATTTCACATGGACCTGTTCTCCGCCGGTGAGGCTGTCAATGTTCAACTGGCACACGAGGATTTCGATGAACTGCTGGCTTGCTCCGAAGCGCTCAAGCAGGAATTGGCGCGTTTCGCGGGCGTGACGGACATCAGTGACAGCTTCAAGCCGGGCAAGCGCGAGTTGAAGCTGTCACTTAAACCATCCGGCCGCGCGGCGGGGCTGATGCTCGCGGACTTGGCGCGGCAGGTGCGGCAGGGGTTCTACGGTGAAGAAGTCAAACGCATCCAGCGCGGACGTGATGACATCAAAGTCATGGTGCGTTACCCCGCGCATGAGCGGCGGTCGCTCGCGGACGTCGGCAACATGCGCATTCGCCT
>PBTE01000224.1 GCA_002726515.1 Planctomycetaceae bacterium | reverse complement strand
GTCCAGTCATACCATGTGCTTTTGCCAATGCCTAAATGCTCACACATCCCTCTGATCGTCCGAAACTCCGCCAAAGGACCATTGGTCCGCAGCCATTTTAGCCGCGCCCCTGGACCGTCAGAGTTCCCCAGTCTTGTTGTCGCCATGCTTACACGCCTCTGTTGGTATCGTAACCGAAAAGTATAACCATACCGCTGTTTGCGCGTAGATGCGGCCATATAAGCGCGGTGCATCCTCAAAAGGGGTCGAACCCTCCGTAGGGGGTAGGTCGCCTCTCAGAAGCGCCTAAACACCAACCAGAGGCACTCCTGTCTCATGACGGTGTCCCTGCATCGTTCATGAAAACCTCGCTTCTATCCAAAAACAGATCATCCAACCTCCAATTAGGAGTCTCCACTCTTTGCGGAGTGCCTAAAAAATGCGCCGTTTGACTTTTTTTTACGCACTCAAAAAAAGAGCGCATGGCATAGGCAAAAACCCTCCAAATCTACCGTGCAATTCAGTGCCAAATTCTCCTGTTTTTACCCCCTCTGCGGAAGCCTTTAAACTTCCAGTTTCTATCGGAGTTTTGGAGTTTCCCCAGCCCCCCTTTAGGGGGGCGTAAGGGGAAACTCCGAAAACGCCTCCAGGGGTTTTAGACAGGTTTCGGCAACCCCTGCCAAAACTACCTAGACCGAACATTTTCCACCTCCGAAATGATCGAATATATCCACGGAGGGCGACCACCGTTTTGGGATGATGATCCTTTGGTTTTAAGGAGTATACCAATATCTGTAAGTTGTTCTAACGAACGTGAAGCTATTCGATCTGTAATTCCGAGTCCAATAGCCACATCCTTAGACTGCACGCGCTTCTGTTCCTGCACTAGGGAAATGATCTCGCGGGTGTATGTTGACGCTGTCGACTGTGTGCTCTCGCAAGCATCCCATCGTCCATTCCAACGCACTACTACCGATGGGCCCAGCTCCACAAGTTGGAACGCAAATACATCTCCGCCGGGACCATCCTTGCATTTGTCTATTCGGACGGAGCGTGGTTCAGCATCGGAGTTTTCGCTTACAGCCAGAACTAAGTCCATGGATGCTCGCAAGACGGTAGAACCGCGCTCTTGACCTGTGTGTTTGCCGTCGTGGTGTAGAAGAATGACAGAACAGTCCCATGCGGCCTGAATCTGTTTTACTGCGCTCATGACAACATTCATATCTTTAGCGCTATTTTCTTCAGCGCCGATAGCGGCGGCAGACAGTGTATCTATCACCAGCAGATCAGGAGTGGTGTCATACTGCATCAGGTAATCTTCCATGAACTGCAGTACTCCACTCTCACCCATCTGATCGAATAGCTGCGGCACATCGGTGAATACCTGGAGGCCCGGCGCATCGATCTGACCATCTAGCGCCGATTCGAACCGGTCCGCCAACGCCCGTGTCCCCTCGTTTGTGGAGTACGCCACTGTCAGAGACTTTTGGCCAGTGGGGTTTATGGCGTGCTCATCCATCCATTCCTGCTGAGTTAGAAGAGATTTGATGAGATCGATCGCCACAAAAGTTTTGCCTGATCCAGATGGCCCCCTGATCATGGCCAGTTCACCCCTAGCTAGCAGCCCCTCTACAAGCCATTCGCGCTGCGGAAGGTTTCTTAATTCCCTGAGTGAGTGTCCTCTAAAATGGACCGTCGGCACCCACATAGAAACGCTGCTGGCGACGGCTTTAAGTTCGGTGGAGCCGTGGGAGCCATCCTCCATCCAGTCCGACACATCGCCTTTTTCGGGAAGTCCAGGGAGATGAACGATTTTTACCGATGCGGCGTGTCTGTAGATGTTTTTGGCGATCTGTTCGGCGTGCTTAATTCCAGCGCTGTCGTTGTCTGGGAAAATCACGATCTGTGCCCCACTCAGCGCGGCGGTGTCGATCTCACGCCACGTGCCTGCGCCACCTGGTGTGGTGGTGGCTGTAAACCCATAAGAGACGAGTGTTTCAGCATCTTTTTCGCCCTCGACGACGTAGACCGTCTCTCCCTTGGCGATCGCTTCTCTCACGGCAGAAAGGTGATACAGCACCGGTGTGTGCCCTCCTAGCCCGATCTGCCATCTGATGCCATCCAGGCCATGTTCCCACCGAAATGTTTTTTCTCCATCGGCGGTGTTATACCTGAGTTTTCGCATGATCAGTTCGCCATTTTCGTCGTCGTAGGTGTAGATGGCGGTGGGTGCCTGTAGAGGGGACGCCGCTTGTGGACGTGGTTCCTGATTGTGCTGTTTGTCGCGTTTGTAGGGTGTGCTGTTTTGGGAGAAATCAAAGCCTAGAGTGGCTATAACGTCCCGGTATTCACATCCAGCGTGGCAGTGGATAAGCGCTCCACCCTGTTCTTGTCGTGTTACGCTCAGGCTTCTGGATGATCTTCCGTTGTGGTGTGGGCAGGCAGCTCGGCGTTGTTCTCCTTTGCCTGTTACAGGTCCTAGGGATTCAAGGCGTCTGATAACCTCATCAAAAGACGCACTGTTGACAGACGCACCCTTATGTATTACCATTTTTTCATACCTCCAGTTTGTGCTGGTCTACCAGCATAGCTGAGTTTGGGGCGGTTGCGGTAACTGATGTTGGCATCATCGTCGTGACCTCCTGTGGTAAGTACGAGCGAGGTGTCTACCAGTGATCCTTGGTTGGTCACTAGCCACCTGTATATAGGGTCTAATGATGATTGGTGCCCTGTATGTAGGGTTTTATGGTCATTAGACGCCTGTATGTAGTACGGCAATGGGCCGGTTTTGGCTCTCGTTGCTGAGCGTAGTAAGCGATGGGCGGCATAAGCCCTCGTGGTCTATGGATCTATGAGGCGTGATCGGGAAGGCTTGCGATGGCTTCCGATCACGCCTCACTCTTTTTATGTCTTCAATCTTCCGCGATTAGTCTTTCCCTCTGTTTGGTCTTTTCAGGTACTCACGGTGAAGGTACTTCCTGTAGGCTCGTTCACCAATCCCCATTTTTAAGCCTGGAACAGATACCCGAATTACAGCCGATTTTCCCACTCTTTTTTCGACATTTTCCGATCCCTATATCTAGTGAAAATCTCGACTGGATATTTTTTCTGGTTTCTGTTGAAACTGTGGCACCCATAAACTGTCTGCGATTATGTGTACCACTCCATTTTCAGACTGAACCCTTCCTGTCACCCCAAGAAACGACGCTGTCTTCGCGAGGACGCGGTGTTTCTCGAAAATCGTAGGCCACACAACGAGATTC
This sequence comes from Planctomycetaceae bacterium, assembly GCA_002726515.1. Lineage (GTDB taxonomy): Bacteria > Planctomycetota > Planctomycetia > Pirellulales > Pirellulaceae. The sequence continues at coordinate 12,846 of PBTE01000224.1, read as the reverse complement.
ACGAATCCGGCCTCATCTTCAAGCGTCGCAAAAACCACCCCACTAGCGGTAGATGGGCTCTGACGGCAGATAACAAGGCCTGCATAGTGGGTCAAACGCCCACTGCGCATAGCCGCAACCTCCTTTGAATCAGGCAATCCGGCCTGTACTAGAACTGGGCGCATCGGCGCCAACGGATGGAGCCGTGTACTATGTCTCGAAACACGGTAGTCCCAGCTAGATATCTCCGAAGTTGTCAACGGTTTGAAAGATGGGGCCTTTTCGGTCTGCGGCAGAGGCAGAGGGGTCGGCGCACTCTGCGCAGCGCCCTTGGAGTCCCACAGCGCCACACGTCGATCAGGTTGAAGCCTCTCAAATGCGCCGGACTGCGCAAGGAGTGACGCAGACCGCGCATCTAACTGCGCACGGCGCACAACATCCTCCACAGAGATATATGAACCACCCAAACGAGCATCTACAATCTGCTGACCGACTATCTGTTTGAGCCCCTTTATATATCTAAAACCCATCCGTACAGCAAAATCACCATCTGGAAACGGCTCCAATGTACAGTCCCATGAGCTTACGCACACATCTATGGGGCGCACCACTACGTCGTGTCGTTTGGCGTCGCCTACTATCGTCCCAGCACTGTAAAAACCCATGGGCTGAGAGTTGAGGAGTCCGCAGGTGAATTCCGCTGGATAGTGACACCGCAGATAGGAGGTCCCATAGCTTATGAGGGCAAAACTGGCGGCGTGACTTTCTGGAAACCCATATTCGCCAAAGCCCCGAATCTGGCTGAACACTCTTTCGGCGAACTCTTCTGTTATGCCTTTGGCCATCATCCGTGTGACGAGCTGTTCTCTGTGGCGCTCCAACTGCCCCTTACTCCTCCATGCCGCCATATCTCGTCTCAACTGATCGGCCTCGCCTGGCGTGTAATCCGCAGCCACCATTGCCAAACGCATCACCTGTTCCTGAAAGAGCGGAATTCCCAGAGTCTTTTTAAGAACCGGCTCCAGGCATGGATGAGGATATGTCACCGCCTCTTCACCGCTGCGCCGCCGCAGATATGGGTGCACCATCCCTCCAGAGATCGGGCCTGGGCGGACGATGCTTATCTCAATGACGAGATCGTAAAAAGTGTGGGGCTTAAGCCTTGGCAGCATGGACATCTGTGCGCGGCTCTCGATCTGAAAAACACCGACAGTATCGCCTTTACGCATCATCGCATAGGTTTCTTCGTCGCCGTGGGGAATGGTGCCCATTGAAAGCTCTTGATTGCGATGCGTTTTCAGCATCTGAAAACATTTATCGAGATGCGTCAAAGCCCCTAATCCAAGCAGATCGACCTTAAACAGACCAAGCTCCTCGATGTCATCTTTGGCCCACTGGATGACCGTTCTAGCCTCCATGCTCGCGTTTTCGATGGGCACAAAATCATGCACCGGCTCATGCCCGAGAATAAAGCCGCCGGGATGAATGGAGAGATGGCGCGGAAAACCGTAAATCTCCTTCGAGAGCCTGATCAGGTGGCGGTGAATGGGTATCTCTGGATCGAGCCCCTCCTCTTGGAGCGCATCGTCTTCAATTGAGCCGTAGTGGGACAGCAGTTTTGTCCATCGATCAAGTGTGGTGGCCTTCAGCCCAAGCGCTTTGCCCACCTCTCTTACAGCCGAACGTCCACGGTATCTAATTACGTTGGCCACCATCGCTGCGTGGTCGCGGCCGTATTTCTGATAGACATGCTGAATCACCTCTTCGCGCCTCTCGTGGGTGATGTCCAGATCTATATCGGGCGGTTCCGCTCGCTCTCGGCTCAAAAACCGCTCGAAAAGCAGTCCCATGCGGACTGGATCAACAGCTGTGATCCCCAGACAGTAGCAGACCGCTGAGTTTGCCGCCGATCCTCGGCCCTGACAGAGAATCCCCTCCTGTCTACAGAATTCGACAATCTCCTGCATCGTCAGGAAATAGCCGGTGTACTCCAGCTCGTCTACTAGGGCAAGCTCTTTATTGAGCTGATCGACGACATTTTTAGGAACAACTCCGTCGTATCGCTTTTTTGCCCCCTCGAATGTTAGCTGTCTTAGCCACTCTGACGCTGTTACATCGCTGCTAAGTCTGCTGGATGGGTATCTGTAGCGCAGTTCGTCCATAGAGAAATCACACCGCTCGGCGATCTCGACTGTGTGGGCTACAGCCGCAGGGTCATCAGCAAAAAGGGTTTTGAACTGTTTTTCTGGAATAAGAGAGTGGTTGGAGTTTGGTTTTAGATGGCGTCCAGCATCGGCGAGTGTGATGCCGTGGCGTATGCACGTCACCACATCTTGTAGATCGCGGCGTTCAGGAGTGTGGTATAACACTTCCAATCCAGCTGCGCAGGGAAGTGCGCGCTGCGCAGCTCGCGCACGCAGACGCGCCTCTTCGCGCACTTCTGCGCTGCGGTTGTGCCTGGTCACCAGGGCGTATAATCGATCCCCAAAAGCTTCGTAGAGGATATCAAAAACATGCTTTGGACCTGTTTTTAGTGTTAAAAGGCTCTGATCTCCTCCCCAGAGCGCCATAACATTCTCTGAGTGTTGGCATATATCGTCCCATCCGATAAACGATTCACCCTTGGGAGCACGTCGGTGGCCGGTTGTAAGCAGGCGACACAGGTTCGTGTAGCCCTGTTTGTTCTGAGCCAAAAGCGTAATGGTAGAGCCGTCATTGACTGTGATTTGTGTGCCGATGATGAGTTTGATTCCACAGTTTTTGGCGGCGACGTGTGCCTCAACGACGCCGTAGAATCCATCCCTATCTGTTATGGCGATGGCGGGAAGGCCCAGAGTGGACGCGGTCTCTACGAGTTCGGCGGGGCTGCTGGCCCCTTCGAGAAAGGAAAAGTGGCTTTTGCACCATAGCGGGACATACACAGCCTTACTCCATCTGTCCCTGTAGAATCCACCGCTTTTTTTTGTGGTCGTAAAATGTCCAGAGAATCTGGCCTTGATCTGTTTTTTGAAAAAAGTAGGAGCGATGAACTGAGTTGAGCCACCAGCCGCTGGAGATGGTATGAGGGCCTTCAGACGACACAATGGACCGTCTGAGTAGCGGTGGGAGCGGTGTTGGCTGGGTGAAGATGCGTCTTACAAGTGGACGCTTTGGCGTCGGGCAGGCATGGGGAAGCTGTAGACGCTCCATAGATGCCCAATGAAAACTGGTCTCAGGCAGATGTTCGTCTCGCAGTTCGGCCCTGACGACCGCCGCGTCTCCAAAAACTGCGCGGACGCGTGCCAACGCTCGATCTCCTGCGGCCAAATCGCGTCGTGGTGCATTTTGAAAAAGGGTGGCCTGGTCGGTTTTGGCAGGTACGTCGGCAATAACAAGAGCCATTCCCACAATTGCGGAGAATGCAGGTCTCTGCTCAAGACGCAAACGGATGAGATCAAGTATCTGCCGTGAGTCGAGCGTTGGTACCNCTGGAGCGATGCCGTCATGATGCACTCCAGCGCGATCGAGGGCTGCGTGCCACTGTAGTTTGGCCAGAAGATGCCCCCGATCCTCCAGCGTCTGAATCAAAGGCGCCAACATCCGCCCGATCAGTGCTAACAGCCTTTCGTTGTTGGTCTCCGGGTAGTCTAGATTGATCGACGCCTTGAGCGGCGGTGTATCTCTGGAGACTTGTAAAGGGGCCCAAAGGTCACCTCGTGCTCTTCGATGCAGAGCACAGGCATCCGTTCCCAGCCGCTTTTGGAGACCATCCGCCGGCAAATCGATAAAATCACCGACAGTATCGACACCAAGAAGCTCTAGTGTCTCCTGAAGATTGATGGCTAGATGTAGTAGAGAGATTGGTGTTTTTCGAGCGGCCTCCTGCTCTTGCTGAGGGTCGTCGAATACTTTTGTACGACGGCGCGTGGCCGAAATCGCATAGGTTCCAAATTTCGTAAAGCCCACCACCACTGCAGCACGAAACCCCAACGCTTTAAGATCAGCCTGGACCCGATCCGCCCATTCAGTGCAGCTGGGGTAGAGAAGCTCGAACCCATCGGCGTTGATCCAAAAGACGCCAGGCGTGTCGTCTGATGGCTCCACATCAGGCGTATGGCGCTGAAGCAGCTCGACCAGTCGTGCAACACCAGAACTGATTTCCGCCTCTGAGACCAGATCGGTTCTAAGGTCTGGAGCCAGTCCTAGAGCGGCTCCATAGCGCAGACCTGGACGTATGCCGATCTCCCTGGCGCGCCTGTTCACCCAAAGAATCTCGGCGAGCGGCGTGTCTTCAGATACGACCACAGTAGGCAACCCGGCCCACTCCGGATTACGGGTCAGTAGTAGCTGAAGCGGAAAATGGTGCAGATTAACGCAGGCCAGCCGGTCCACAATAGACTTCCCGGTGTGCCCAGTTGGGGGCGCTATGCTTGTCCTTCAGGATTTTTATACCACACTCGTAGGAGCCTGATGGCGTCTGAGACATTTGGGTCGTGGCATGCAGCGAAACCAAAGAGCCCACCGATGCTGCACTGTCGGGTTTGATCGTTACGTAGAGCACAGCGGTGTGGTGTTGTTGTGCGAGTTTTACGAGGCGGGCCTGCATCGGCAGCGGTATACCCGTCTCTTTTCCCATATCCAGAACAACAAGCCCAAACGCCCCAGAGCGGATAAGCATCTCCGCAGCTCGAGGTGCGTCTGCTGCAGTCGGCGCACGCACAACCACCATTGCGCCCAGGTCTATTCCGCATTCCACAACGTCAGGGGGGAAGAAAAACCGATCCTTCGTTGTAATCCAGGCGACAACCTCCGACTGTCGCTGAGCATCAAGGACCAGATCCATCGACAGTGTCAACGTTGCTGGGCTGGCAGCACCGGAAATCTCGGAGACCTGTCCAGCCAACGCCTCCCAGCTCCACACACGGCTGAGACTCTTCCGGGTTAGCGCTGAGGCACGGGTAATGCCAGGGATTTTATTTACGGCGGCAGGAATCATAAGACGCTCCAGTTTTGCCCGTAATATTACTGGTTTTTTGGAGCGACGTCAAGGCAAGGCTCCAGCTGGGGGCTAGAGCGTGGTGAGAACGCTACTGACTTATTTCATCACAACAACACCGGTGCTTACAATCGTTTCCAGTGCGCGGCTGCTGGGTGTGTCCACAGGTGTACCACCTGACCCAAAGCCGCGACAACAAAGAGGACGCGCTCGATAGATCAGAGCGCCGGCGGCATCGGTGCGCCGTGCGTAATCACCCCAGCCAGCCAAAACAGAGCTATCCCCACCACAATCATGTAAAACACAGTGATCCTTAGATCCAGCCAATTCATGACTTCCCCCAATTGTGGCATTCGACGCCTATTGTCCAGACAAAGCGTGCGGAAACAGTTTTTTTAGAGGCCGCTCGTCAGTTGCATAGCGAGACCAGCACTGTGGTGGCACGATATGCGACAGGGCCGTACCGCACCATCACCTGTCCATCGCATTGAATCCAGCCACATCGATCCTCCTTGAGCACTTAATTTGAGTCATTAAGTGCAGACCATATGGCTAGTTACTCTATTCAGCTATCAAAGGCGTTCAGCTCTATGCTGGGCCCGTGTTACGCCAAAGCGTAGCTGGCCTGACATGATGGTAAAACCACCATGCATGCAAGAATGTAGCGGTCTAATCGCCCTGTCAAGAGCAAATTTGGAAATTTGACCAAAAACCCTAGCATACCCTAAAACCACCTACCCTATAATGCCACCAAAATAATACCGTTATATTACGCGCATATTTTCTTTGTTTTATACGGATTCAGGCCCATTTTAGCGATGTTTAGGCGGTGGCACGGTGATATTACACCCTGTTTATACGGGTATAAATGGTATAGGGTAGGGCGTGCCACATCCATTTTCAACCCAAAACAGGGCCGCGCACTCCTAAATTTTTTTTGAGAGCACCAACTGTCTCGCCAGATGGGTTTTCAAGACCAAACGGATGCCACCATTACATAGATCGACACGACTGTCCGCCATTTCTCAACTATCTCGCACTCATCAAACAGAGGCCGCCGCCCTCTGGCGCTTTACCAGACACCTGATAGGGTAGTATTATGTTGCTAGCTTGCGTGCTATTACACGCCACAACCCATCTAAATCACTCTGGAGGCATCAATGCTTTACGGCCAACTCAATGTGCGCATCCCAGGCATAACCGTCGACCACATCCAGTCTTTGGCCGATATTTACGGCACAAAAACAGCCGCAGTAATCAAGGCCGTTGAACTGCTCTATCAGCAGCACCAGAAAGGAGTTAGACAGACAATGGATGCTCAGTCGCAGCTCGTTGGCGGCAAAGCGGCGTTCGGCAAACGGTTCGAGGCGGGCTCACTCGTTGACGATCCAGAGGAGCAGAGGGTGCTTGATGAGTTGCGGAAACTCAAGTACAAAAAGGGGTTAGGTGCACGCGTGATCGCAAAACAGCTGGCCGCTGAGGGCCTCTCAAACCGCGGTGGTCGGCCCTGGACACGTGATAGCGTAAGGTGGTTGCTCAAACGGCTTGAAAGAGAACAGGGCAACACAGTGGACCCCAACGAGCTAGAGACATCCTCGCCGGAATTAGGCCATCAGTGAGCTTCTAGGGTTGCCATAATGCCAATTATCAGACGTATATAGTGCCAAAACACAGCATTGACGCCTATATATGGGAATAGAATAGATATTTGAGCCTATATATAGGTGGCCTCAGTTGCGTCAAAACCCAAAATATTGCGTCCCAGATGTAGTACGTCGGTCACTGGGAACTCCAAATAGGCATCGTGCACCGCTTTGATATTCTGCGATATGTGCCACTATAAAAATCTGTTTTTATTGATGATAGGTACATCGTGTCACGATGTGTAGGCTTACCATATTTGTAGGCCAGCCGCAACGCATATAAATAGGCTATTTTATTTTATACCAGTATTATAAGACAAAAAGATATCTGGGTTCTACTACCAACATGTCTACTCGATAATTCATGTAAATGGCTGTAATGTAGATATTTATGTCCAACACATCCCTTTTCCACGTTGGTGCACGCTGAGATTGCTTGGCGCGCGATGTGATTTTGGGACCACTCGCCTAACCGCCCAAGCGAAGCGTTCATACCACGATCTGAGGATTGCGCGTTGTCGCCTGGTGGCATTCGAAGGCTGCGCTGAGAGCTGTTGTAGGAGCCAGTAAGCGATATGGTGCTGAAAGGTGAGGTATCGGCAGGTACGGCCCTAGTACGACGCCCTCAACCGAAGCGGGAATATGTAGGATAGGAGCACGATGGGGAGCACGGAGGCGTCTATCGTTTCAGCAGCGACTCGATCATTCCAAACACAGCTAGTCGCCCATAATCGTCAAGTTTCGCCCAGTCCTTGAGAACCTGTGGGCCTTTCGGCCCGTCGAGCAGTTTCGCTAAAGCCTGTCTGACTCCCGGATCATCAATATGCACCCACTGACCATTTGAAATTTCGGCTTCGCCCAGGTGAAGTTCGGCGATCCGATATTCGACTTTCCCCAAAAAGCTTACTTCCTGGCTTTTTTTCTCGATCTCGTCAAATAGGGGATTGTTTGGTAAAAGCCGGACCTGGCCTTTGTCTGTGAGAATCACGCGTCTGATGTCCACGTCACCCCACACTCCGTTTTCGCCCAAATACCGAAGCACCCATATCTCATTCTCCTCTGGGGCGCCGCCTGGGCGAATTAGTGCCGTATCCCCGAACCGCAAAGCGTCAGAGCAGGGCCCATCCATCGCTGTTGTATCCACCCTAATCGCGTGTAGCTCATCATCTGTAAACCCAAAAAAATCACCTGTGGTCTCAATTATCTCCTCTGCGGCGACGTCTGCGTCTACCCAGCGCACATAGGGGATATCGTGGCCTTTCCTTGCCACTTGATGCTCTACCAGAAGCCCAGAGCGGTCCTGCGCAGGCTCAGAGGCATGAGTAGGAGTGCCACTTGTAAACGGTTCTCCATTTCCAGTCTTAAGCCAGTCCAGGCTTACGCCGCGACCTACAAGCCATTCGAGAAAATGGCCATCAGGCGGATAGCTCTCGTTCGTCCAGTCATACCATGTGCTTTTGCCAATGCCTAAATGCTCACACATCCCTCTGATCGTCCGAAACTCCGCCAAAGGACCATTGGTCCGCAGCCATTTTAGCCGCGCCCCTGGACCGTCAGAGTTCCCCAGTCTTGTTGTCGCCATGCTTACACGCCTCTGTTGGTATCGTAACCGAAAAGTATAACCATACCGCTGTTTGCGCGTAGATGCGGCCATATAAGCGCGGTGCATCCTCAAAAGGGGTCGAACCCTCCGTAGGGGGTAGGTCGCCTCTCAGAAGCGCCTAAACACCAACCAGAGGCACTCCTGTCTCATGACGGTGTCCCTGCATCGTTCATGAAAACCTCGCTTCTATCCAAAAACAGATCATCCAACCTCCAATTAGGAGTCTCCACTCTTTGCGGAGTGCCTAAAAAATGCGCCGTTTGACTTTTTTTTACGCACTCAAAAAAAGAGCGCATGGCATAGGCAAAAACCCTCCAAATCTACCGTGCAATTCAGTGCCAAATTCTCCTGTTTTTACCCCCTCTGCGGAAGCCTTTAAACTTCCAGTTTCTATCGGAGTTTTGGAGTTTCCCCAGCCCCCCTTTAGGGGGGCGTAAGGGGAAACTCCGAAAACGCCTCCAGGGGTTTTAGACAGGTTTCGGCAACCCCTGCCAAAACTACCTAGACCGAACATTTTCCACCTCCGAAATGATCGAATATATCCACGGAGGGCGACCACCGTTTTGGGATGATGATCCTTTGGTTTTAAGGAGTATACCAATATCTGTAAGTTGTTCTAACGAACGTGAAGCTATTCGATCTGTAATTCCGAGTCCAATAGCCACATCCTTAGACTGCACGCGCTTCTGTTCCTGCACTAGGGAAATGATCTCGCGGGTGTATGTTGACGCTGTCGACTGTGTGCTCTCGCAAGCATCCCATCGTCCATTCCAACGCACTACTACCGATGGGCCCAGCTCCACAAGTTGGAACGCAAATACATCTCCGCCGGGACCATCCTTGCATTTGTCTATTCGGACGGAGCGTGGTTCAGCATCGGAGTTTTCGCTTACAGCCAGAACTAAGTCCATGGATGCTCGCAAGACGGTAGAACCGCGCTCTTGACCTGTGTGTTTGCCGTCGTGGTGTAGAAGAATGACAGAACAGTCCCATGCGGCCTGAATCTGTTTTACTGCGCTCATGACAACATTCATATCTTTAGCGCTATTTTCTTCAGCGCCGATAGCGGCGGCAGACAGTGTATCTATCACCAGCAGATCAGGAGTGGTGTCATACTGCATCAGGTAATCTTCCATGAACTGCAGTACTCCACTCTCACCCATCTGATCGAATAGCTGCGGCACATCGGTGAATACCTGGAGGCCCGGCGCATCGATCTGACCATCTAGCGCCGATTCGAACCGGTCCGCCAACGCCCGTGTCCCCTCGTTTGTGGAGTACGCCACTGTCAGAGACTTTTGGCCAGTGGGGTTTATGGCGTGCTCATCCATCCATTCCTGCTGAGTTAGAAGAGATTTGATGAGATCGATCGCCACAAAAGTTTTGCCTGATCCAGATGGCCCCCTGATCATGGCCAGTTCACCCCTAGCTAGCAGCCCCTCTACAAGCCATTCGCGCTGCGGAAGGTTTCTTAATTCCCTGAGTGAGTGTCCTCTAAAATGGACCGTCGGCACCCACATAGAAACGCTGCTGGCGACGGCTTTAAGTTCGGTGGAGCCGTGGGAGCCATCCTCCATCCAGTCCGACACATCGCCTTTTTCGGGAAGTCCAGGGAGATGAACGATTTTTACCGATGCGGCGTGTCTGTAGATGTTTTTGGCGATCTGTTCGGCGTGCTTAATTCCAGCGCTGTCGTTGTCTGGGAAAATCACGATCTGTGCCCCACTCAGCGCGGCGGTGTCGATCTCACGCCACGTGCCTGCGCCACCTGGTGTGGTGGTGGCTGTAAACCCATAAGAGACGAGTGTTTCAGCATCTTTTTCGCCCTCGACGACGTAGACCGTCTCTCCCTTGGCGATCGCTTCTCTCACGGCAGAAAGGTGATACAGCACCGGTGTGTGCCCTCCTAGCCCGATCTGCCATCTGATGCCATCCAGGCCATGTTCCCACCGAAATGTTTTTTCTCCATCGGCGGTGTTATACCTGAGTTTTCGCATGATCAGTTCGCCATTTTCGTCGTCGTAGGTGTAGATGGCGGTGGGTGCCTGTAGAGGGGACGCCGCTTGTGGACGTGGTTCCTGATTGTGCTGTTTGTCGCGTTTGTAGGGTGTGCTGTTTTGGGAGAAATCAAAGCCTAGAGTGGCTATAACGTCCCGGTATTCACATCCAGCGTGGCAGTGGATAAGCGCTCCACCCTGTTCTTGTCGTGTTACGCTCAGGCTTCTGGATGATCTTCCGTTGTGGTGTGGGCAGGCAGCTCGGCGTTGTTCTCCTTTGCCTGTTACAGGTCCTAGGGATTCAAGGCGTCTGATAACCTCATCAAAAGACGCACTGTTGACAGACGCACCCTTATGTATTACCATTTTTTCATACCTCCAGTTTGTGCTGGTCTACCAGCATAGCTGAGTTTGGGGCGGTTGCGGTAACTGATGTTGGCATCATCGTCGTGACCTCCTGTGGTAAGTACGAGCGAGGTGTCTACCAGTGATCCTTGGTTGGTCACTAGCCACCTGTATATAGGGTCTGATGATGATTGGTGCCCTGTATGTAGGGTTTTATGGTCATTAGACGCCTGTATGTAGTACGGCAATGGGCCGGTTTTGGCTCTCGTTGCTGAGCGTAGTAAGCGATGGGCGGCATAAGCCCTCGTGGTCTATGGATCTATGAGGCGTGATCGGGAAGGCTTGCGATGGCTTCCGATCACGCCTCACTCTTTTTATGTCTTCAATCTTCCGCGATTAGTCTTTCCCTCTGTTTGGTCTTTTCAGGTACTCACGGTGAAGGTACTTCCTGTAGGCTCGTTCACCAATCCCCATTTTTAAGCCTGGAACAGATACCCGAATTACAGCCGATTTTCCCACTCTTTTTTCGACATTTTCCGATCCCTATATCTAGTGAAAATCTCGACTGGATATTTTTTCTGGTTTCTGTTGAAACTGTGGCACCCATAAACTGTCTGCGATTATGTGTACCACTCCATTTTCAGACTGAACCCTTCCTGTCACCCCAAGAAACGACGCTGTCTTCGCGAGGACGCGGTGTTTCTCGAAAATCGTAGGCCACACAACGAGATTCACGAATCCGGCCTCATCTTCAAGCGTCGCAAAAACCACCCCACTAGCGGTAGATGGGCTCTGACGGCAGATAACAAGGCCTGCATAGTGGGTCAAACGCCCACTGCGCATAGCCGCAACCTCCTTTGAATCAGGCAATCCGGCCTGTACTAGAACTGGGCGCATCGGCGCCAACGGATGGAGCCGTGTACTATGTCTCGAAACACGGTAGTCCCAGCTAGATATCTCCGAAGTTGTCAACGGTTTGAAAGATGGGGCCTTTTCGGTCTGCGGCAGAGGCAGAGGGGTCGGCGCACTCTGCGCAGCGCCCTTGGAGTCCCACAGCGCCACACGTCGATCAGGTTGAAGCCTCTCAAATGCGCCGGACTGCGCAAGGAGTGACGCAGACCGCGCATCTAACTGCGCACGGCGCACAACATCCTCCACAGAGATATATGAACCACCCAAACGAGCATCTACAATCTGCTGACCGACTATCTGTTTGAGCCCCTTTATATATCTAAAACCCATCCGTACAGCAAAATCACCATCTGGAAACGGCTCCAATGTACAGTCCCATGAGCTTACGCACACATCTATGGGGCGCACCGCCACGTCGTGTCGTTTGGCGTCGCCTACTATCGTCCCAGCACTGTAAAAACCCATGGGCTGAGAGTTGAGGAGTCCGCAGGTGAATTCCGCTGGATAGTGACACCGCAGATAGGAGGTCCCATAGCTTATGAGGGCAAAACTGGCGGCGTGACTTTCTGGAAACCCATATTCGCCAAAGCCCCGAATCTGGCTGAACACTCTTTCGGCGAACTCTTCTGTTATGCCTTTGGCCATCATCCGTGTGACGAGCCGTTCTCTGTGGCGCTCCAACTGCCCCTTACTCCTCCATGCCGCCATATCTCGTCTCAACTGATCGGCCTCGCCTGGCGTGTAATCCGCAGCCACCATTGCCAAACGCATCACCTGTTCCTGAAAGAGCGGAATTCCCAGAGTCTTTTTAAGAACCGGCTCCAGGCATGGATGAGGATATGTCACCGCCTCTTCACCGCTGCGCCGCCGCAGATATGGGTGCACCATCCCTCCAGAGATCGGGCCTGGGCGGACGATGCTTATCTCAATGACGAGATCGTAAAAAGTGTGGGGCTTAAGCCTTGGCAGCATGGACATCTGTGCGCGGCTCTCGATCTGAAAAACACCGACAGTATCGCCTTTACGCATCATCGCATAGGTTTCTTCGTCGCCGTGGGGAATGGTGCCCATTGAAAGCTCTTGATTGCGATGCGTTTTCAGCATCTGAAAACATTTATCGAGATGCGTCAAAGCCCCTAATCCAAGCAGATCGACCTTAAACAGACCAAGCTCCTCGATGTCATCTTTGGCCCACTGGATGACCGTTCTAGCCTCCATGCTCGCGTTTTCGATGGGCACAAAATCATGCACCGGCTCATGCCCGAGAATAAAGCCGCCGGGATGAATGGAGAGATGGCGCGGAAAACCGTAAATCTCCTTCGAGAGCCTGATCAGGTGGCGGTGAATGGGTATCTCTGGATCGAGCCCCTCCTCTTGGAGCGCATCGTCTTC
>PBTE01000008.1 GCA_002726515.1 Planctomycetaceae bacterium | reverse complement strand
CAGCTGTGGCAGACGGACTTCACATACCTCAAGGTGATTGGCTGGGGCTGGATGTATCTGTCCACGATCCTTGATGACTACTCACGCTATATCATTGCCTGGAAACTGGGTACGTCGATCAAGGCTGAGGATGTCAGTGAGACACTGGAACTTGCCCTGAAAACCTCTGGCTGTGATCAGGCCAGGGCACGACACAAACCCCGGCTGTTATCTGACAACGGGGCCAGCTACATCTCCGGTGATCTGGCTGATTGGCTGGAGGACAAGGGTATGAGCCATGTCAGGGGCGCACCTTATCATCCCCAGACTCAGGGCAAGATTGAACGATGGCACCAAACCCTGAAAAACCGCATCCTGCTGGATCACTACTTCTTCCCCGGAGCTCTTGAGGCCAGCATTGAAGCCTTCGTGGATCACTACAACCACCACCGCTATCACGAGAGTATCAATAATCTGACCCCTGCCGATGTCTACTTCGGACGGGGCCAGGCCATCCTGGAACAAAGAGATAGAATCAAACGAAAGACTATCGAAAGCAGACGCTTGCATCACCGCGAGGTCGCCGCATAACATGACAAACCAGGTGAACCAGACCCTCCTGTAAATCAGCCTACAAGTCGTGCCAAATCATTTGATGACGGACAGGCGCGGTACCGATAATGTTGTATATTATGATTTACAGTCTATATAAAGCGATACTGTATATTTTACGCTCCACCTCAGGTAAGACTGCAGCTAAAAGAAACCAATAACTCATTGGGTGTGTTTTTTTGCTACAGTTATTTGAGCTTCCAACGCTACCCAATAAAGGGGAAACGGGTCGATGATGCGATTTCGGGTCGGTGTGGATGTCGGCGGCACATTTACCGATATCGTTTTTCTCAGCGACGAGGGTGTGGTACTAGCGATGAAGATCGCCAGCACGCCGGCTAATTACAGCGTCGCTGTGCTTGCGGGTATTGAGCAGGGACTGGCCCGGTTGAAGATAGATCCCAATGCAATTTCGGAGGTGAACCACGGATTTACCATCGCCACCAACGCCATCTTGGAAGGCAAGGGTGCGCGGACGGCCCTCATCACAACAGAAGGGTTCAGGGATGTTCTCGAGTTCCGACGTAACCGAGTCCCTCGGCTATACGACTTTTCTTATGAGAAACCTCCCGCACTGGTGAAGCGGCAACTGCGCTTCGAGGTACGGGAGCGACTGAATTTCCGAGGCGAAGTCCTGCGACCTCTAGATATGCAAAACGTCGAAGAAGTGATCGAGCGAATCGTCAAGACGGACATCGAGTCGGTGGTCGTCTGCCTACTGCATTCCTATGCCAATCCCAATCACGAACAGCGTATCGCCCAGAGCATTAGACGTCGTGCGCCCAATCTTACCGTCACGCTGTCTAGTGAGCTTCTACCGGTTATGAAAGAATACGAACGCACGAGCACCACTGTGATCAATGGGTACGTGCGGCCGGTCGTGGAACGGTACCTTGGGTGTCTGACCGATGGACTCACGACACTGGGGATCAATGTTCCCTTAGCCGTGATGCAGTCCACCGGAGGTTTGGCGACACCCCGGATGGCCAGCGAGAGACCTGCTTTCTGTATCGAATCGGGCCCTGCAGCCGGAGTGATGGGNGCGTTCCATGTGTCTCAACGGCTTGGTCTGGTCAATGTGATGATCCTCGACATGGGAGGCACGACGGCCAAAGCAGCCATTATCGAGAACGGACAGATCCTTCAGTCCCAAGAGTACGAAGTCGGCGCCGGCCTGAACGTCGGCCATCGTCTTCTGAGAGGCGCCGGCCATGTTCTGAGTATCCCGGCTATCGATCTTGCGGAAGTTGGTGCCGGGGGAGGAAGCATCGCCTCTGTCGATAGCAGCAAATCACTTCGGGTTGGCCCCCAAAGTTCCGGCGCGGTACCGGGGCCAGCGTGCTACGGCCGAGGTGGACTCCAAGCAACGGTCACCGATGCCAATGTGTTGCTTGGGTATCTCAATCCCCAACACCTTCTCGGCGGCGAATTTGCCATTGATCTGGAGAGCGCCCGAAGGGTGGTGTCAGAGCGTGTAGCCGCCTCTCTTGGGTTCTCCGAAGTCGAAGCTGTCCACGGCATTCATCTGCTCGCGAACTCCAACATGAGCCGCGCCCTGAAGGCGGTCTCCAGCGAAAGGGGGCGCGATCCCAGGCGGTTCGATCTCATCGCATTCGGCGGGAGCGGACCGGTTCATGCCTCGGGTCTGGCGGCTATGTTGGAGATCAGCCGCATCATCATTCCGGCGTATCCTGGGGTCTTCAGCGCCTTTGGCCTACTGTTTCCCGATGTCGAGCACCATCTCGTCAAAACCTATTTCAAGACCTTCGACAACCTAGATATAGGTGTCTTTAACAATATCTTGGCGGACATGTGGGAGGAAGCGCGTCAGATCCTGCGCTCAGAACGGTTCGACGATAACTGCCAGGAGGTCATCACACAGGTTGACATTAAGTACGAAGGGCAAGGGTCTGGATTGACGATCCGGATGCCGCCCGGCCAAGTCACGTCCGACTCCTTAAAAAACTTGGCTGACGCCTTCGATGTCGAACATGAAAAGACATTCGGCCACTGTACTGATGCTCCATACCAGCTTATCAACATCCGAGTTGTCGCACGCGGCCTAAGCGCGAAGCCTCGGTTCCCGAAGCAACTTCAGATGGTATCAGCATCGCGGAAGTCGAGTTCGTCGCAACGGGCGGCGTACTTCGGATCGAAACACGGTTGGATCGATACGCCACTCATCAATCGAACCGACCTCGACGAAAGGGGCAGAGACGGGCCGCTCCTTATCGAGGAATACGACTCCACCACCGTGATTCCGCCGATGTGGCGCGCCTCCGTGGATGAGCGCAAGAACATCGTCCTAGAAGCGGCATAAGGAAGGAGGCCGCTACATGCCGTCGACAATCGATCCCGTAACACGAGAGATCATCAAGAACGCTCTCATGAGTATTGCCGACTCGATGGCATTGACCGTGGTGCGTACAGCTCGATCTGCAGTAGTAAAGGACGGGATGGATTTTTCGACCGCCTTGTTCATGGCCGACGGCCAGCAGGTCGCCCAGGGCTTGACTCTGCCGGCTCACCTTGGGTCTATGGTACCTGCGCTGCAGGGTGTCATGAACGCCTTTAGCGATGATGTTCATCCCGGCGATATCTTCGCCAACAACGACCCCTATGAGGGTGGCAGTCATCTTCCGGACATTTTCATGTTCAAGCCGGTTTTCGCCGATGGGTCGATGATCGGATGGGTCTGCGCTATCGGTCATCANNCAGATATCGGGGGNAGAGTNGCGGGAGGCGTCGTCTGTGACAACACGGAGATCTACCAGGAAGGGTTACTCCTCCCGCCGCTCAAGCTGTACGATCGAGGCATGCTTAACCAAGCAGTGTGGAAAATCCTGGAAAAGAACGTGCGAGTTCCTCATATGGTGCTGGGGGATGTCCGTGCGCTGATCTCCGCCGTCCGGCTTGGGGAACGGGAGTTCCTAGCGCTGATGGGCGAGTATGGGCAGGACGAACTGATGGATTACATGGTTGACATCTTGGACACCTCTGAACGCCTGACGCGGGCTGAGATCGCCACCCTGCCCCAAGGGGAATGGGAATTCACCGACTACATTGACAACGACGGGATCGACATGCGGCCGATCGCGATCCACGCGCGGGTCAAGATCGCGGGCGACGAAGCGCATATCGACTTCGATGGTACGTCCCCACAGGCTAAGGGCTCCATCAACCCCAATTTTGCCTACACGAAATCCCAGGTCTATGCGGCAATGAAGTGCCTCATTGATTCCGAAATCCAATCCAATAGCGGTTTCTTTCGACCTTTCACGATTACGGCCCCAGAAGGGTGCTTCGTCAATCCTCGGCATCCCGCGCCGGTGGCGGCGCGAGGCTTGGCCGGCTTTCGGATTTGCAACGCCGTCTTCGGCGCCATGGCGCAGGCCATGCCCGGCAAGATTCCAGCGGNCTGGGGTGGTGGCGAGGTTGGACTGAGTTTCGCGGGTTACCGCTCGAACCACAAGGCGTGGGTACATCTGGACCTGATTAACGATGGCCCCCGCGGCGGCGGACCTAAGTGTGATGGCGCCGACGGCTTATCGGCGCCAATTCACAACATGGCGAACATTCCCATCGAGAGCGTGGAATCAGAGCAACCCATTTTAGTGGAACGCTACGCACTCGTCCCAGATACTGGAGGGCCGGGCAAGTATCGTGGTGGACTGGCTATCGTTCGGGATTTTCGGATCCTTGCGAACGATACCACTTTCCAACTACGCTCGGACCGAACGGACTTCGTGCCGTGGGGAATCGAAGGCGGCAAGCCTGGGACGCCCACAAGGAACTACCTAAATCCAGATTCCGAGAACCGCGAGCTTCCGGGCAAGTCCCTAATGGTTTTGAAGGAGGGCGACTTGTATCGGTTGATCCAGGCCAGTGGTGGTGGTTTTGGTGACCCGATCGAGCGCGATGTCTATGCTATCGAAGATGATGTCCAACAAGAGAAGCTCACCGTCGACTATGTGCGGCAAGAGTACAGCGTGGTTATCGATCCACTAACACTGCAACTCGATCTCGATGCAACCGAGGCTCTTCGCTCCCAAATTGAGACGGGAAAAAATATGCATGGCGCGCCCGTAGGGTCCGGCGAAGCACGTTGGAAACCAGACAACTTGAAAGACGCCGCGTCATGAATGCATCGACAAACGAACACATTAGTCTGGTCGTAAACGGCGAGACACGGGAGATTAGAGCCCATCCGTCCCAGACTTTGCTGGACACTATCCGCGAAGACCTTGACCTGACAGGCACAAAAAAAGCCTGTGATAACGGAGAATGCGGCAGTTGTATCGTCCTGATGGGTAATAAGCCGACCAAGGCTTGCCTCCTGTCGGCGAACCGCGCCCAGGGTAAGGAAATCGTTACGATTGAAGGCTTGGCGGCGTCTCACATGGGGTCCGGCGAGAAGAACAGCGACGATCTTTCCGCCCTGCACCCATTGCAGATCGCTTTTCTCGAAAAAGGTGCGACCCAGTGCGGGTTCTGTATTCCGGGCATGATCATGCGCGCCAACGCACTGCTAATCTCCAACAATAATCCGACCCGCGAGGAAGTCATCAAAAGCCTTTCGAACAACCTGTGCCGCTGCACCGGCTACGTCAAAATCATCGACGCCGTGATGTATGCGTCGGAACTGCTGCGCGCCAACGAACCGAAGCCAACGCCCATGGTCTCGGTGGGTAAGAAAGTCGGTGCCAGCGTCGCCCGCCTCGATAGCTTGGACACCATCAATGGAAAGGCCAAGTACGGTGCGGACCTCAAGAAAGACGGCATGCTCCACGCTAAGATTCTGCGGTCCGACGTGCATCATGCGAGAATTGACTCCATCGACACCTCGGAAGCCGAAGCTGTGCCCGGTGTCGAGGCCGTGTTAACCGCCGACGATGTGCCCGGCACTCCCTATCTTCCAAATTGTCAGCCACAGGTTTTCGTCTTTCCGAGGGACCGAATCCGGTTTCGGGGCGAAGGGTTGGCTGCCATCGCCGCGCGGACCGAGGAAATCGCCGAAGAGGCGCTGGCGAAAATAAAGGTCGTCTACGAGGAACTGCCTTCGGCGATCGAGCTAGACGACGCCATCGATCCCCGGTCGGAGCCGTTATTTGCCGGAATGCCGAACATATCGCCGATCGAGGAGACCGGCTGTGGTCAGGTGGAAGTCGGTTTCGCCGAGGCTGACGTCATAGTCGAAAACACCTATAGCGTGCCTGTTCGCGAACATGCCGCTATGGAAACAGAATCCGCACTCGCCTACCAAGATGAAAACGGTACTCTGGTTATCGAAACGGCCCTGTATCACCCCTTCGTTCAGGGCACGCGCTCGATCGCCAACAACATGGGGATGAACGCTGCGGAGATTCGAATTATCTGCCCGGCCATGGGTGGCAACTTCGGTAGCCGTGGCGATACGCTCATCGCCGTTGTTGCCGCCCTGTTCGCCCAAAAAACTGGCAAGGCGACAAAGATCGTGTTGTCACGCGCGGAGTCCTTGCTGGGATCCAGCAAGGCTCCCTCGGTCAATATCCGCTATAAAACTGGCGCGACCAGGGAAGGCCGGATCGTTGCCGTTGACACGGAAGTCATTCACGGCGCCGGAACTTGGGCTCCCTATCTGATCCCGGAGACGACCAAAGGGGCCGAACTTTGTTACTTTGAAACTTTAGACGCATTGCTTTCCCACGCCACTGGCCCTTATGAAGTGCCCAATGTTCGGGCCCGGGCCTATGATGTACTGACCAACGGCCCCCGGTATGTGCCCCTGCGCGGCACCAACGCTAATTATCTACCTTTGGCCTACGAATCCCAGCTTGACCAGATTGCTGAGAAACTTGGCATGGATCCATTCGAAATCCGCACCCTGAACGCGATCAGGAAAGGATCGAAAACCCATATTGGGCAGGTGCTTCGAGAAAGCGTATCGTTGTTGGCCGAATTGGAAGCCCTGCGACCGCATTACGAGAAAGCCAAGACGCGGTTGGAAAAACGCCGCGCCAAGGCCGACGGCTCGTGGAAACCGGGGGTTGGAATTGGTTGTGGTTGGCGGAATATCGGCTATGTGAAGACCACTATCTCGGCTGGCGCAGAACTGACCGACGACGGGTTCATTCACGTGCTTGCTGGAAGCGTTGAGCAAGGGCAGGGGCCAACCACCCAACTCGTTCAGATCGCGGCCGATGTATTTGGCGTCTCCATGTCGACAATGCGCGTCACGATCGGCGATACGTCGGCCGCACCCTATCCCGTTCCCACCTTTAGCTCGATCACGACAGTGGCAACCGGGAAGGCGATTCAGACGGCGGCCGTGAACCTAGCGAAACTGCTCAAGGGGACAGCAGCCCAATTGCTGGAGGAACCTCCGGACAGCCTTCAGTTCAACGACCAAGGAGTCTTCGCGCAAGAGGGTGCGACTTCCTCGGTATCGTTCGCCGAACTTTCCGCCTATCTGCACGACCAGGGAAAGTCGTCGCGCTGCGAGGGGGTGATCGAGTGGGACGGAGAGGCACCAAATATTCTTTTTGGATACAACACAGGTTTAATCGAGCTTGAGGTGAACGTGGAATCAGGGCGGGTTAGATTACTCAACCACGTCAATGTCTGCGATCCCGGAACGCGGATCAATCCACTCGCCCTTGAGGGGCAGGTCGATGGCGGTATCGCTTTTGGAATAGGCTTCGCACTGAGCGAATGTTTCCATCCCGACAACCCACCAACCCTCAAGGATTACGGTGTGTCCGCGACCACGGACATCCCCGAAACCATCACCCAGTTGTTTGTCGAGGAACCACTAGAGCGTGGCCCCTTCGGCGCCAAAAGCATGGCCGAGCACCCTGGAATATCTCCCATTCCGGCGATTATCAACGGTATATACAACGCGACTGGGGCGCGTATTTATGATATCCCGGCAACTCCGGAGCGGATCAAATTCGCCTTACTAAACAATCGCAATCACAGCAACAAGGTGAGAGGAGAGAAAATCACCCTTTAAACCCAAAGACGTACCCTTTAAACCCAAAGACATAAGTGACCAAAAGGAGGCCTTTAATGACTAAACGGCAAAAGAGAAATGGAATGTCGAGGCGTAAGTTTATCCGCAATTCCGCGATTGGCGTAGCGGCGGCGGGGACAGCTATCTCAGGTTTTCCGGCGATCGGCGCGGGGAAGCACAAACTGAATTACATCGCCTTCATCAACCGTAACACGGTCTGGGGCAAGCCGTACGATTTCCTGGCGGCGGAAGTCGACAAGATGTCCGGTGGCGAATTGGAGATCAATTACGCCGGTGGTTCGGAAGTGATCGGCGGATTCCAGGCCCCAGAAGCGATTTCCAAGGGCGTATTCGACATGAGTCATTCGGCGAACTCCTACTTCGCCGGTGCCATGCCGTCGTCGATTTCACTCGCCAGCGGCGACGCGTCCCTAGAGAAGCTTCAAAGCGTCGGAGTGCTCGACGCCTACGCCGAAATCCTGATGCAGAAGCGCGGTGTCATGTTGCTCGGTGTGCCCATGAGCGGTGTCGGCTATGTCTTCCAGACCCGTTTTCGCCCAACCAACCTGGAGGCATTCAAGGGTAGGAAAATTCGTTCGATTCCGCTTTACGATCCGATCCTGCAGGCCTTGGGTGCCACGCCGGTGACCACGTCGCCGGCAGAAGCCTATACGGCGATGGAGCGCGGCGTCGTTGACGGCCTCGGCTGGCCGGATATCGGTTTGCTGGACTTCAAGTTCTACGAGCAGGCCAAGTTCATCGTCTCGCCCACTTTCTATCAATTGCGGACGGCGACGCTGATCAACCCGAAGAGTTTCAAGAGTCTGCCCAAACCTTTGCAGGACGTTCTGGTGAAGGCGTCTGCTTCGGCCGACAAGATTGGCGCTAAATGGTGCCAGGAGACCCGCGATGCCGAGCACGCCAGGATGCAGTCGCACGGTCTTGAAATCGTCCCCCTGCCGACGGCCGATGCCAAGGAGTTCGTCGACCTGACGGAAAGGAAGCTTTGGAGCAAAATCCTTGAGCAATCGCCGGAAAACGGTGCACGTCTCAAGACTTTGTTCGAAAAGGCAGCCGGCTGACTCCAGCGTAAGGTCTAACGGTTTCGGTGGCCCTTCCTTTTTGGGGTGGGGCTACCGTTACCGTTGGCTGGAAATTTCTGGCTGACCCCGTCGATGGCAATAAGGCTCGAATACCGCGACATTGCCCCGCAAGCGGTGCAAGCACTCGCTGGAGTGAATGCCTATGTTGACGGTTCTAGCTTGCAACCGTTGTTGCGTCGGCTGATAGAGGTTCGCACATCTCAGATTAATGGGTGTGCTTACTGCGTTCGGGTGCATACGCGCCAGGCATTGGCCTTGGGTGAAACACAAGAGCGCATCGACGCGTTGGCCGGTTGGCAAGTTTCTGATTTATTCGAATCCGGTGAACGGGCGGCGTTGGGATGGACGGAAGCGGTCACAAAGATCACCGAAGGCGATACGACGGACGGTAAATTCGCAAGCCTGCGGATGCATTTTGATGATCGTGAAATCGTCGATTTGACCTGGGCGATCTCGACCATGAACGCCTGGAACCGAATAGCCGTAGCCTTTCAGCGTGAGGCGGGCGATGGCTAGAATAAAAGCAAATGATAGTTTCCAAATACATTCTGCTCGCGTTGTTTAACCGTATACGGTGAGGGGAGCATGAACCGGGCTATCGAATATTTTGACAAACTGACGAAGGTCGCCGCCTATTTGGCAGCCCTGCTGACCCTCGCCATGAGTTGTTGGATTACCTATGATGTTCTAGCCCGCAACTTGTTCAGCATTGGCTCGCCTTGGTCGTTTGATCTCTCGGAATATTCATTGGTATGGATAACCTTCCTCGCGGCACCCTGGGTGCTTCTGCGAGACGGCCATGTCCGGATTGAAATCGTGGTCGAAGCGCTACCGTTGAAACTGCAAAAGATGGTCGGAATATTAGTTTCCGTCATTGGTGTTTTTGTATGCGGGATTCTCACCTGGCAAACCAGCATCGCTGCTGTGGAATACGTCCAAGGTGGCATTATGATGCCGCGCATCTGGCATATCCCGAGGATATGGCCTTACATCGTAGTCCCCATCGGTTCGGCGATGCTAACGATTGCGTTCCTGGTTCGATTGTTTTTCTACGCTACAGATCCCGATCCAGAACGGCGGCTCAGGGCTGAACGTGGGGGCCATGGCGGCGATTCCTCCAACGTATCGATGTAGGAGATCGGATATGGAATTCGAATGGTACATGAGCTTGGCAATTTTTTTCGGTCTACTCATTGTCGTGTTAGCCAGCGGCATGCCGGTGGCTTTCGGATTTCTGGCCCTTAACATTCTCGGGTTGTATTTTTTTCTAGGCGGCGAAAACACTCTATCTCTACTTGCTACTAGTTCATTCTCTTCGATCGGCCAGTTCGCACTGATTCCTATCCCATTATTTATCCTCATGGGTGAATTGCTGATGCGAACGGGCTTGGCAGCCATGACCGTTGATGCGATGGATCATTGGATCGGTCGTCTGCCGGGCCGTCTTGCTATCTCTGCCGTTGGCGGGGGTACGCTGTTCGGTGCGCTGTCCGGGGCCAGTATGGCCTCGGTGGCGATGCTCGGCTCGACGCTGGTGCCGGAAATGGCCAAGCGCGAATACAAGGCAGAACTTTCCGTCGGCTCCATTCTGGCCGGCGGTGGCCTTGCCGTGCTCATTCCGCCCAGTGCCCTGGGGGTGCTGTTGGGCGCCATGGCGAAGGTTTCTATCGCCAAACTGCTTTTGGCCGGGCTATTGCCGGGATTAATTTTGGCGGTGCTTTATTTTGCCTATTTCACTATCCGGGCGAAATTGCAGCCCCATCTGGCGCCACCGTACAAAGCGCCACCGGTTCCACTGCGCCGGAAATTCTACAGTTTGCTGGCCATCTCGCCTTTATTCAGCCTGATCATCGTCGTAACGGGTTTTATCTTTCTTGGCATCGCGACCCCGTCGGAGTCCGCCGCCATGGGGGTCATCGCGACCTTAGTGCTAGCCGCCTGCTATCGTCGCTTGACGTGGGATAGCATGCGCTTGGCCTTGATTTCGACGATGAAGACCACCTGCATGATGCTTCTAGTCATAGTCGGCTCGGCCGGATTCAGCCAGATCCTCGCCGCCACGGGGGCCTCCTCATCTATGGTCGATGCGGTTACGGAATTGGATTTTTCGCCGATCATGATGGTGATAATCATGCAGGTTTTGGTGCTGGCTATGGGGTGCTTCATCGACACGATATCGATCATGATGGTCTCAATCCCGGTTTTCATGCCACTGATCTTGATCCTCGGCCTCGACCCCATATGGTTTTCAATCCTGATTTTGGTGCAATTGGAACTGGCGGGTATCACGCCACCATTTGGGGTACTACTGTTCGTCATGAAAGGGGTTCAACCACACCTCAGCATGGCGAAAATTTACCGCGCAGCCGTTCCAATTGTCGCCATCCAAATGGTCCTCGTCGCCCTTCTCATGATTTTTCCTGAAATCGTCTCCATCGTGCCGAAGGCGATGGAGAGATAAATGAAATAGTCTCTGAATCGGCTCGGACACATTTACCATTGAGCTACAGCTGCTTTTCAGATTAACTTTTCAGGGCTCGGACCGGAGGGGCTCTGAGGTGTTTTTCAATTAGTCTTCAAATAAATCCCTGGTCTTCAGAGAGTGCATGATTGGGATGAGTGAGTGCGGGTATACATCTGCATGCCCCATTGACTCTGAAGAATCGCATCGCTTGAT
>PBTE01000010.1 GCA_002726515.1 Planctomycetaceae bacterium | reverse complement strand
CTTGAGTACTGGCCCATATCTAAGGTCTTTTGCCGTTCAGCAGTAGTCCTATAACCGTCCCGCGCACAAGGTACTTATACGTAACTACTCCTACAACGGACGTCAGAACGATTGACACTATGAACTTTATTTCAACTGGAATAGAAATAGAAAACATAGCGAAGGTGATCATCGTTACGATCGGGAGGTGTACCAGGTATACCCAGTATGCAGAGTCCGAGAGCCAGCGCCATATATGACTGTCTGTTCCGAATTTAACTTCCGACAGTCCTATGAATCCATAAGAGAACAGGATGGCGCAGGTCGCTTTTAGCACGATCACCAGACCCCAGAGCGGAGCATCTTCTTCATTTTTTGGATCATACGCCCCCAGTTCAGAGATCAGCCACAGGTACGCGGCGAAGGCAAGTAATGCGAATACCACGTAGTAGATCCAGTGAGACTTCATTTTCTTAAACAGGTTTTTGTTGCTGAACAAACCGTAACCCAGGAAGAAATATATCGAGGTGCCGGCTAGATTTGAGATCAACTCACCGCCAGTCGGTATCAGCATGAAAAACAAAATAATGATTATGGCCAGTGGTACAGGAAGATATATAACCCGCACAAAAAATCCTGCGAACATAGTCCATGAGGTCTTGAAAACGCTGGGCCTGAAGATCGTTGCAGTAGCTGAGGAGATCAGTCTGATGATTCCCACGATCCCGACGAACAGCAGCAGATGTATCAGGAACCAGAGGTGATTTGGGTTAAATAGTGTTTCGGCCTTTATTCCATCGACGCCCGGAAATTCGCCCTTGAATCCGTATCCAAATATTTGTGGTAGGACCAAGGCGATCGGCAACCAGAAGATCAAAAGCGGAAGCCCGACTCTTTTGAACCTGTGATCGGCCCAGTAGACGGTAGATCGCCTGCTTATGACCAGAGCTGACAAGAAGCCTGACAACATGAAAAATACAGGCATACGCCACATATGTATAAATTCGAATATGGCTTTTATTGGCCTTGAGTGATCATCTGACGGCCAGAAACCGTCTGTAAAAAAATATGGCAGAGCAGCGTGGAGAACGATTCCCATCGCCATTGCAAGTGCCCTTAGCGCATCGAGGCCGTGGTAACGGATGATTTCGGGCTGAAGCTCAACATCCGGAGATAAGTTGAGAGATTCTTCCATTGAGTGGTTCTTCAATTGCGTTCGTCCAATATCGTCGCAATGCTGCAGCACGGTTTCGGGTCAAACCCGAGAACATATGGGCGATTCATAAATCGAATGATTGGATTGAAAGCCGCGTATGGACATCACGACATTTACGATATTGTTTCACAAGATTCAAAACCATAGCTCGAAAGTATGCGGAGCCGCCGAATTCTTTGACGGTAAAATCGGACCAGCTTGGCGAGACATATCGATTATTCTCGGACCTGGTTCCTAACCCACACCCCACGGCCGCACCATCACTCGAATCGCACCCGACGTCCGCTTATCGTCCGCTATCGCAAACGCCTCAGAAATTTCATCCAACCCAAAGTGGTGAGTAACGATCGACTCAGCAATCACTCGACCCGACTCCACTAAATCCAATGCGGTCGAAAACTCAGAAGCGCCGTTCCAGCTCGAAAAACTGTTCGACCACTGAAGCGTTACCTCCCGCTCCATCGCCATCGCCGGATCAATCGTTTGCGACTTCGTAAACAATCCCAAAATAGAAACTACCCCGCCACGGCGCGTCATCTCAACCGCCTGCTGAACCAACTGCAACTGCCCACCGACCGTCTCGAACGTCATCGAAACGCCCTCGCCTCCAGTCGCCAGCAACACTGCCTTCACCGGGTCATCGACCGCCGTGACAACACCAACATCAGTCGAGCCCGAAGCCACCGCCACATCCACCGATTGCTGGCGAGTACCAATCAAAATCACCTCGCCAGCTCCGTTCGCTTTCAACACCTGACCCAACGTCAAGGCGATCGCGCCCGCACCAATAATCGCAACGCTCTGACCCGAAACGTCAGGAACCCGATTCATGGCGTGAACAGCACACGCATAGCAGTCGACAAGAGCTGCTGCATCGAACGAAACACCATCTGGCAACACCGTCACGTTCTCAGCAATGCACACGTCGTACTGCGAAAATCCGTGGCTCGAATGGCGAACGCCTTGCCTGACACCTCTATCTGAACACAGGTGATACTGACCATCACGACACAGCCGACAATCACCGCAACCCAGAAGATGTTCAGCCTCAATCCCAATCCGCTGACCAATCTCCAGACCCTTCACGCCCTCGCCAAGACCGGCAATCTCGCCCGAAAGCTCATGGCCCTGCTGCCAGGGAACATCCTCACGAATCCGATGCCCCCGGTAGTTGTGTAGATCGCTCCCACAGACCCCGGCCGACATGACCTTAAACAGCACCTCATCCGGGCCTATAACAGGAATCTCTTCCTCCACCACCCGGATGTCCTTCCCACCATAAAAATAAGCCGTCTTCATCATCGCCAAAATAAACAACTCCCATCCAGGGACTATGATCGATCCATCATCCTGATCCCCGTAGAAGGATCGCGCCAATGCTATAAAACCACCAAAAGCCTCAATCCCACAACCCAGCCACCACTACCCAATCTCTCGGAAACTCAGGCTATGCCTGTCAGGCAGCGTCCCAGAACAAATATTCGTACCTCGTANTCAACGCGAACNCATCATGCNNCCGNTCTCGAATCTCCGAAGAAGCCGCNGCACCCCATTCATCCNCAANCTCCCGCAACCACCCCGTCATCTCCCGNTACTNCGGATCGTTAGACCCGACAANCCATCGAGAATGAAAAGACTCGCATCCGGCCGACTCCAATGCTCCAACAACGCGCCACCTCGTCATAATCCCACTGACACGGCAACAACGCCGCCGCTGTCTCCGATTTCAACGTCTCATCCAGCAACGACGCAAAGTGGCTCACCGACGCCAGATCCGGACTTTTCGCCGAAGCAAGCGCTAACACCCGGTAGTAATCGATCAAACACAGGTAATCCTGCCGCATATAGAACGAAAAACGCTCCAACGAAAGCGAACCATCGCCCACCGCCTCGACGAACGGATGCTCCTATTGAGCACGCCGCTTTCAATTGATCCGTAAGCCTTTCTGGAAATCTCTCTTGCGCCAACTAACCACCAGCCCGTTCGACAACGATCTCGGCACCATCGGGAACTCCATCCAACACAGCCGGATCGCCATCGATCACACCCATCACGTTCACGGCTGAAGCAGGACGAATCTCCCCCGGCGCGCTCATCGGAGTCGGACCCCAGAACAAACACAACGCCTTCCCCGGAGGCCAGTACGCAACTGCGCCCATCTCAACGGTTTCCTGCGCATCGACATCTTCGTCGGCGCTCACCGGAATCGAAAAATAAATCTCATCGCCCCACGTCTGCGCACGACCCGTAACCGGCAACGCATCCCACAACGCACCCGCCGTCACCGAATCGTTCAACTCCGCAGTCACCTTCACCCCACTCGCCGAAATCTGCACAATCCGATCACTCATGCACAACCACTCCTTTTTCAAAGAACCAGTTCGATCTATCCTGTCATTGTGAGGAGAATCGACACGGCAAGCAGCGACCAACAAATCACCACAATCGACGTTGTCAAACGTTCCCAATCGCTATCAATATCATCCTGAATTCATTTTCAGGATCCTCCTCAACCCCTCGCCTCAGCCACCATCCCCCAACCTCTCAGAAAAGCTCGCGATCCCGGAGCTAACGCTGCGCTTTCCACTCTGCGTGAATCTTCTCCGTCTCTTCGTTAAATGGATAAAAGAACTTTGGTGAAATCCCTTCCTTCTGCGTATGCCACAAAATTGCAGCCTCAACATCATCGTGATGCACGCACTCTTCGTAAATCTCCTCAGCCAACTGCGACGGCAACACAACCACGCCATCCTCATCGCCAAGAATCACATCACCTGGCCACACCAGCACACCACCACACTGAACAGGCTCATTCACCTCGTATGGCAAAACGTTCGGCTCCCCGATCGTCGGAGTGCTACCACCGCCGTAAACCGGATACCCGTACTGCGCCACCTTGTGACCATCACGAACACCACCATCCGTCACCAACCCGGCAGCCTTCTGCGAAAGAATCCTAGAAAACACAACATCCCCACCCGTCGACGTCATACCCTCGCCCATGCAATCCGCAACCAAACAATCCCCCGGAGTCAAAGCCTCAAGCGCATCCCAACGAGGTGTCTCGTTGAATCCCTCACCATGACCACCACGAGTCACGTGCTCCTGCAAATCCGGTCGCGAAGGCAAATACCGAAGCGTCACGGCGCGCCCAACCAAACGCCTACCCGGCGCAAGGCTGTGAACACCCTTCATGAAAACCTTAAAATAGCCCCGCTTCGACAACTCACTAAGAACGGTCGCATTCGAAACAGTCTCATACTTCTTCAAAAGATCGGCAGAAACCCTGACAGCAACATCAACCAACGCAAACTCCTAATCGTCGACATAGATAGCGAACCGAACGGCTGGTCGGTGGAATTTCTCTAGACTAGCCATTACGAAATGCCGTCCTGAGGCACTCGCCGAAACTGATCCCGAGTGCAATTGCGCGCCCTGTTCAAAAGGACGGCACGCAGGCCACCAACGCACACGCTGGCGCAGTATAACCGCCTAGCTGGACGCCATCTGCCGTTGCAAGGAAGAATGAAAGCCTGCCCTGAGCAAAGTCGAATGAGCGGTAATCGATGCCCAGCCAAACGCAATTTCCGATTCAATCTACATCCACCAACCCTGCCGCAACAAACAACCCGAACTCCCAATCTACCGATAACATCAGAGTCACCACCCAACAATAACGACCACGCCCCATCATCCTGAGCCCCGCCTGCACTGAGAAAGTCGAATGTGTCGAAGGGCCACGAAGTGCCGTAATTCCAACACCCACTCATGAATATCTACTGGAACACACTCAATCCCCGAGTCCGCGCCTTCGCCGTATTCCTCGGCGCCTTTGTACTCACCCAGATCGGATTCGTAACAACCGGCCCGCTCGACACGCTCAATCTCCTCTTCGGCGTCTACATCGCCGCCTTCGTCGTCTATTTCCTTGCTCGATGGGGATTCTTCGCATTGCGAATTCCAATAATCCTGCCCAATCAGGACACCACCGTCTACGAAAAATTCCGAAAGAACCCTGGCCGACGGCGAAACCCACCCGGAGAACCAGCCGAATTCATCGACCCCGATGAAGCCGACGACGAACTACTCCCCGACGATCGCGTAGTCGGCGTCCACTTCAACGGAGAAGCCGCCGCATACCCGCTCGCAGCCCTCGGCGTTCGTGAACTATCGAACGAGGAATACGGCGATACACCAATCGTCGTCACCTGGTCGCCCGTCACTTATTCAGCACGAGCGTTCCGGGCAACAGCCAACAACCGTGTGCTCAATCTCCAACGCCACACCCACACCGTCCTCAACTCACCCGCAATGCCCGACCAAAACGGCGGAGCCATCGTCCAATTCGTCGGTCAGGGCATAACAGGCGATCTCGCCGGCTGGACCCTCGAGCAAATTCCGGTAATCACAACCACTTGGGACGCTTGGAGCGATGCACATCCCGAAACCGAAGTTATGTCGATCGAAGGAGGACCCGAAACCGACATTTTCGAACGCTACTACGCCAACGATCGCAACGGCATCCACAGCCTTAACCCCTCCGACAAACGACTCCACGGCAAAGACGTCGTGCTCGGTCTAGACATCGACAACGAAGTTAAGGCCTATTCATACACTGCCCTCATCGAGCAGCCCTTGCTCGAAGAAGAACTCGGCAGAGAACCCATCATCGTCCTTCACGAACGATCATCCTCAACCGCCGTCGCGTACTCCCGTACCGTCAACGGGCGCACCCTCAACTTCAAAGGTACAAGCAAAAACCCACACCGCCGCGCCGCAGAAACAACCGCATCAGGCGAAGGCGAGCGACCCGACTACGAACCCTGGATTATCGAAGACACACAGACCAACTCCACCTGGCGAGTCGTAAGCGGCGAATGTATCGAAGGCGAACTCAAAGGTGAAAAACTCGAAATGCTCAACGGCATGACCGGATTCTGGTACGCCTGGTCTCGCTTCTACCCCAACACTCAACTCTTCGGCGCCCTCGAAGAATTCCCCGAATAGCCAAGCACGCACTTCAATCACACCAGAAAATACCATCATCCTGAGCTTCGTCGAAGGGTCGCGGAGTGCCGAAAACCTCGCAGTACATCCCACACCATTGCAAAACCCAACTACCATTTAAAGCCTAGCCCACCGCTCCCAAACCGTGCCCACTCCACCCCAAGAAAACGCCACTAGTGGCATCACCGGAATCGTTCTCGGAGGAGGGCGCTCCCGCCGACTCGTCGGCTCGCAATCCAAACTACTCCTCCATATCGGCGGCAAACTCGTCCTCGCCCGCGTCGCCGACACCCTCCGCATGGTCTGCTCCGAACTGGTGCTGGTCGTCCGATCCGATCAGGAAGACGACATCCCCGATCTCGGAATCGCCCTCAACATGCACGTGGTATCGGATACGGAACCCTACAAAGGCCCCCTCGCCGGAATCCACGCCGGCCTATCTGCATCAACAACCCCGCTCAGCTTCGTAGTAGCTGGCGATCACCCATTCGTCTCCCGCAACCTCGTCTCAGCAATGGCAGCCGCAGCAACCGCCGACGGCATCGAAAACCCAACGGCCGTCATCCCACGCACCGAAGGCGTACTCCACCCGCTCCACGCCATCTATCCACGTGAACACTGGGTTCCCTACTTCGCCGACGCAATGTCGGAAGGCGAAACATCACCACGTCGAGTCATCGAAAAAGCCACCATCTCCGACTACCCACCCGTGACCGTCTTCGCCGACGAATATCTAGAAAAAGCCGACCCTCGACGCATCAGCCTCGTCGATATCGACACCCCCGAAAACCTCAACGCCGCTCGCAAGATCGCCGAAGCTCGAAAATTCACACCCCGTCACCACTCTCTCGGCTAGATCAGAAACCAGGTATTGGCGCCCGGTCTCACGTACATCTCAGTCGGGAGTCACAACACCCAATCCCAACATCCTGAGCCCCGCCTGCACCGAGCCCGTCGAACGTGTCGAAGGGCTACGCGATCGATACCGCCTCAACGCATACACCACGCCCGCAACTCTCCTGTCCTCCCTACTTCGGGAGGGAGTTAGAGGGCCACGTCGTAGACCTGAGCCGAGTGACCATGTCACGAGCGCGATTCATGCAAATGCGACGCGCGACCAAGTCGTCCAATGACGCCCGGAGCTAACGCCAACCGCGCTACCCGTCAGCAACACCCGACTTGGCGAATTCCTCTTCCTGATCCATCTGCTGCTGGATCTCCTCGTTTGTCTTCTTCACCCAGCGCTCCAACTCATCGAGTTCGGGTGGGGAGATCAGAATCTTCTCTATGCCGTCGGGGATCGCGAAGTTCGGATCACCACCAAAAATCAGAGCCGACTCCGACTCCAGAATGCCTTCTTCCAGGCGCATCTGTAGATGGACCAATCGTTTCTCGGTGAAGTCGTCGTACTTGCCCTGTATCTCCGCAGCTACTTCCTCATTGATCAGACCGATATGCAGGCACCGGCCCCAGTCAACGACCTTGCTGAAGAGGTCAGCGTCCTCGAATTCCTCGAAAATCGCCCCTGCCGAAACCCGCGATAGTAAGACTTTGTGGGCACCAACGTTGGATTGCTGGACCATTTGCAAGGCATCTTCACCCTTGCCGATGATGCCCTCTGCAAAGATACGGACGACCGCCCCCGCTTTTTCCTCGAGTTGTGACACTTGCGTATCGACTGCATCCCAGTAAGCGTCGTAGCGTTCATCGAATCCCTCAGGTGCGCCTTCCGATGGCTGGACCATCGTCACGATGTAAACCTTGCGGGCCGTCAATATGTCGCCAGTCGCAGATTCACCTGCGATTCTTGTTTCTTCAGCAGCCATATGATCCTCTGTATTGAATACGTTCAGCTCGGATATTTGAATTTACGCAGCGAACAGCGAATTGACACAACTCATTGCGATCTTTTGAGGTGTGATTCACGCTCGGCCTGACCACACACACGCACCGTCTACGCCCCATACTCCGAAGAATCTCTGCGGAGATAGAACCACCAGAGAATAACTAGCGATACGACGTAGAAAACAATAAATCCATAGAGTCCCTGATCCGGTGCACCGGTACTTTCAATCGCTCCCTTGAAGACGATTGGAATGATGAAAGCACCAAATGCAGCAATGGCCGAAGTCCAACCAAGAACCGGACCTCGAGTTCGGAAATCAAATTCCTTTATCACACCGATCATCCTGAACGTCGATCCGTTCAAGAGGCCAGTAAATACAAACATCATCAGGAAGATCCCAAGGAAAGCCGGGAACGAATCCATATTTGTTGGCTGTGTAAACCAGGTAACAGCCAGCGAAGAAATAATAAGTCCGATACCCGACATCAGGGTCACGCGGGCACCCGTGTACTTATCAGCCAGCCACCCACCGACCGGTCGAATGATTGAACCAACTAGGGGGCCGAGGAAGGCGAACCTCAGCGCCAGACCGTCAGGCGCATCATCTAGACCGCCATACACGAGCTTGATAGTGAGTGGGAACGCCGCCGCGTAACCGATGAACGAACCAAAAGCCATCGTGTACAACCAGGTCATCACCCAGGTGTGCTTGAGTCTAAATATCGCCATCTGCTCATTCAACGGTAAAGAGAACGTTCTCAAGCTGTTCATGAAGAATAGGGCAGCAAGGAACACGATCGCAGTCGGGATGATCCAGATAAGTAAACCACTCTGCAGCCAAACGTCCCTGACGATCCCACCAGTAGTCGTGATCCACTCGCCGTCGACAAACTTACCTTCACGGTAAACCATGGAACTACCAGCGATACCGACACCAACGATCATCGGGGTTACCAGTTGCACTGTGCTGACACCGAGGTTGCCCAACCCGGCATTCAGACCAAGAGCGAGCCCCTGTCGGCTGGTCGGAAAGAACGAACTGATATTCGACATAGAAGAAGCGAAGTTCCCGCCCCCAAAACCGGCGAGCGCACCGATGATCATGAACGTGCTCCACGGCGTGGAAACATCCTGGATGACGAGATACAGCCACACCAGCGGAACTAGCAACGAACCGACGGCAAGCACGTGGGTAAGCCGCCCACCGATTAAACTGGGCAGGAAAGAGTGGGCGATCCGGAGGGTTGGCCCCGTCAATCCCGGAATCGCTGTGAGCCAGAACAACTCTCCAACCGTGAAGTCGAAGCCTGCCGCGTTCATATTTACTACGATCGCGCTCCAGAGAAGCCAGACTAGGAACGCTAGATGAAGGGCAGGAATCGAAATTACAAGGTTCTTAATCGCAATTTTTTTTCCCGTAGCCTCCCAAAAAGATGCATTTTCGGGCTCCCACTTGTCAATCCAGCCAGGTTTCAGCCAGCCACGGTCGTTGGTTCCGTTCTTCTCATCCTGAGTCGAGCCGTCGTTCATTGCCGAATCTCCTTGTCGGTCATGCGTTTATCCGGCAAAACCGGACTGGGCTACCAACCATTGTCAATCTGTTTCTTCGTCCACGGTTAAATTGCTACGATCGAACTCTCGGTACAATTTGGGATCACGTTTTTGGGTCATACGCTGGATCACCCACTGCATCCAGACAAGCGACACCACGGTGATTACGGCAAGCAACATCCAGGTCGTAGTCCAAATACCCGTACCTTTCAGCATGTAGCCGAAGACAATTGGAAGAACGAATCCCCCGAGCCCACCGAGGACACCGACTATACCACCAACGACAGCGACATCGTCCGGAAAGTAGTCGGGAATATGCTTGTAAACGGCAGCCTTGCCGATACCCAGCGTGATTCCTACGACAAATACCAACCCGGTAAACACCCACACATTTGCCTGAAAAAATATTCGGCTGACACCGCTCGCCAGCAACTGCCTGCGCCTGACTTCTTCACCCGCTTCGACAGCAGGTTCATGCCAGAATTCCCGGATCGGAAATAGAAGCAGATCACCGTCAGCATCGAAATCATCCAGAACTTCCCGCTCTTTGAGGCTGTATGTCTTGTCGTCCACGACAATCTTTGTGTTCGAAACGCTGACTACTGTTCCGGAACGAGCGGCCATGATGCCTTCCCCCGGTGATTGCACCTCCATGCGGGGCACTGACAGGAACACCAGCGAGATGAGCGTGACGATCAATATCCCATACATCACCGTGCGTGGACCCATTCTGTCGGACAACACACCACCGAGAGCCCGGA
>PBTE01000007.1 GCA_002726515.1 Planctomycetaceae bacterium | reverse complement strand
CAATACAGGTAATCGGCGAAGACTGCGTTGATGATTGTGGGCGTGTTACGAAAATAGCGCGTACCGGGGTAACCGGTGGAAAGCGCCTCGCCATCGGTCCAACCCTTGCCCGGTTGGTGACACTGGGCGCAGGAGATATCCACATCCCCCGAAATTCGGTTGTCAAAAAACAACATCTTTCCCAACTCCACCGCCGCCGGGTTGGGCGCCGACAATACCGGCAGCTCAGCAAGCGGCCTGGGGGTCGACGATGAAGCCGAATCCTTGCCCGCCGCACACGCAACCGCCATCACCAGACCGCCCAAGGCCAGCACATGAAATAATTTTTTCGTCCCTTTCATCATGATATATTTGATATGTTCAGCTTGGTTGAGTTTTCTAATTCGAACGACAGGAAGCAGGCATTTCATGAGAGAGGAGATCTCCCGTTTGCGACATCCTAGTTCGACTGTCCTGTTCCATTTACGCCTTTGACCTTGTGAAAAAATTCACAATTAAAAACCCGCAAACTTTCCTTGAAAAAAAGTTACCCGGAGATGTTCGGGGGTTCACTAAGCCTGACCTCATTGCCATGACCATTTTTGAGCGGCTATTGTCGGTATCACTATATATATTATTATATGTTATGCCGTTCACGTACTTAAGATGTCATGGGGTGCATTTCTTGCAGCTCTTATCATGCCTGAAATGCACCCCATTTTGTATGAACCTGTATTGTTTATCGCCCTGGACAATATTGTACCTGAGCAGATTCAGGGGGTTACCTCGATCACCCGCTCTGCCAGGGTGAGCTGCAATTTACCCCTTGTGGCATCCGGGTTGTGAGGCCAGCATATCTCCACCTGCAGAGCAGCCTGTTGACCGACCCACAACTTCTCCAGGCTTACATCTCCCAAGGCCATCAACATCACCCCGTTGCCGCCTAGTTCCACAGCCTTGTCCAGGAACTTTTTGGATTCATCCAGGTTCCCCATCGCGCAAGCCATGGTGGCCACCCGGTACCATGCCAGGAATTCATCCTTGCCATTTCCTTTCCGCACACGCGGCTTTTCTGGAGGGAATGAAATGGGATAAACTTGCCCCCCTCCATCTTCTCGAAGCACCAAATGCCCGCCCTTCTTCTCCAGTCGCCCTCGCAAACGCAGGTGCAGACGGAGCAGTTCACAATCGCTCTCTTTGATGGCCTGCCACACCTTGTGACAATCGACCGACTTGCCGGGGAGCAATGCCATCACAATCTGTTTCTTGTCCAAATCAATAAGCAACCCATCCTGAAGTTGACTTCGATCCAGGGCGACAATCCCGGATAATTGCTTGTAGACCGCCTTGGCACAACGTGGACAGACCATCCCTTTCACCTCCAGCACGGCTTGATTGGGGCGCACATTCACCGGAGCAACCGGCTCCTCCGCTTTTGTTCCGGACGCCAACAGGCAGCCCCCAATTACTATACAATGCATTATCTTTTTCATGTTTTGCCTTTATTATCGCTAAATAATCCAATTTCCCTAACCGAAACACTGCTGAACCCTTTTATTCACCACAATACCAACTAAAATATCCTGTTTAATTAGCTCTCCCTATGTCTCGACCAGCTCAACTACGACCCTTTTGACCCAGTGGATTCCCTGGCAACCAAACGAAATTTGTCAAAATATTGATTTATCTATGTTCTTATAGATTATTGATGGGCTCTTTAGGATTATGACCCGGTTCTGGCGCCTCTTTTGGGTTTGATAATAATCCCTTGGGACAAAATCATTTGATTGAGTACCAATATTTTTCTCGAGGCAGAACCAGAACCTTCTAAATTTAAGTAGGTACTGAATACCAATTGGGAGCTGGTGAAAAATACTGAAAAACTCGATTAAATCTTTATCCTTAAAATATAATAAAATTAGCTTGTGAAAAAAATCACAATCTTTATCGTAAGGGGGACAAGATACGCACTTCCAAAATGGCTAGAGGACGAGTAGATTGAAACCGAGGGTGGGCTTGGTATAACTGACTTCATTGCAGCAACTTAGCAGGTTGTCTGAGTGTGCAAAGCCCGGTTAGGGTGCCGTGAGGCGGTTATTTGACAATGACAATTATTAATAATGAAGGTTGTGGACGCACGCTTGTGAAAATATTCACAAGCCTATGTGCCGCAAGGCTAGGCGTAAGATACTCTGCCCCCGCAACCAATCTTTTAAGAGCCCTTGGGTCGATGTATTGTTGGCCTTTCATAGCGAGACCCCGGCAACTTAAGGAGGCAGTTACCTGCTATAGATTAAGCCGAAAGCATGAGATAGAAACGTAATTTAATGAAAGCCCTCGACAAGTTCTTCAAACTGTTGCTGAAAGTATTCGTAAGCGCGGGTGTCTTCGGTTTCGTGTACATGGTAGTGTCTGACTTGACCCGGAAACCTGAGCCATTTACACCGAAACCACGCCCGATCATAGAGGAAGCCAGTACGTCAAAAACTCCGAAGCCCACAAAGTCTGCCGCATCCATTGGCCCGGCACCAACCCCAGTTTCCACGGGTCCACAATCTTCGGGCGAACAACTATTTACGGTCAACTGCGCACCCTGCCATCAGGTTGGCGGTGCGGGCTTGCCCGGTATTGCACCGAGCATTCGTAACCGGGACTTTCTGGCGATTGCCTCGGATGAATTCATTCTCAATACGGTTCGCAAGGGCCGCCTCGGCACCGCGATGGCGCCTCGGCCGGATCTTTCCGAAGAAGCCATCAGGAATATCATCACTTATCTGCGTAGTGTGCCCGTGACAAATGTCATCACGGTGAAGGTGGATGATTCACTTAAGTTTGCGGGCAACGCCAAGGCGGGGGCTGACATCTACTTGAGGTATTGTTCCAGTTGTCATGGACCCAATGGAGAAGGATATACAGTCGGAGTACCCGGCCCCGGCATCGGGTTACCTGGATTTTTAAGCACCGTTTCGGATGACTACATCTTCCAGACACTCAAGCAGGGCCGCATCGGCACGCCCATGCAGCCTTTCCTCGGGGCGCGCGGATTGGCAAACCTGTCCGAAACCGATGCCCACGACGTGATCGCCCATCTGCATGAGCTGGGAAAACACAACGCTGCCATCAGCGCCAGCCCCGTCGCCGAGGCGGGAGACGCTAAACGGGGCAGGATGCAATTTGATGCCAACTGCGTTGCCTGCCACCAGCCCGGGGGAGTGGGAAAGGTTGGGTTTGCCCCCAGTATTCGCAATCGGGATTTTCTGGCCATTGCCTCGGATGATTTCATCCGAACCACCATCCAGAAGGGCCGCCTGGGCACCGCTATGGTGCCACGCGCCGACTTGTCCGCACAGGTGGTCAATGACATCATCGCCTATCTGCGCGACCTGCCGATTGAAAATCCCATTGAGCTCAAGATTGATAGCTCCCTGAGGTTCAATGGTGATGCGCAAAAAGGAGCCCTCAAGTATGCGAGTTTTTGCGCCACCTGCCATGGTCCCCAAGGAGAAGGCTATATGGCCGGAGTGCCCGGCCCGGGAATTGGCCTGCCCGGGTTCTTGGATGTGGCTTCTGATGACTATATATTAAAAACCATCCAACATGGCCGGGTCGGCACACCCATGAGGTCTTTTATCGGAGCCAGAGGCATTGCCAATCTTACCGAGGAAGACGCTTATGACATCATCGCCCAATTGCGTGTGATGGGGAAAAATCATGGCGGAGGCCAATGAACTGAATTAATCAAGGAATAATAAAATGAAAAGACGCCAATTCATCAAAAGCGTGGCTGCCACGGCGGCACTGGGCAACGTGACTACCGGGCCATGGAATGTGCCGGGAGCTGAAAAGTATGCGCTCGAAAAAGCCGAGGCAAAGGACAAGGACATCCTTGCGGCCTGCCCGTACTGTGGCGTGGGCTGTGGCACCATCATCAAGACCAAGAACGGGCGCATCACCAATATTGTGCCGGATAAGGATCACCCGACCAATCGTGGACTGCAGTGTATCAAGGGACTGACCTCGGCCGAGGCGATTTATGTGAATCGCCTGACCAAGCCCCTGATCCGAAAGGACATGTCCGACCCATTGCGCGGCAAGGTGTCCAAGACCAAGGGCAGTTATGACCCGTCCCTCTTCCGGGAGGCGAGCTGGGATGAGGCAGAGGAACTGGTGGCCGAACAGGTGGCCGAGATCGTGAAGGAGTCGGGCGGCAACTCAGTGGGCCTGTATGGCTCCGGCCAATTGACACTGGAGGGACAGTACCTGGAGAACATCTTCATGAAGGGTATAGTCGGGTCCAACACCATTGAAGCCAACGCCCGCATGTGCATGACCTCGGCGGTAACCGGTTATGTCAAGTCGCTTGGTTCGGACACACCGCCCACCTGCTACGATGATGTGGAACTGGCGGACATGATCTGCTTTTGGGGTCACAACGCACGCGGGGCGCACCCCATCCTGTTCTGGCGGGTGGCAGACTATAAATCGAAAAAGAATGTCCCGACACTTGTGGTTGACCCAAGGCGCACCGGCACCGTGATGGGGCTTGAGGATATCAATCCAAAAACAAGCCATCACTTTCCCACGATCAATGGGGATATCTCGATTCAAAATGCCATCGCTTATGCCATCATCAAGCGCCACCCCGAGGCCGTGGCCTGGGATTTTCTCAAGAAACACACCTCCGGGTGGGAAGCCTATGTGAAAGAGGTCGAGGAGGGCTACCGGCCCGAGGATGTGGTCGATCGCACCAAGATCGCCCCGGAAAAAATCTATGAGGTAGCCGAGCTTTGGGCCAAGGCAAGTATCGCGGGAAAGAAGCGCGGATCGGGTGGTGTGCTGTGCATCTGGGGCATCGGCTACAACCAACATTTGCACGGACAACACAACACCATGAGCCTGGTCAACCTGATGGCCTTGACCGGGAACGTCGGTCGCCCCGGTTGCGGGCCACACTCACAAACCGGCCAGCCCAACGCCATGGGCGAGCGCCTGACCGGCGGACTGACCGGTCGGCTCCCGTTTAATATCGGGTTGGACAATGCGGCGCATCGGGCCTGGTGCGCCGAGCGATGGGGCATCCCGCAGGAGCGTCTGGACAAGACCGCCGGCATGCAGAATACCGGGATGGCGGTCGGGATGATGGAGCGCGCCCTCAAGGGCGAGGTGAAGGCGATGTTCATGATTTATGCCACCCACATCGACCTGCCCGATGCCTACAACCTGTCCCGACCGGCTCTCACGAAGATGTTCACGGTGGTTCAGGATATCTACAAGGATGCGCCCAATAACCTTTATGCTGACGTGATCCTGCCCGCGGCAACCTGGGGTGAGTGGGTGGGCGGCCTTTACGTGCAATCCGAACGCCGCCTTTACGTGGCCGATGGCACCGCCAACCCGATCAAGGGCACCCGGCCGGACATGGACATGGTAATCGACAAGGGNAAACTCATCGGCAAGCTGTTGGGCTTGGATGTCGACAAGATTTTTCCATACCAACGCAAGGCGAATGGCTACTATGATCCCGAGGAAGTATTCCGTGATTTTTGCCTCGCCTCCAAGGGCACCGACGCGGACTTNAGCGGCATCCTTGAGGTGGAAAAGGAAACNGGAAAATCACCCTACCAACAAATTCGCGAGCTGCGCGGCATTCAGTGGCCCGCGCCCACTGCGGCCATCGCCAAGGCCGGCGGCACCAAGCGGCGTTACATGGGCCAGGAAGAGTATTGGCCCGACAAGCCTTACAGCGAGTTTCGCCATGCCGACGGCAAACTGCACATCCACATGTGCCACCAGGATTATTCCAAATACCGCGAGGTAACCGATGAACTGGCCAAGTTGGGCACGGATCCAAAGTANCACATCATTGATCATATGGACGTACTGGTAAAGGCACGCGACATGGGACTCACGCCGGAGCTG
Source organism: Planctomycetaceae bacterium (assembly GCA_002726515.1). GTDB lineage: Bacteria > Planctomycetota > Planctomycetia > Pirellulales > Pirellulaceae. Next base: position 4,850 of record PBTE01000007.1, on the reverse strand, counting down.
CCGCATGCGGATTTTCTTGGCAAGAAAGCGGGTGACTGCCCCAAGGACAAGTATCCCTTCTGGTTTGCNACNGGCGTGGTGTACGAACATTTCCACACCGCCAAGACCATCCGCGCNGGCACCACCCGNCANCTNGTGCCNGAGATGTANGTGGAGATGAACCCGGAGGACGCTCAGGAACTCGGCGTCAAGGACGGCCAATGGGTGAGGGTCATCACGCGCCGTGGAGAAATTGAGGCCCGNGTCTCGGTGGGNCTGGATTCAGTTGTGAAACCCGCCCGCAACACCGTGCCCAAGGGTTTNCTCTTTAGTCCGTGGAACCTGTCGGTCGCCGACTCAGCCGATCCCAAGAAAAACAAGTGGCTGGCCAACGGCACCACGCACCGGGCGTTTGACCCGGTATCCGGTCAGGCGGATTTTAAGAAGTGCGCTGCCCGGGTTGAGCTGATTAAATCCTGACCATGGATGCTTCGCCCGGGAAAACCGACCGCGCCGGTTTCTTCCGGGCCCTGGGGATCGGCATTCTTGTACCCTTTGCGCTGTTGTTGATCGACCGGGTTCCCGGCGTGGCCCGGTTGCGTCGTTATCTTCGCCCACCGGGGGCACTGGCCGAAAAGGGATTTTTGAACGCCTGCATCGGCTGCGGCCAGTGCGCCAATGTTTGCCCAAACAAGTGCATCCAGTTTGTCAGCCTCGAGAAGGGCCTGGACCAGCTCGCCACGCCGGTCATCATTGCCCGCAGTCAGGGATGCATCCTCTGCATGGCCTGCACCCGGGTTTGCCCCACCGGCGCGTTGCAACCCCTGGAACCCACGGAGGCCGGTCGGCAGGCCGTTGCCATGGGAACGGCCGTGGTGGCCGAAGACGTGTGTTATTCATTCTCCGGACGCACCTGCGGGGTGTGTTACCACGCCTGTCCATTGCCCGGGAAGGCGATGAAGCTTGGCCTGTTTGAAAAGCCTGAGGTCAATCCTGAGCACTGCGTGGGCTGCGGTCTCTGCGAACAGGCCTGCATTCACATGCCCCAGGCCATCCGCGTGATCCCTGCCGGGCAAGCCAGACGAAAGGAGACCGGCTAAGATGCGCACCGGCTGGATTATGCTCATCGTTTCCATCCTCACCCGAATGGGGGTAGTAATACTGCTCTGCCTGCTGGCCCTGATGACCGAGTACCTGAACCTCAAGCAGGCCTACAACAACCCGCGGCTTGTGGAATTAAGCCACGGCCCGAAGGCGCGCGCGGCCTACGAGGCGGCTGAAAAATTCCTTGGCCGCTTTGGGGACCCTCTTGAGGTCGCGCAGACCAATGGCGGCATGACGTGGTCCATCCGGATCATGGGCGTGCCCTTTACCGACCCGGTGGCTGCGCTCTCGGTGCTGGCCAAGAATCACCGNTGGAATCTGGGCTTTGCGCTCGGGCTTACCGTTCCCCTACTGCTGGCGCTGTTGTTCGGACGCGTGTTCTGCGCCTACATCTGCCCGGCCTCNTTACTCTTCTTTGCCATCGCCCGGCTNCGGGCACTACTGGGCCGGTGGTTTTATTTTCCNCAACTCACCGTCAATCGCGGGTTGGCNTGGGGAATACTGGTCGGGGGNNTGNTACTCGCNGTAATCACCGGTCACGGGGTTTGGTCGCTGCTGTTGCCCTANTTTGCCCTCGGGCAAACCCTCTTTCACGGGATCGCCATGGGAACCCTGTCCATTGCCCTTGGCAGTTTGCTGTTGTTTGCCGGATTGGACTTTTTTCTCGGGCGACAATTCACCTGCCGCTATGTCTGCCCCACTGGGCGGTTACTGGGCTGGATCGGCCAGCGTTCGGTGATCGCCATTGGGCGCGACGCCGACGCCTGTCTGGAGGACTGCAACCGTTGCGCGGAGGTTTGCCCGCAAGGCATCAGCCCGCGTCTGGACCAGACCACCGATTGCTCCCTGTGCGGCGAATGCCTGATTGATTGTCCGGCCCAATGCCTTGGCCTGAAGTTGCGATTGCGCCCGAAACCCCGGGTCGCTCCCGTGCTGGCACTGTTGCTGTTGTTTTCTGCGAGTCCGCTTTTTGCCCATCATTTCAAGGGCCTACCCCACTACAATTATTTTGAAAACTATCCTCAAGTCCCTGAGGAGGAATTTCTGGGACAGGCGGGCAATTACGAGATGTCCCTGGTGATTTATGATTTTCAGGGTATCCAGCGTGAGCACGTCGAGGATCCTGAAAACGTGCGGCTCTTTCTGGTCATCTTCAATCTGCTCGATTCCAAGGCTTACCATGGGGAGCTGACCTTTGAGATTCTCGATGGGGACCAGACAATCCATTCCGAGCGATTTAGCCGGGCCGAGCAGGAAAACCTTTACTCCATCCAGAGGCAATTGCCTGACACGGGCAATTACTCGATCCGCCTGATCCTGCATGAGGCCGATAATCTGGAGTGCGTGATTCCCTTTGTGCTTTCAACGCAAAAAACACACTGGGGCCGCTGGATCGCCCTGGGACTGCTTGCCCTGGTAACCATCACAGCAATCGGCGCGCGCAAGGCCCGTTTGGCGATGGATCGCAAGGAGGCGCATCAACGCAATCTACAGTCCACCGAAACCGCCCCATGAACCACCACGAGATGGGCCATTGCCACGGGAGCATGGAGGGCATCCCCTCGTGGATGGCCGCGGCGGGGGTGGTGGTGATTATTGTGGTCACGCACCTGTATCTCTTTTGGAAAACCCGCACTGCCCAATCCAAAACCCATCGCACCTTCAACCTGCTAGCATCCTCCGGTTTCAAGTGGCTGGTCATGCGCCCTTATTTCCCGTTGCTCATCCAGACCGGGACATTGCTGCTGCTGCTGTTGGTTATTGGCGCCGGCCTCTTTGGTGCCCCCAAGGGAAACATTGCGCCGGTACTGACCTGGACCTGGTGGTGGATTCTGCTGATCTTTTTCGTGCTGATCTTCGGTAAAATCTTTTGTGCGATGTGCCCGTGGGAAGCCGCCGCCTCTGCCATCACCTCGCTGTCACTCAAGTCGCGCCTCAAGCGCCTCACCCACGACAAGCCTTTCCCTGCCTGGGCAAAAAATATTTATCCCGCCATCTTCCTTTTTATCGCACTCACCTGGGCCGAGCTGGGTATGAATATTACCCATTCGGCACCCATGACCGCCGTGCTGGGCCTCCTCATGCTGGGTATCGCCGTGATGTTTGCCGTGGTGTATGAGAAACGCGCCTTTTGCCGATACAGTTGCCCCGTGGGCCGCATTAGCGGACTATACGCCCTGTTTAGCCCTGTGGAACTGCGCCCGGCGACCGCTGAAATCTGCCGCACCTGCCAGGACAAGGAGTGTTATCACGGCACCGACACCCACACCGGCTGCCCAACCGGCCTTTTCCCCGGTCACCTTACTGAAAACACCTACTGCACCCTCTGCACCGAGTGCGTACGCGCCTGCCCGCACGACAACCTCGCACTCAACCTGCGCCCGGCAGCCACCGATCTCCTGAAAAAAGACCGCTTCCAGTGGGACGAATCCATCCTCGCCATCGCGCTACTCGCACTCACCAGTTTTCACGGTCTTACCATGACGCCCGTGTGGCAGGACTGGAACGGCTTTCTGCGCGCCAAGATGAGCCTCGGGCCCAACGTGGTGTTCACTATGTTGATGCTCCTGATGCTCCTGATCCCCATGGCGCTCTTCTGGGCCGGGGCTTCAACCGCTTCTGCTCTGGTAAAAAAATCGGGCATCTCCACGAAGCGCATCTTCAAGGCATTCGCCTATGCCGTTATTCCCGTGGCATTATTTTATCACCTGGCCCACAACGCCATGCATTTCTTCATGGAAGCCGGCAGCTTGCTGCCCCTTTTGAGCGATCCCTTTGGCTTCGGCTGGGACCTCATCGGTACCGCCGGCAAAACCTACGGCCCGATGCTCTCACTGGGAACAATCTGGTGGTTACAGATTGGCTGCGTGGTTATCGGCCACATCTACGGTGTCGTGGTTGCCGATCGCGTGGCTCGAAAACTATTTGATAAGGATCAGCAGGCAAAACTCGCCCTGCTGCCGCTGCTGCTGACGATGATACTATACTCCTGTTTCAGCGTGTGGCTCATCACCCAGCCCATGGACATGCGCACCAGCGGCATGTGACTCAAGAAAGAACGAAAGCCACGGCATACTGGGAGACAAAGAGCGCATTCATGGATGACCCCTTGCCCTGAGGTGGGCGAACCATTAGCCTCAAGGCCATGAAACAACTCCTTTTGATATGTGCGGTGGTGATGGGCCAATCCGTCTTGGCAGCCGATAAGAAGCCTTTAACCAAGGAGGAATCGGCAAAGGTCATTGAGGCTGCGATTCGTAAGTACGGTGAAAATACTCCGGTTATTCATCTCTGGGACAAACAGCTGACCGATTTAAAGGGAGTGGAGGAGCTTACTGGGTTAACCAGATTGTGGCTTCAGAACAATCATCTTACCGATGTTAAAATAATAAAAAAGTTCAAGAATTTAACTCACCTATCGGTACAGGGTAATCGACTCACCAGTGTGAAAGCTTTGGAGAATCTTGCTAAGCTGGAATATCTGTATCTGTATCGCAATCGGATCAATGATGTGGACGATCTAGGAAAACTCACAAAGCTTAAACATCTAACCCTCGATGAGAATCAACTTACTAGTGTCAAGGGCCTTGAGACTCTTACAGAGTTAACCGATCTCGGACTCAGGAACAATCGGCTGACAAGCGTCAAAGGTCTAGAAATGCTCGCCAAGTTAAAGAGCCTAAATCTTTATAACAATCAGCTGACGGACGTGAAGGGTCTGGAGAACCTCACGCGGTTAAACGAGCTGATTCTCCAAAACAATCCTG
>PBTE01000009.1 GCA_002726515.1 Planctomycetaceae bacterium | reverse complement strand
TTTTCTTCGTCAATGTCGATGCTCTTACCGCAACGCTCGCACTCACGGCAGAGGCACAGGAGACAGGTGTCGCCCAGTCGCATGTCAGGTACTTCCCCGGCCCAGATGGACTCGCAGGGATCGGAAGCGCAAACGGTGGTCATGTCTGAATACTACCCTCACTAGAAAGGACTGTCAAGCCCCACCGGGAAGAATGTTCCCGATGGGGCCGAACAGGGTCAGATGGCGTCCGCTTCGGGGACGACAACCACGTTCTCAGTGGCGTCCTCCACGTTGACACGGACATAGGCAGTGCCGGTTACAACGGCCTCAACCGTTGAGGTGGCGATGGCGCCGTTGTCGACCAGACGGTCGAACGACTTGGAATCCACGGAGTGCTTCACCGTAGCGTTGTAGATCACATCGCTAACGGCCTCACGAAACGCCGTGATTGAGAACGACCGACGAATGGCATCGGTCAACTTGACCGCCTTGCCAGACACGACCACCGTGGTGGTCCCAGCGTTCTCAGCAGCGTCAATGAGGTTGTCCTTGGCGTCAGCCAAAGCAGCCTCCGCTGCGGATTTCGCTGCCAGACACATCAAGTATGTCTTAGCAGCCTGAGCGTGATTGCTCATATTTCACTCCCCTTCGGGGGTTGCTAGGTCACCGGCTCTCGGCGACAAACACGACATTACTTGACCAGTGTCAAGGAGTCAAGCGATTTCTTGGATTTCTTTTCAAGATAACGCCCCGTCTGCAAGACCGTAGGTTGGCATCCAAAAAGCCAACTTTTCGCCAAAACCCCAAAACCCTTCACCTGCTAAATGGAAAAAAGAAAAAAAGAAACTTGCGCTACTACCTCACGGTGGTGGAAAGGAATCGGAGGAGAGACACCCAAGGGCAAAGGACTACCCCCCTGTGCCTCACGGTCACAGGGAATCTCCCCCCCGAGGATTTAGACAGTGGCGAACTGGGCTATTGCGATGGCATCGGTTTCAGCACGATCCATCAGTTCCATCCAGCGTGAGGCCACTGCCTCCCACGCCTCCTGCTCCCGATCGTCGTCCAGTTCCTCGTTGAGACGACTGTTGAGTTCGGCCAGCAGTTCGTCCTGATCGTGGTCGCCGACATACCCGTGACGCTGCTCGCCCTTGATGTAGGTGTTGGCACCCCAGAAACCCATGCCTTCCTCTAGGTAGGCCTCTACAAACAGGAGTTTAGGAAAGAGTTTGGACAGTTGGAAAATCAGGTTTTCGGCAGGTGCCCAAGCAGTCTGGTAGCCGATGGTTGCAACGCTCCCACCATCGGCGTCGATACCGACAGAAACTTCGTGAATATCAGGCGACCATTTGACTGACCAGTGAGAGATGTTCCAGTGGTACCAGTTGTCGAAGCCTGTCTCTTTTTCGGCCTCTTCGCCCTGCTTGATCTGATCCAACTGCTCCTGCAGGTACTCGTCGGTCACCCACGATCCGGTCGGCTCGTGAATGTCGCCTTCGTATCTCTCGCTCGCCTTCATCTCCCCGGCATCACGACGGGCACGCATGTCCTCTATGCCCTCTACAGTCTGCTTTGGTGAGCGGGTGCCCAGCAGGATCGTGGGAGTCGGGTAGGGGAGGGTCAGGTCATGTTCCGCTTCGTGATCTTCTGGAAGCGTGATGGCATCCACGAACTTCTGGAGTTCGGTCCCGTCCTCTTTGTCAAAGACGGTCAGTCGGTTGGTACACCAGTTTGGCATTACTTGGCCTCCTCGATGGTCGCTGCGAACATCTGGACGCCCTCGTCGTTGACGAAGTAGCGGCGGGAGTTGCCGATCCAGACGGTCTTGATCTCGCCGGACTTCATCGTCACGGCGCAAACGGCGGGCTTGTTGTCCGTCGCCTGACCGGCTGTCTCGGCCGGGCCGACGATCATCCAACCGCCGTTGTTCTTGTCGCGTCGGAAGCCGGTTGCGGCGACCGCCTCGTCGTAGGTTGCACGCTCTTCGGGGGTGAGTACGTCGTTCATTTTCGGGTTTCCTTTGTTAGCAGACACCCCACGATACAGGGTGCCGGTCCACTTGTCAAGTGGTTATTCTATTTCTTCGTAGTTCACCAACTGGTAAATGTCGTGCCACTCCTTCTTGCACTTGTCGCAGCGCACCCACTGGTACACCATGTTCTCGAAGGCTTCGAGTTTCGTGGCCTCAATGGCCCCGTGCTCACACCACGGACAGAAGTAGGGATGGTCAATGTAACTCTCTGTCACGATGACGCCCATCCAAAGAAGAAGAACCAGCGATCATCGTCCTTCTCGGCTGCCTCTGGATACTCGCTGGCGGTCATTTCGATAGCAACAGCGTCGTCCCACTTGTCGTCCGACATATTGACGATCTTCTCAGCCTCGTCCTGTCCGAACCATTTGGCGACCTTCGCAAAGGCAGCCTCGGCCAGTTCGTAGTGTTTGTTCTGCTGTTCCACGAACTCTGGCTTCATGTCCGACCATCCGTATCGGTGGTTATCCCATCCCTGGGCAGCCACGATGGTCTCCACAACGTCCTGTGCCGTCACTCCTTTGGGAGTGGGAACAAGGTAAGCACCCGGCTTCTCACAGATAGAGCCTGTGTAGCCAGCGTGGCCCCAGAGATAGAAGGCATTATCGACAGCGCGAGTAAACGCCTCTGCGAGATCCTTGCCGTTGGACATTACCTCAAACTGTTGAGCGCCCATGCGCTACCCCTTTCTTTAGGTACCCAAACCATACTCGCCTGTCGTCCATCTGTCAAGTTCTGAAAGAAACTTTTATTTCCCCTTGACAAAGGTGGGTGGCCCAACTACTATCTGGGTATGACCAATACACAGGAATACACCCAAACCAACTGGAAGGCCACGGACGAGAAGGGCACCCTTCTCAAGATCATTGGATTTCCGTGCGACTACGACGAGTTCAATGGCGAGTCCATGTGGGTTCGTGTTATCGAAGGCACTGACAGCGACGGGATCGGCTACATCTGCAACGACCCGGTCTTCTCATCTCTCCGCTATGGCGACGTGGTCGCCTACGCCGGAGGCACCGACGACACGAAGGCCCACTACGCCGGTCTGGCGCACAACGTTTTCGAGTACGCAGGATCACCACAACGTGAGTACCTGAAAGAACAGGCTCAGGAGACTCCAGAGGTCCAACAGTTCCACGAAGCCGCTTTAAACGGCTGTGCAACATGCGGAGAGGGAGCGCATGATTGTAAATAACACTGTTGTTATTAGAAATCTCTCTCTAGAGGTTGACAAACCGCTGTCGACCCTTGTACCCTTTTTCACGGTACTAACATGCTTGTAGATACACAGCCAAACGATGGCACGAAGTTTGCCCGCACGATGGACGGGAAAATCAACTTCGATGCTTACCGGGGCCTCACCGGCACCGTCACCTGGGCCGACATGGTCATTGATATCGCTGTCGTTGACGCACGTCAGCGCTACGGGCATCTCGATTTACAAGTCACACCCATTTCGGGCCACGGTCTGCTTTGGCTGGAACGCAAGAACGTACACCTATTCGATGATCCAGGTCTAGAGCCACCCAAGCCGGCTCCCTTGATCGAGATTCTTTTGGAGGATCCCCCTCTCAAGGACTCCACGGTGGTGGAAACCCCACCAGTCAGTACCGCGGATGCAGGGCTCATGTCGCTCATACGAGCGGTAGGTGCCCGAATCAAGTGATGCCTCTCGGTATTACTCTCGGCAACAATGGAGAAGACATTATGTCTACCCGAAAGCAGTACCAGATTATTCTAGAGACGCCACCGGAGCCCCAGCGTGGGCGCCCGGGTCACGGCAACCTCCAGAAGTTTCTGGCCCGTCTTGAGGNAGAGAACCCGGGCGAGTGGTCGGTCNTNGACCGNAACCGCAAGCACATCGGGTACATCTACAACCTCAAGAAAAAGTACCCGAACCTGTCGGTNAANGCTCGTCAGAACGACGACGGCACCTACGGCGTGTGGGTGAAGATGGACAAGCCCGAAAAGGCTTCCATCTAAGTTTTTCCGAACACAAAAAGATTAGACCGCGCGGTGCATGATGACGACGCCGTGCGGTCTTTTCTTTTGCCCAAATGGCTCTCGAGGCGTGAAGCCCCGCAGAATCTACTCGTCGTCGGCTTTCTTGGCCTTCGGAGCAGCCTTGGGGGCCGGGGCTTTTACACCGAACCGCGCACCAATGGTGGTAACGGTGTCGGGGTGCCCGCCTGCATGACCGAACTCGGGGTGCATAGAGTTGTCGGCAGTGATGCCTGACTCATCTTCTGACATGACCCCGGTGACGTAGTGGGTGTGTGAGGTTACTTTCCGCATGTTTTCTCCCGGTTGGATCGTCTACATATTCTACCCCACAGAGAGTCCACGAGAAATCACTTGACGCCTACGCTTACAGGGTGTAAGGTGATGTTCGTACATATCCAACAAGGGGAACTACCTGTGAGTAAAAAGATCATCGATCCTCAGGTTGCGGTTATACACCGCGTCGAGAACGCCATGAAATACGCCCAGGCCATTGAGGATGGGTACGAGTTTCCGCTGTCCATTGAGATAGAGGGTGTCGGCACGCTTCTGCCCGGTCGCCTGTTCCAACTCTCTAAGCCTGACGCTGACGGTAACCATGTCCGTGAGTTGGGCTGGTACCGCTTTGATTCAGCCATACGTCACCCCCAGCATAAGTGGGGCGAGGACAAGGGCTACTGGGGGACAATAGGCGAATACACCATCATGGCAGTCGGCCCATTCAATAAGAACGGAACGAAGAAGGGCCATTGTCGACAGCGCGACCTCTGTGTGGGCGAGGGTTCCTCCGGTCGTGTGGAGACTCGTATCTGGAAGATCGCCAAAGGCCGTGAGACTGCCAACTCTCAGGGTGTCAAACTCGTCAAGCCAGCAGGGAACGGTCGTGCAGAGAAGTACGCCGACTTCGAGACATGGGCGCGCCAGCACGAGGGCGAGCAGTTCTCCACGAGCGACCTTGCAGAAAAGTCTGGTTTTTCATCGCAGACCGTGCTGAAATACCTCAAGACTTCAACCCACTTCATCAAGATCAAGCAAGGCTTGTACGAGTGCGGACAAAATCAACCTGTCAAGAGTTGACAGAAGAATCACATTCGCGTACACTTCAAACACACCTACCTATCAGAAGGAGAATACTGTGGACGAATCCACTGAACATGCTCACAAGGTCTTGTGCTGGAAGGACACCTTCGGCACCGACCGCAAATACGAGATGGCGTTCGGCTTCGACGCCAACGACAACGAGCCGACGGCTGCCATCATGTGGGAGGGCTGCGAGCATCCGCTCTCCATCCCCATCTCCGTAATGATCGAGGCTGTCGTCAACGGATGGGAGGAATCCCAGTCCGACCCTTTTAGCCGTATATCCAACTACATGTTCTACCCCGGTGATCCGGCTCTGAACTAATCGAAAGAAACTTTCAATAAACCCTTGACAGCGACTACTAACTCCGATAGGGTACTTACTACTAACCACTAGTTCCTAAGGAGGAACTGCAAAATGACCACCGACCAAACCACCCTTCCAGACTGCTGGGAAAAGTTCCAGCAGGTCTTGGACAACGGGATCGATCGCATCATCCTGTTTGGCCCACCGGGAACGGGTAAGACCTACTGCGGTCTACATCACGGCAACGTGGAGGCAGGTGCTTTCCGTCTGGTCTGCACAGAGGACATGACCAACGCCGACGTAACAGGCTCCTTCATGCTTGAGAAGGGCGACTTCCGCTGGGTATCCGGTGCTGCGCTCAAGGCATGGAACGGAGATGGCACCGCTGGCGGTCGACTCGTCGTAGACGAAATCGACAAGGCTGGGGGCGACGTGTTCGCCACCCTGCTCGCCATGCTTGACACTCCAGAGTCCGCTTCGTGGGAGAACCCACAGAACGGGCGTGTCCACACTCCTAAGGCTGGATTCACCGCCGTAATGACGACGAACGTAGAGGAAATGCAGGAGTTGCCTCCAGCACTCACCGACCGTTTCCCCGTCCGCATCCGTATCGACCAGCCTCATCCCGACGCTCTCAAGATTCTCTCAAGGGATCTGCGTGGGATCGCTGTCCAGATGGCTGACGCTGGCGAGCGTCGAATCTCGCTTCGCCAGTTCATGTCATTCGACTCGCTTCGCAAAGGCTTGGAGACTGAGCGTGCTGCTGAGATCGTGTTCGGCCATCGTGCCGAATCCATCATGGATGCGATCGCTGTGGATGGTGTGGCATGAACCAGCCAGCCACCCACTTCCCTGAGCCGGAAATCCTCACCCGTGAGGATACGGAGCATGGACGCTGGACGGTAGATGCCTGCGCTGCAAAGCGTGGCGTGCCACACACGATCATTCCTGAGCGTGTGATGAAGGCACCTGTCGACCAGTCAGACATGTCACGTTGCATCCGTGCCCATGAGATGATGCACGCCAAGTGTTCGCCCGGTGCTGAGTTTCAGGCGTGGATCGACCGTGGCATCGCATCGGAGGATGCACTCAGATCCGTTGAGGAAATGCGTGTGAACCTCCTTTGCCAGAAAGCCGGGTTCGACATGAAAAGCCATCTTTCTGACGACGGCGAGACTTACGACGGCGAGCGTGGCGTTGCACTTCGTGATTGGCGTGGCTGCGTGATGATGGCTATTGCCTGTGTCGGCACCGCATCCCACAAGAAGTTCCTGACCGGCGTCCGTCGCCACGATCGCTTTTGGGGCAAGTGCTTGCTTGACATTAGCAAGCGTGCCATGAAAGAGATGGAGAAGGCGTACCGTCAGGGCAACCTTGCTTCGACCGTCGTCCATGAGGACACGGGCATCGCACCGATGGGATTCGCCACTACAGAGCGCATCGCCGAATGGATCGATCGCATCGCAGAGCAGGAGCCACCGCCCCCACCGGAGCCTGAGCCTGAGAAGGCTGAGAATCCCGATGGAGAGGACGGCGCATCGGTTCTCGTTTCCACCGACGGCGACGAGAACGCTGACGCCGACGGCGAGGGCATCCCCACGGGTCGCCAACTCAAGCACACGAACATCGGCCCGGTCGACCTGACCAAACAGGAAGGCTTCGGTGAACGACTCAAGGGCATCACTCCCGACGAGCATCACTACGACATTCCCCGTTGGGGCGAACTTCGTGTTGAGAAACTTCCTCTCACGGTTCTCGTTCCCGGCACGATTGGCAAGAAGCGCGTCCCGTCGAACACGGGTCGCCATCCTCGTCGGCTGCATCGCTACCTGACCGATCCTGAAATGCGTATCTTCGATCGCACGATCAAGGGCGTGGGTGGAGTCATGGTGCTGGACTGCTCCGGTTCGATGGACCTGACCAAAAAGCAGATTCGTGAGATTCTACAGGCTGCTCCCGGCGTCACCGTGCTTGGCTACACCGATCGTGGGGCGAACTCACCGAACGCTTGGGTGCTGGCCGACAAGGGGCGCATGTGCGAGGAACTACCCTTCACCGGGCAAGGCAACGGCGTCGACCTGCCAGCGCTTGAATGGGGCGTCGCCCACAAGCAGCGTTCCAACTCTCCTGTCATTTGGGTCAGCGACGGTGGCGTCTGCGGTGACGGGCAAGGCTCGTCAGAAGCACTCGCCATGCAGTGCATCAAGTATTGCATCCGCAATCGTGTCATCGTCGTTCCGCATCTGGACGAGGCGGTCAGCATGCTCAAGAACATGAAACGTGGGCAGAAGGGGCGCACTCATTGGCCGCGCCAACTCCGCTACGTCTACAAGCGCATGAACGGGTCAAGACTCAACGACGACTACCCGATGGGTTGGTAGGATCTGGCCCCACTGGAGGTTGCGTTCCTCCTTACTCCGGTGGGGTCACTTTCGCTTCTGGCCGAACAGCCCCCGGTCCCACATCCTCATAACCATCGCTATGGCACAGACTGCGGAGCATTGGGTCCAGCGGAGATCCGCATCTAGGATCTTGAGGACACCCCACAGCGCTACGGCGTAGAGGGGTATGGACATGACAATGAACAGAATCGGCGCAGTTGCCGTCAGTTCCTTGGGGTCCACGGTCTCAGGCATTGGTCAATGCCCCAGGTCCAACGATCTGGTGGATGCGTTGACGTGACAACTCGTACCTGTCGGCGAGGGCCTTGACCTGAGTGCCGTTTCCGTAGAGTTGCTTGATCTCCCTGTTGCGTGCTGCTTTGGAGGACGGCCCGGGACGCAAGGGTCCCCATGCCCAGCCAGCAATTGCTTCAAGTTCTTCTTCACGTTCCTTAAACTTGCGCATGGTTGACTCAAGTTTGCGAACCGCTTCGAGGTCTCCTCGGTTTTGTGCAAGATTTAGATCTTCTCGCAACTTGCGCCGGCGTTGCCTCTGGTACGACACGAATGAGCCAAGTTTGACTTCCATGCCTTCCAGTACTTCGACGTGTAGGGCCGGCACCCGGCAGTGTCCCTCTCGGGAGGCGAACTGCCTGAGTGCTACGACGTACCATTGGAACCTGAGATTGTTGTCCATACGTCTACACTAGTACGAGAGTCGCATATCTGACAACCCCCTTCACCGCAGGAGAGGCATTATGGACCGACAGGAAATCGAGTACCTCAGGGACCAAATCATGCGGTTCTTGGAGTCCTTGCCGGGGCCGGAGACCACCAAACTCAAGGATCTCATGGACAAACTCGCCGAACAGATGATCGAGACGCAAGGCGACGGGAATGACGTGCTCTTCTGCGGCAGCGACGGAAAAACAATTATCAAAGCCGTTCACTACCCGAGGTCGGTGCTCAACCAAGATGGCCCCGTGATTCTGCCGTCTGCCGACAACAAAGTCATCCTTGCTGCGTTTTCTGATGAGTTCGTACAAGAAAACCTTGATGAGGTTCGCAACGTTTTTCAGGATCTCTCAGTGCGTGAGCACCAATGGGAGCAGTTCTTGAATTCCTTGGCCGCTAAAGTAAGCCGAGCGCATGCGGAAACTGGGGATTTCGACTGGGCGGGGTCTTTGCCCTCCGAGTAAATCAGCCGCCGAAACGACAAAAGTGGCAAAAAAGCCAACTTCTGGATTCCACCCCCCAAGTTGAGAACGAGTGATAACGCTCTGACCTGCAGGTTTGTCTAATCTATCTGGGAAGTTCTTCCCACCCCCCATTTTGTTCTTTGTCGGCCTCGAGCGCTCCAACTTTTGGCAAAAAAGCCAACTTCTGAAACCCCGCTACTCTCGACGAGGGAAGTTATTTCGCAAAACCACCTCTGACCTGCGGTTATGTAAATAACGCCACAGATACTACCAGGCGTCCTCCGCCGGGATTTTGGCAAAAAGCCAAGAACCTGCCGCCAAACCAGGCGGCCATCTTCAGAAAGTGAAGAAAAAGCACAAAACCGAGGAGGTGTGCTCGACAGGTCGTGAGAATGATTCTCATTCAGCAAGACACTTCAGAAATCAAACAAAAAGCCAAGTTCTGGGCCGGCCCCCGAGTTCTTCCAGGGGCCTTCGAGTACAAGTAAGCCAAAAAGTTTACTTTCTGATTTATGCCACCAGGCTACCTGGCTGGCTTAAACAAACCAGAACTTTGCATGTGAGTTCGGAATTTCCCGATCGCCGATTGGGATTTCGATTTTGAGCCTCGCGGCTAAGGCAATGCGGTGGTGGATAGCACTACGGGTAAATCGAGAAGACCCCCCAAAAAATGCGGGAGTCCGGAGAGATCAGCGCCACCTGCCACCACTGGAGTCCCCGGACTCAACCGCATTGCTTCGCCGTGTTTACTGCTTCGGCCTTACCAGATTACCACATTTCTTCATTTTCTGAGATAGTTACTGGCGCCGGCCAAGTGACCGTGCTAGGTTCTCGCCCCACAACCAAGCGGCCGGCCCGGCGCTACATCAGATCGTTGAAAAATCACGGTCCTGGATCGACGCGTCCATATATCAGTCCGAGTATTTCTAAAGGTTCCCCCCAAACCCCCCTCCAAAGGGGGTTAAGGGATCCTGAAGAAATTCCTTGACGAGGACATTGAGTTTCTGTATACTCCGGCTACTGCCTTCCGGTGGTGGAAAGCGCTGGATTATTCAATGATCTATGTCCCTGGGCCATGACTCCGTCTCCAAAGAGACGTGGTGAGTCGCGCCTGAAGAAAGAGCAACGACGTAAGGCCGAGACGGTCTCTGATGCCCTGATATCTGAGGTGTATGAGTACTGGCTATCCCAGATGAGACCAGGTCGCACTCGGGTGCCGGCCCTTGACAAGAAACGCCGCCTTAAGGTTGCTTCTGCTATCGCAGACTACGGGGCTCTCGAATGCATGCGTGCCATCGATGGGTGCAAGCGCAGCGACTTCCATATGGGTCGCAATAAACAGAACAAGAAGTACGACGATCTTGAACTGATCTTCCGGGACCAGGATCACATCGAGCGTTTTCTTAGTTATGTGGCCGGCCCGGCTTCGGAATGGGGTGGCTCCGGCGAGCCCCACGAGGAGAAGTGGTAAAAATGACAAAAAATGAACTCAAGGACCTGGTTCTCATGACCTTCGCCTTATTTAATCAGACTTTGTACGCCGCCGACCAGGACATCACGTTCAAATCTTGGTTTTCTGTACTGCATGACATCGGCTTCGACGACTGCCGCCAGGCCCTGGAAGCCTGCGCAATTTCTGACAAATTCATGCCCACCCCTGGAGCCCTCCGCCGACACGTCATCACCAAAAAAGAAGCCGTTCCATCCGAACACGAGTTCTGGTCATACATCCAGGCCGGAATAAAAGCCCGGAACGAAGGCACCACAATAAAAACCCGGAAAGAAGTAGCGGAACACGAGGTGGTGCTCAAAACCATAGAACAAATCGGACCCGACGTAGTCTGGGGACTGCACACCAACGGGGACAGACAGTGGGCACTGGCAGCGTATACTGAAAACCTTAAACAACATATGGCTAGGGGCTTAACGGTGGTGGAAAGCAATGCGACGTAACCCAGGTAGGCCGCCCAAGCAACCCACAGGCGACAAATCAACCCTCACACTGAAGGTTTCAGCAGACTTCAAGCGTCTACTTATATCCCAGGCTGACGCATACGGCATGACATTAACCGAATATCTAATAACTTTGGTCAAAAGAGACGCCGAACAACAGTGAGAAAGGCAACCCGAGCCAAATACCCCTACCGAATGTACAATATTGTGCTTCGAATAAGCGGAAAAGAGAAAAACCGGATCCTGAAAGCCTCCAAAAAGGCCGATCTAAACCTTTCCGACTACATAAAGTGGTGTATTTACAGCGAGATGCGTCGAGAACAGGGGTTCCCGACACCAGAAAAAACACTCCACCCCCTCCCAACAGTACAAGAACAAATCAAAGCAATCGCCACAGGGGCCGAACTGGCGCAGCCCTGTGGGGAATTGGCTTGTGACATGGCGGTGGTGGAAGTCGCTGGCATGAAGTTCTGTGAGACTTGCAATTTGAGAGTTGGTTAGGTAACCTCTTGTCTATGTACCCGACCAAGGACCCCTCGATACCCGGATGTGGCCCGTCGGGTCACCTTTCTGGGGGAGCCACGCCAATGCCGATACCTAACGGATCCGCGCTCCCTTGTTCTTACCCGGCCGCGCACGTCGCGATACCCAAAGCAGGCCCGCCGGGTCTTTCTAGTGGAGCCATTAATCCGCCGATACCCACATGGGACCTGCGCTCCACTGTTTCTTTCCCTGGCCAAGCGTCAAACGTTACCCATACAACCGACGCCAGGTCTTTTCTTGGGGGCTACTGATGAAGCGATACCCATATAGCGCGCGCCTCTTTGTTTCTCACCCGGCTAGGAAAGAAACGTTCTCCAGTGTGGCTTCGCCGGGTCTTTCTAGGAGAGCCACTGTGGGAGGCGATACCTAAACTATGACCGCTCTCCAGTTCTCACCCGGCCAGAGCACTTTCGTTACCCATTGTGAGGGCGCCGGGTCTTTCTGTGAGGGGCCAGTGATGAACCGATACCCATCATCGGCGCGTCCCCTTTTTCTATCCCGGCCAGAGCACCTCCGTTACCCACCGTCAGGACGCCGGGTCTTTCTTGGGGGATCAATTCAGGCCCGACATCCATAGCACTTGCGTCCCCTTGTTTCTTACCCGGCCATGTGACAGACGACAACCATCACGGGGGCGCCGGGTTTCTTTCTAGGGGGTCAACCGGAAAACGATACCCATGGTGATTCCGCCCCCTTGTCTCTCACCCGGCCAATCGGAGCGCGATACCCATGGTACGCCCGCCGGGTTATTTCCATGCGTTCCACATCTGACTTAGCGTGGGGCGTACTGGCTTTATACCTTGTCTACGCTGTTCTGCTGCTATTTGTCGGCTGGTCATGCCGGCCCACACTCCATGCATGTCGGCAGGAGGGAATTCTAGGGCGTAGTTGAAGCATTCTGTTTTGACGGTGCATTCTTCGCAGATGGCTCTTGCTTGTTGTATGTAGGTGATGTCCTTGTGTTCTTTGGGGAACATGAGGTGGGTGCGTCCTTTGCAGTACGCGTCGTCCATCCACTTGAATCTGTGTATAAACAGTCCTTCTAGGGGTGTGGAACTATTTTCCATGGTTTTCTTCCGGACTATTATTGAGGGTGTCTAGTTTGGCTTTGACTTCTGCTACCCGTTCGTCTGGGTACTTGGATCCTTTGGTGAAACGGTTGTCGAGGAAGGTGTCTAGTTCTGTGAAGAGGACTATTTTTACTATTTCTAGTAGGCGTTCTTTGAACAGGTGACCATCGATAATGGCTGCGAGCACTTCGTTTTCTAGGGCTAGTGTGTGCAGGTTCTTGTTGTCCATGAGAATCTTGTGCTCTGCGAGCAACCGGGTGTTCTCACTACGCAGTCTCTCTATGTAGTCTTCCTCTGTAGAGGTAACGGCGCCTTTCGCAATCATTGAAGGATGAGTCGCGGCGTTTTCTCGCCGGAGGTTGTTCTTGTTGTCGAGGAACCAGCCCATCAGTGACCCCACCAGCATTGTGTTGACCCGAGGTAGTCCCAGAATTCCTTGAGCCACCGCATCAGCAGTACGGGGGACCGCAGAAGAAAGCCACCTGCGCTCACTGGTACTTCACCCCGATGGAATCCCTGTGACCACAGTGTGGGCAGGTGAAGTTCTGCTGCATGTAGAGGGGCAGGCCGTTGTGGCTTGAGGCGTAGGACCACCAGTTCTTGCATCCAGAACAGGTGAAGTTGTAGATCTTCTCTACCGTGTACAAGTGGGGCACGGCTTAGTTGATCAGGTGGAGGTTCCCCCAACCTGATTCGTCCACCGTCATAGTGAGCGTTCCAGGTTGGGTTTTGACCCCCATGTTGTCTTGGAAATACTCACCTACGGCTGTAAGGCTTGGGCATATAAATAGAGCCCGCCCTTCTTGCTCTTTGACATTGAGATGGTGATAGTGGCCTGATATTAGGATGTTTGCGTCGGCTACCCCCGGGTGGCCGCGTCCCATCGCTTGCTTCTGCCACCAAACCCATAGAGATTGCGCAGCGTTTTGACTGGGTCGCGATAGGTGTCCATGAGTAAACGCAACGATGTGACCGGCAAGACCGATCGACATGGAAAGTTGTTCTCTTGGGATTTTAAATCCGACGTGACCGTATGCCTTTTTGTTCTCTTGGAATGCTTCAGCGATTGGTTCAAAGACTGCGACATCATCGTTGTCTCCAGTTGTTGTGTAGGCCTTGCCTTTCGATCGATTCTCTCCATGGTTACCTCCCACCGTGAGAACCGTGACCTGTTTGGCTGTCGAAGCCGCCGCTTTGATGATGTCGGTCAGTCCACGCCGTACCAGTTTCATCTGGTCCCGGCGATCCACCTCGACCCTGAACTCTTGCGCCGGGTAGAAACCGCACGTCCCCTCAGCCAAATCACCCATTCCGGCTACAACTACATGACCTATTTTGTAACCCATCTTTCGAAGATCAGCGATACGTTGAGGGATTAGGTCTACCAGATCGGCTATTTTATGGGCTTGTTCCTCTACTCCTCCGCCATCTCTGTTGCCAACCTGCCAGTCGCTCAGTGCAATGACAAAGTGACAACTACCAGATGGAGGCTTCTGCTTTACCTTTTTACCCTTCCGGATGCTCTGATATACGTCTTCCTGTAGGATGTATGAGGCTGGTCGCTTGAGTCGAATCTGGGCTTTGAATGAGAACCGAAGCGTTCCGCCCGCACCATCCCATGAACTAAATTTGACAGAGTCGCCCTCTACCTCGTACACCTCAGGGTCTAAGCCGCGAGCAGAAAGCATCTTGTCCCAGTTGGGTTGATCGGAATCAACTGGGCCTGTAGAAATTGTCCCTTCAGTTCCCTCCCAATTGACACCAGCCTCCCATCCGGGAGGCATGTTCTTGTCTCTCAACGCATCAGTTGTATCGGCCTCCCCTTGGACCGTTGCCAGCCGATCCTTCAGGGGTTTCGGAGGCTTCCTGCTCACTGATCTTCTCCGTAGCCGCAGGCACATTCAGCGCCACCCCTGAAACAGGGTCTTGCTGCTCCCAAAGTGCTTCGGTCCACAATGATTCCTTCTTTACGCAACTCCATTGCGATCGCTCGAGAAGACGCGAGACTCTTCATTACGTTGATGAATACTTCCTTCGTTTCCTCGTCGAAGTCGGCCATCATGCGTCCCACCCTGCAGCCTGGTTCGTCTGTTTCGAGCAGAGACTCTAGAGATTCCTTGAGCATCAAAACCCTCCTTGGGGGTAGCAAGCGCAATCCTATTACATGTAACCGGCTCCAACGCGGACCACCGACTAGGGTGTGTGGTAATGAGTCAAGATCTCACCTCATCACAGTTGCGAAGGGTCTTAGCGGAAGCGGCCGATGCGCCACCCGGAGACCCCATTGTCGACAGTCTTATGCTTGCGCTTGACAGGACCAAGTTGTTCAGATACCACAACGATGAGCCTGTTGC
>PBTE01000006.1 GCA_002726515.1 Planctomycetaceae bacterium | reverse complement strand
ATTCAATCGAAGCTGGTGTTGGATTTGGCCCTGCCTCATGATCCGTGGATGGCTGACTGTATTAACCAACCATGAATTCTGCTGAGCGAACCTGGGCGCGGCTGGAAGGCAAGTCGGTGGATCGGATACCGGCTTTGCCCATCTTCATGGTCTATGCGGGCAACCTGATCGGGCGGCGGTATGATGAATACTGCAGCGATCACCGCGTACTGGTGGAGGGCAACATGGCACTGGTGGAGCGTTACGGTATCGATCTGGTCTCCTGCTGTTGCCAGCCTTTTTCCGAGGCGGCCGATTGTGGCGCCGAGCTGGAGTATTATGACAACCAACCGCCGGCCTGCCGCAATCATCTGCTCAAGGAGCCGGCTGATTTGCAGAAGTTGAAACGGCCTGATCCTCATGGTGGCGGGTTGATGACCGAACGGATTCGGGCCATTGAGCTTTTCGCCCAGGAGGTGGGCGACACCATTCCCATTCAGGGCTGGGTGGAAGGGCCGATGGCGCAGGCATCGGATTTACGCGGGATCAACGAGGTCATGCTGGAGACGGTGACTGAGCCTGAATTTGTACTCGATCTCATGGATTGGGTGACGGAGATGGAGATCGAGTTTGCCCAGGCCCAAATCGCAGCCGGAGCCACCCTGATTGGGATTGGCGATGCGGCCGCTTCACTGATCAACCCCACCTATTACGCGCAAGAGGTCGCGCCGCGGGAAAAGAAGATTGTCGATGCCATCCACGAGGCAGGCGCCCGGGTGCGCCTGCACATCTGCGGCAATATCCAGGGCAAGTACGAGTCAATCAGGAACCTGGGTGTGGACCTGCTGGACATCGATTATCTGCAGACGGTGGCAGAAGTACGCGAGGGCGTGGGGCCCAGACAGTGCGTGTCGGGCAATCTCGACCCGGTGCGCAAGATCAAGGACAGTACGCCTGATCAAATCCATGCGGATTTTGCCCAGGCTCACGAGGAGGCCGGGGAGAATTTTATTCTGGCAGCCGGTTGTGAGGTGCCACCGGAGACCCCGGAGGAAAATGTGGTGGCCATGTTCGACTACGCCCGATCCACCACCTGAAATTTTTCACCCAAGACAGCTTGAGCGTAAAAAAGTCCGGCCTGAGTGTCGCCCTCTAGGTTTCCTCGTCTTCTTCCTGAGGCAAAAGTGCATCCAACCCTTCACGCAGGGCAGCGATATGGACCGGGGTGCTACCACAGCAGCCACCGATGATTGAGGCCCCCGCCTCAACCACCCCAGGCAGGCAGGCCGCCATTTCTGCCGGCGTTTGCGGGTAGGTGGTCACCTGATTTTTTACTACCGGCAAACCAGCATTGGGCTGAACCATGACCGGTAGACCGCAGGCGGCCCGGTAACGCTCAGCAGCCTTGGCGGCCCAATCCATATCCACACCGGTGCCGCAGTTAAGCGCGATCATATCGGCCCCGGCTTGGGCAACAAACTCCGCGGCCGACTCCACATTGATGCCCATCATGGTCCGGATTTCGCTGCCATCATGGGTCACATCGTAGGCAAAGGAACCGATCACACAGGGGGCGCCTGCCTGCCGGGCTGCCTCGATGCCGATGCCGATTTCCTCGAGCATCGTGTGGGTCTCNAGAATAATGGCATCCACACCGCCATCCACCAGTGCCTTGGCCTGTTCCTCAAAGGCTTCGCNGACATCCCCCTCCTGCTGGTCTCCGTAGGGCTCCATGAGCCCACCAAAGGGCCCGATACTTCCAAGAACAAAACCCGGCCGATCGCCAAAGGCGCGCCGGGCAATCGCTGAGGCCTCTCGGTTGATAGGAACCGTGTCCGCACCGTGACCGTGGCGGGTGAGCATGATACGGCAGCCGCCAAAAGTATTGGTGATGAGCAGGTCTGCGCCCGCCTCAACGTAGCGGCGTTGAATGGACTCAATACGGTCGGAGTGAACGAGGTTCCAGTGCTCGCCGCAGGCGCCATTATCCAGCCCGGCGGCCTGCAACTCGGTACCCATGGCCCCATCGCCAAGCAGGGTCCGATTGGTGAGGGCTTGCAGTAGGGATTCTTTCATCGGTCTTGATGGGTGAATATTAAACGCAACGCGCTTGGGCCCAAGNCTTACGAGGCAAGAGAATGAAGGCAAGCGGAAAGAAATGTCGAAACTGCCCACAGGTTACAGATGAAANCTTGCATTTTCAGGTATCGTGATTTTGACTGGCAACCACTGGCATGTTGACCCGCAGGGATCATCTCCGAAAAACACTGGCGCACGAGGGTGGCGGCCGGCTCCCNATGGATTTTGGCAGCACGGCGGTGACCGGCNTCCACGCCTCCTGCGTTGAGCAGTTGCGCGAGCATTACGGGCTGGAAAATCGGCTGGTCAAAATCTGNGAACCCTACCAGATGCTCGGNGAGGTGGAGGNGGATCTGGCTGAGGTGATGGGGATCGACACNGTCGGCGTGGTTCCCCTCAACACCCTCTTTGGGTTTCCCAACGAGAACTACAAGGAATTCCAAACGCCCTGGGGGCAGACGGTNCTGGTCTCCGAACACTTTAACACCCAGGTGAANCCCAACGGCGACGTGTACATCTACCCCGAGGGCGACATGAGCGTGCCACCCAGCGGGCAAATGCCTTCCAACGGATTTTTCTTTGACACCATTGTCCGGCAGCCGGAGATCGACGAGGACAACCTCGACCCGGANGATAACCTGGAGGAGTTNGGCCTGATCTCCGAGGAGGACCTGGAACATTACCGGGTTGAACTGGACCGGCTGGAGGGAACTGATCGCGCCATTGTCGCGACCCTNGGCGGGATGGCTTTCGGGGATATCGCGCTGGTGCCCGCACCGTTCCTGAAGCACCCCAAGGGCATCCGGGATATCGCCGAGTGGTACATGTCCACCGCCGCACGACAGGAATATATACACGACGTCTTTTCCAAACAGTGCGATTATGCCCTAAAAAACCTGGAGAAACTAAATGAAGTACTGGGGGAACGAATCGACGTGGTCTTCCTGTGTGGGACCGACTTTGGGACCCAGACCAGCACGTTCTGTTCGCCACAGACCTTCAGCGANCTGTGGGCNCCCTACTACCGTCAGGTGAACGACTGGATTCACCGGAACACGGGCTGGAAAACCTTCAAGCATTCCTGCGGTGCCGTGGAGACCTTCATGGAGCATTTCATCGATGTCGGCTTTGACATCATCAACCCGGTCCAGTGNTCNGCGNNCGGGATGGAGCCGCGGCAGCTCAAGGAAAANTATGGCGAACGGCTGGTGTTCTGGGGNGGCGGNATCGACACCCAGAAAACCATGCCCTTCGGCACGCCTGAAGAGGTGCGGGAACAGGTACTCGAGCGCTGCGAGATTTTCTCACGGGATGGCGGGTTTGTATTCGATTCCATCCACAACCTCCAGGCCTTAAGCCCGGTTGAGAACATGGTGGCGATGATCGATGCGGTGAAGGAGTTCAACGGGGAGAATTGAAATGGTAAGAGCTGCCAAAAACCTTGCCATCNGGCCGGTTCCAGTCCAGTAATCCCGCATTCCATGCCTCTAGATTTGCAACAACTCCATGATGCGGTCATCACTGGTGACAACAAGGTGTCCCACTCCATCACCGAGCAGGCGCTTGAGGAAGGGATCGATCCCTTATCGCTGGTCAATGAGTACATGATGCCGGCCATGGACGAGGTAGGCCGCCGATTTGAAACCAATGAATATTATGTGCCCGAACTATTGCTCTCGGCACGGGCAATGAAGGCCTCGCTGGGACTCATTCGGCCGCTCTTAACTGCATGTGACGTGGAACCGCTGGGTCGCGTAATCTCCGGCACCGTCAAGGGCGACCTGCACGACATCGGCAAGAACCTTGTGGGCTCCATGCTCGAGGGCGGCGGGTTTGAAGTATTCGATCTGGGCACAGACGTGGCGCCCGAGCAGTTCGTGGAGGCGGCCAAAGAACACAAGGCGCACATTATCGCGCTTTCCGCCCTACTGACCACCACCATGCCNTCCATGAAATTGACCGTTGAAGCGTTTATTGAGGACGGAACNCGGGATCAGGTGAAAATCTTTATCGGCGGCGCGCCGGTNACNCAGGAGTTTGCCGATGAAATCGGCGCTGATGGCTACAGCAAAAACGCNGTCGACGCNGTCGCCCAGGCCAAGCAATGGATGGCGGCCTCAGCCTGAGCTCACCGGGGCAAACTGACATTCATCGACAAAGTAATCGAAAAAGTTTGGGTGATTTTCCAGCTGCACATGCTCAATGCGCCCCACCAATTTCTCCAGCTCGTGCCGGCGTGACATCGAACAAAGGGCGATCGTCGCCCCCTCCAGCGAGGCGTTGCCAACCTTAACCGCACGTCCCGCCGGCAAAGTGGGAATCAGACCAATCCGCATGGCAGCGTCGAGGTCGATGTGACGCGCAAATCCGCCCGCCAGATAAAACACATCCAGATCGCCCGCATCGATACCGAAGGTCTCCAACACAATCCGCAGGCCCGCCATGTTCGCCCCCTTGGCCTGTGCCAGCTGACTGATATCCTTCTCCGTAAGGCTGACCCGGTTGGGGGAATGAACTGAAAAATGATCTGACCCGTCCTGAAACCGTCCCTTGGCGTTCATCCGGTCCGTACGCAATAGTTCACTTAATAGATCGATCAGGCCTGAACCGCAGACGCCTTCAGCATCTCCACCGCCAATCACGCGCAAATCCGGCACTCCACCCTCTCCAATCGCCACGCGTTCCACCGCNCCATCCACTGCCGGCATCCCGCAGGANANTTCNCCNCCCTCAAANGCCGGCCCGGCCGGGCAGGAAGTCGCCAATATCCGATCTGAGTTGCCAATGACAAGCTCGGTATTGGTGCCGATATCCATTAGCGCAATCGTCCGATCTTCCCCGCTCAGCCCAATCGCCAGCAGGCAGGCAGCCGCATCGGCGCCCACGTGGCAACCGATCAANGGCAGCCCGTACACCCGGCCCTTAGGATGCATCGGCAGGCGCAGCTTCGCGCCGGGGAGGGCCAGAGTTGTGCCCGATCGTTTACCATCAATCATCTCCTGCTCAGTGCGCGACCGGTAGGGTTTACACCCAATGGATTCCACCTCCAANCCGAAGAACAGGTCGCGCATGGTCGGATTGCCGGCAATCACAATTTCATAAATTGAGTCTGCGTCCACCGCAAACGTCTCAATGGCGCGGGTCAGGTAACCCAAAAGCACACGCTGCAGCAGCCTGCCCGGATGATTGGTGTCGTACTGAATCCGAGCCATGATATCCGAGCCGCCGAAGCGTTGCGGGTTTTCAAAGGATTGCGTGGCAACAACTTGCCCGCTGGACAAATCCATCAGGCGCATGGCCACAGTTGAGGTGCCCAGGTCCATGGCAATCCCATGGATCGGNCCGGCCCGCTTGGCAATAACTTCACCATCAAGGAGAACGCAGTCACCTTCACGGGTCACGGCCGGGTCGGGCTCCTGTAGCTGGCCGGTATCCGGCAGCCCGTACGTCTCCTCCAGCACACGCACCCCACCGCGCTTGAGGGTGTGAACTCGCACCACGCCTTCAGNGGCAANCATCCGNGTNCGGCAGGCCAGNCGAAAGTTCNCTGGCAAATGNTNCTCCTCCTCAGTCNGGGGCGAAAGACATTCTNNTCCTTGAGTCACCTCCANCAGACATTCGCGGCATTTACCCCGACCTTCACAGGAGGTGGGCACCCGAATACCGGCCTGGTCAGCCAATTCAAACAGGGTCGATTCGCTGTCAGGTGCGACATCCTTCAGGTTGATTTCCAATGAAACACCCATTTAACGGACCAGAGGTTGCCCCATAAANCANNNATTGACCAGNGGGCTCTCAGGATCGGCTCGATGACAAAGCCCTTTTCCCAGCGAAGACCATGCTATTTCCCAGAAGACAAGATAGGGTGGATTAACGCCAATATCGATTCAAGACGGTCGAACGGCAAATCATCCAATAAACGTGAATCAACCGTGCCATCATCCCAGAACAAGGGAGAACGTATAATGAGGAACATCTCGCGAATCCTGGTGACCACCGACCTGTCCCCCGCATCGGAGATAGCCCTCCCTTGGGCGGAAATTTTTGCCGAAAAATTTCAGGCTTCGATGATGCTTCTCTGTGTCATTGATCCCCATCTGGCCGACTCCCATGACTACTATGCCAGATCCCAGGCGACGGATTTTGACATAGAGAAGACGGAACTACGGGCCAGTAAGAAAATGGAGAAAATGGTCCATGAGCGCCTGATGACGCACGAGATGGATGTCAGGACNGTGAGGNATGCCGCGGCTCATGAAGGCATCCTGCGNTTTGCCGAGAAGGGCATGTTCGACCTGATCGTCATGGCCACGCACGGCTACACCGGGTTTGATCATGTCCTANTGGGAAGCGTAACCGAGCGGGTGGTGCGGCAATCGGNCTGCCCCGTGCTCTGCATCCACGGTGGCCCCGATCCCTACATGGATGAGATCGACNTCCGCCGNATTCTCTGCTCNACNGACTTTTCCCGGCGNGCACAGGAAGGNGTGGATGCAGGCATGCTCCTGGCAAAGAAATTCAACGCCGACCTTGATGTCGTGCATGTGACCGAGGAAACGCATGGCGGTTACGGCGTTTACGCCCACGCGTATNGGGAGGAGGATGACCAGAAACTTTGGGAGGACAAGCTGGATGAGGCCGTGAAAGGCTCAGNTGAAATATCGGTTCGCAAGCACCTCAAACACGGAAGTGTCTCCGTCTGTATCAATGAACTGGCTGACAAGTCACCTGATGAATTGATCGTCATGGCAACCCATGGTTGCGATAGCCTCTCGGATTACCTTATCGGCGGCAACACCGAGCAGGTCATTCGTCACAGTCACCACCCGGTGCTGGTCTGCCCGTGCCCGGCAAAGCCGCAGCAAGTGGAGGCAGTACCCGCTTAATTTCCACTCTCAAATTCGCGCGCCATGTTCTGCAAGGTCTCCACCCAAAGCGGATGCGTATTGAGGCAGGGAATAAGGTGGCAATCCCGGCCGACCGACGCAGTAAAAGACTGGCCAAAGCACGATTAGTTTTCCAAGCCAAAGAAAACCTTATGCCATCAGGAATCATTCATTACCAGTTGCGGCATGTTTTCGTAATCCTCTGCCTTTAACCGGTATTCCAAATCCTCCTTATCCTGAGCAGAACCTTCGGCCTGGGTAAAAGTATATTTTGCAAAGTCTTTACACCATCGCTCATTTGTATTGAGACACTCAATAGGATATACATTGCCACCCCATTCTTTGGCTTCTCGAACCAGTTCGTGTCCAAGTTCATCTGTCGTTTCAAGACAGTCAGCAACAAAACTCGGGGAATAAACGGCAATTTCCTTATTACCTTCATTGATTAATTGCTGAACAACATCTTCGGTGTAAGGAGTAATCCACTCCTCCGAGCCAAAGCGACTTTGAAAGGTCATTAAGATTTGTTCGGGTTTCAGTTGCTGAAGGCGGTCGACAATTAATCGAAAAGTCTCGTAGCAGTGCCGATAATAATCATCCCCCTTATTAACGATTCTCCTCTTTTGCATCCCATGAAAAGACATAACCAAACGATCCACTTTAACTCCTTTATCAATAAGTCCTTTAATCTGAGCGTCAATCTGAGCTACAGAATTATCGATAAATGCGCGCGTTCTATGAAAATTTGTAATGACTTCAAAAGTTGGAATATTAACACGCTTGGAAATCTCTTTGGCGAGGGCATCTATCCCGGAGGCTATGGTACTTTCCGAATATTGGGGAAACATGGGAATAACCATTAGTTTCGTTGCCCCAACGCCATTTTTCACATCTTCCTCCCAGCTATCATAAACCTCCCTGATATAAGGAGATGAAAGAAGAAAAGCATGGTTAACCTCAACGTATCCGTCGGGGTCGATCTTCTTCAATTCCTGACTAACACTTTCAGTGAAATTCGCGGTATTAGTGATTAAAGGAAAACTGGAACCGTCCCAAATCCGCTTGTACATCTCGGCAGATTTTTGGGGCCGAAAAGGAAGGACGAAGCAGTTCAATATAATCTTCCATTTCCACGGGTTAATATCGATTACCCTCGGATCCCCCAGAAACTCACGCAGAAATTTCCTCAACGCCTTGGGAGTTGGCTCCTCGGGCGAACCGAGCTGCACGAAAACAACC
Organism: Planctomycetaceae bacterium; assembly: GCA_002726515.1. Classification (GTDB taxonomy): domain Bacteria; phylum Planctomycetota; class Planctomycetia; order Pirellulales; family Pirellulaceae. The sequence goes on along the minus strand of PBTE01000006.1, from coordinate 110 downwards.
TTTGTTTTTCGTTTAAGAGGAGTGTAATCAATCATCATAGCTCAAAAATAAACTCATATAATAACTGTGTGCTGAAGAGCCACTCTTCAAGACTTTCCTAAAGACCTCAC